>NZ_JABFAY010000090.1:0-2160 GCF_017168495.1 Micrococcus sp. KRD096 | reverse complement strand
GCCCACCTGACCCCGCTGATCCGCCGCCACCGCGAGGCTGCCGCCGCGATCGCCGCCGGCGCCGACCCGGCCGAAGCATGGACCGACGAGCGATACGCCGAGCCCTGGATGCACACCGTGCCCCGCCGCGTCCTGGTCTCCGGCCTCCAGAACGCCGCGAAGGCCACCGAGAACTGGATGGCCTCCGCCTCCGGCACGCGCGCCGGCGCGCGCGTCGGCCTGCCGCGGTTCAAGAAGAAGGGCCGGTCCCGGGACAGCTTCACCATCCCCGCCCCCGAGGTCATCGGCGCCGCGGGCACCCCCTACAAGCGCGGCGAGCCCCGCCGCGGGGTGATCACCGACCACCGGCACCTGCGCCTGGCCTCCCTGGGGACCATCCGCACCTACGACAAGACCAGCCGCCTGGTCCGCGCCTGCCGCCGCGGCGCCCAGATCCGGTCCATGACCATCTCCCAGGCCGGCGGACGGTGGTACGCCTCGATCCTCGTTGCCGACCCCACCCCCATCCGGACCGGGCCCAGCCGTCGCCAGCGCGCCAACGGCGCCGTCGGCGTGGACCTGGGCGTCAAGCACCTGGCCGCCCTCTCCACCGGCGAGGTCATCGACAACGGCCGCCCCGGTGCCCGCCAGGCCGCCCGCCTAACCCGCCTCCAGCGTGCCCACGCCCGCACCCAGCCCGGCTCGAACCGCCGCGAGCGCGTGCGCCGGCAGATCGCGGCACTCCAGCACGGGATCGCCCTACGTCGGGCGGGGCTGCTGCATCAGGTGTCCACGAGACTGGCGACGGACTTCGCGGTGGTCGCCCTGGAGGACCTGAACGTGGCGGGGATGACCCGTTCGGCCCGCGGGACGCTCGAGGCGCCGGGTAGGAACGTGGCCGCCAAGTCCGGGTTGAACCGGGCGATCCTGGATGCCGGGCTGGGGATGCTGCGCCGGCAGCTGGACTACAAGACCTCCTGGGCAGGGTCCCAGGTGAAGATGATCGACCGATTCGCGCCCTCCTCGAAGGCGTGCTCGCGCTGCGGGACAGTCAAATCCACGCTGTCCCTGGCCGAGCGGACCTTCGAGTGCGAGGCCTGCCACCTGGTGATCGACCGCGACGTGAACGCCGCGATCAACATCCGGGCGTGGGCTGTGCAGGAGGAGCGTGGAGCAGGGGTCGAGCTCGCCCGAGGCCGTCGGGAGAGTCGAAACGGACGTGGAGCTGCTGTCTCGGGCCCGCCATCTGGCGGGGCCGCGAGGCAGGGGCGTGGAAGCGTCAAGCCCGCACCCCAGGGTGTGGGCATGTCCAGCCGGGCAACTGGCTGGTCATCCCAACCCCCCTCAACCGAAGGGGAAAGCGCAGAGCGCGGAGCATCCGCCCTGGCCAGGTAGTGGAAGCCCCGCGCACGCAGGGATGAGCCCGCGGACTCCCAGTCCATCGCCAGCTTGCCCGTGGAAGCTCCGCGCACGCAGGGATGAGCCCCTGACTGACGGACTGACTGACTGACTGAGGGTGGAAGCCCCGCGCACGCAGGGATGAGCCCTTGGTCTTGCCGTCAGCAAGCATGCGAGCCATGGAAGCCCCGCGCACGCAGGGATGAGCCCGTCCTGACGCTGTTCGAGGACGGCAGGGTAGAGGAAGCCCCGCGCACGCAGGGATGAGCCCGACGCTGCTGCTGTGGACGAGCTGCTTGCCGAGGAAGCCCCGCGCACGCAGGGATGAGCCACCCATCTTCTCCACGAAACGCTCCGCGATCGTGGAAGCCCCGCGCACGCAGGGATGAGCCCACGGGCACGTCGTCAAAGTCGGTGAGCCCGTCGGAAGCTCCGCCCGCGCAGGGATGAGCCAGACTCCCAGGGGCATTCACGGCTCCTGGGTTGAGCTGTCGTAGGGATCTGGGCTGGTCCCGGTCCTTCCTAGACACCATCCAGTGCTCGTGACAGCTGCGGGTGTCGTGGAGGTGCTGCGGGGACGTGTCGCGGTGTCCGCGGGATGCTCAGCTGGTGGGCTCGGGGACGGTGGCCTCGCACTGGACCATGGGCATGCCCTTGGGGTCGCCGGTCTGGGCGTCCAGGGGGGCGGTGGTGCCGTCGGCGATGATCTCGCAGTGCAGGTCGCCGGCGGCGGGCAGCTGCGGGACGTTGGCGATCACCTGGATCTTTTCACCGGGCTTGGCC
>NZ_JABFAY010000089.1:0-14614 GCF_017168495.1 Micrococcus sp. KRD096 | reverse complement strand
CGCGGAGGGTGGGGTCGGCGGCGCGCTCGGCCTTCATGCGCGCGGCCAGCTCGGGGCCGGCCAGCCCGGTCTCGGCCAGCTCGGTGCGACGGGCGGCACCGGCGGCCAGGGCGGCCCGGTTGTGGGCGGTGAGCATGTTGTAGGCGACGCGCGCGGCGCCGGCGTACTGGGCCAGCAGGGTGGCCTGGGCGGGGTTGGGGTCCAGGCGGTGCTTGAACGCGCGCAGCCTCGGGGCCAGGTCGGTACCCGTGGTAGTCGTCATCGCTCACACCTCCTCCTGCGCCAGCATCGTCCATCCGTTCAGGGGCATGGTCACCCACCCCCCGGACACGTTACGGCCTCGCTCACCCAGCCGGGCAGGAGGCCAACACCCTGCGCATCGCCGCGCGCTCGCGCTCGGTGACGCTCAGCCCCCACTTGGCCTTCACCACCACCTGGTGCTCCACGAGCTCACATCGGCCCGCAACGGTGTCCGGCAGCCAGTCCGCCGCGGTCGCATCCGACTTCGAGTTGTTCGCCGGCCCATCCACGGCCAGCAGATTCGCCGGGTCGTTGGCGAACGCCGTGCGCTGGGACTCGTCCCACGCCCACGCCCCGGAGGCCCAGGCATCGGCAAGGGAGACCGTGTGGTCGATCTGCACGGCCTGGGAGTCCTGGGAGGAGAAGGGGATCGTAGCGCCGCTGTAGGGGTCCACGAGCTGGCCGGAGAGCACCTTGCACCCCTGCGTGCCGGGCTTGATCTGCACCTGTGTCAGGTCGCGCCGCAGCACGTCGTTGCGGGTGTCACAGCCGTTGCGGTCCACGTCCGCCCAGCGCTGGCCGAACGCGTCTCGCGTGTAGGCGCTGGCCGGTGCCGCGGAGGTCAGGGCCAGCTGCTCGAGCTGGCCCCCGACCGGGCCGGCCGCCGGCGTCGGGGACGTGTCGCCGAGTGAGGGCAGCTCCACTCCGCTGGGCAGCGCCACCTTGGGAAGCTTCACCTCTGGCACCTGGACCCCCTGCACATGTCCACCCCCGACGGCGCCAGCCACACCCAGAGCGGCCACCACGGCGACGACGCTCGAGACCCATCGACGCACGCTCACGAGCCCGCCCCCTCACGCTCCTGCGGAGTGGGCACAGCCTCGATCACGGCGTGCAGCCCATGGCTCACCCGCAGCCGGCGCGCGGCCTCGGCGGTGGCCGCCCGGTGCAGCTCCACGGGAATCACCGCGATGCCATCACCCATGTCCGGCTCCTCCATCTCCGGCAACCACCTGTAGAAGGAACCGCGGGAAGCGTAGGTCAACATCAGCGCGGCACCGGCCTGCTCATGCACGCGCAAGGTCTCGGCGATCAGCTCCTCCACGAGGCGCTCGCGGTAGTCCTCCAGGCGGGTCATGGCCGAGTCGATCCAGGACCAGTCCCGCGGCGGGTTCTTGCCGAACTCCCAGCGGGTGATGCTCTTCTCCGCGACACCCAGGGTGTCGGCGAGGGCGTCGCGGGACAGACCGAGGGCCTCTCGGCGGCACTTCAGCTCGATAGCGTTCATGGCTCAGCCCTCCGCCTTCTGGTCGGCCGGCTCGTCCTGGTCGGTCACGCCGTACTCCTGACGCAGGGCCTCCTCCTCGAGGCGCAGGCGGGTGATGGCCTTCATCAGGGGCTCGCGACGGGTGTGCAGCTCGTTGTTGGCGGCGTCCTCCCAACTGTCCAGGGTCCAGCCGGCGCCCTGGATCTTGCTGACCATGACGGCATCGGGGGCGCGCAGGTCGTTCTTGATGCGGGTCCAGGTGGAGGGCGAGGTGAAGCCGGCTTGCCGAGCCATCTCGTTGACGGAGTAGTAGAAGGTGGTCATGGGTGTGCTCTCTCAATCTGGAGGCGACAGAATCACCTCACGTAGGTCTAGCAATACACGTCAAACCATACGCGTCATTCCATACACCCGCAACCCCTATCCACAACCCTCCCCCCCGTCACCACTGCCCCTGCTACGGTTTACACAGGTCGAACGTGAGCCCATCCCGTAGGGCCTGCGACTTAGAAGCCCTCCTGGCCATCCCCCCTCCGCGCCGGGAGGGCTTCGCTCTGCCTGGCGCCCAGAAGGGACATCACGGCCGCGCGACGGCCTTATCCACGGTGAAGGACACCCGCGGATCGGAGGAGCCATGAGCATCGAGGTCGAGCACCTGGAGGCCGCCCTGGCCGAGGCCAGCGAGGTGGTGACAGACAGCGAGCGCGCGCATGCGAGCACCGCAGCCTGTCATTGGTGGCACTGCTGCCAGGTGCTGCGGCGGTTCATCGACACCCCGGACGCCTTCCCGCCGGCGGCGCTGGTCGCCTAGACTGGACCCCAGAAGCGCCCCGCTTTCCCGTTGATCTGACAGTCGCAGGAACCTCGCGGGGCGCTTTCGCGCGTCCAGAGCTTATTGCCCTCCACTTGCCAGCCCACCTAGTATGTTGACGTCAGATCAACGTAAGGGTGGAGGTGTCCCTGATGATCCAGGTGTCCTGGCAAGGGCGGATGACCACGTCCCTGCCGAGCACAGATTCCGAGGTGGCCCGCTGGGTCGCCCACGACCGCCCCGAGATGGTGCGCGCCCAGACCGCCGACGGCACCGCCTACCGGCCCGACGCCGCTCAGGTCCTCGCGTTCATGCAAGCCCAGGCCCACCTGGCCCAGATGCTGCGCTTCCAGTACGCCGCCGCCCACGGGCTGGTGCCCGCGCACGCAGGCGCCGTGCTGACCGCGCCCTAGTCCCGCCACTTCTGCGGAATGGCATCCACCATCATCTCTCGAAAGGTCTCGGGAGCGTCTGCCTGGCCCCTCATGGTTGCCTTGTCCTGCACTACCACCGCGACGAGCAGAAACAACGGAGTGAGAGTACTGAGGATGTAGCCCGGAGCAGACCACATCTCCGCCGCAAGGCCCATCACCAGTAGCCACAGAGACCCGTAAAGGATCGTCGCCCATGCGGACCACGGAAACCGCTTCCATCCCGTAGGGCGAAGACTCGCCAGCACCCGCAAGCTGGTTGCCGCCAAGACCGCAAGGACAGCAGACTCCTTTACCCATGCAGGCTCGTCGGCGGTCGCGCCAGCCGCCGCCAGCAGAGCACCCCCCGCCGTTATCACGGAGGCCAACAACGTGATAACCGCCGCTCTGTATCTCCCCTTCCTCGCCCACTTCTCTTGCAGCTCCTTCGCACGAGCAGCCACCACATCATCGGGCAGTGGGTCAGCGGGCCGTGGTGCTCGATCTTGGGCAACCACAGCGCGGAAAGCAGCTACCACCCCGCACACCCCCAGCACCCAATCGACCACGTTCAGCGATCCACTCCTGCGCCCCGGTGCGCGCGACATCCTCAGCACCCCCTCTCGAGGACGCGGGCGTGTAGGGGCGTCTGCCCGGGATCCAGCACCGCGTGTTCAAGACCCGTGCTCTCGGTCATGGTCGTTCTCCGTTCAGGTAGTTCGGCGCCGTCTCAGTCGTCCTCGCCGTGCAGGTAAAAGCGCAACACGCCCACGATTCGCTTGTGGATCTCAGGGGTGGCCGTGACAGACATGGGTACGAACACAAGTCCTCGAGCCAGCCCCCGGGTGGACCAACGCCCACACCCGCAGCCGTCAACGGCCAGGGGATGGGCGCCATTGCGGCCGCGCAGCCTCAGTACCGGGTCACCTTCAGAGTGGTGTTCGCGCAGGAGGCGGCCTTCTTCACCAAGAACGCCTTCTCCGTGGCGTCAGCCTTCAACCCCCAGCGGATCTTCACCGCGGTCCAGTCCGCGATGTACTGGCACTGGTTCTTCGGCGGCAGCCACTGCTCCGGACCGCGGGCCTGCTTGGCAGAGTTCAACGCCGAGGTCTGCGCGCTCAGCGACCGGGCATCCCCCAAGTCGTTGTAGAACGCCACCCGCTTGGCCTTGGTCCAGTACCGAGCTCCCGAGCCCCACGCCTCATGCACGGGCACCATGTGATCGATCTGCACCGTCGAAGCAGACGTGTGCGTACGCAGATCCCAGCTGCTCACCCACTTGCCCGTGGCCACCGTGCACTTACGGGCCGTCGTGAACTTCGGGGTGGTCTTGGACTCTGCGATCAACACCTCCGCCCGCGTGTTCTGGCAGTCCCTGTTCGCATCCTTCCAGTCCCCGAACTGGGCAGCCCGGTCATAGCCGGCATTGTTCTCCGCCGCCACCGGCAACGACGCCACAGCCGTGCGCAACGGGGCCGAATACGTAGTGCCGGCCGCCGCCGGGCCCGCACCCCCCAGGACAGCGGTGGCGACGAAAACAGCAGCAGTGGCCAGAGAAGCCAGAGAGCGTCGTGACATGGGCGAGTTCCTTGCTCGAGTGGATGACGCGATGCGAAATCGCATCGCAGCTGATCCTAAGCTCGCGCGAAGCCCCTGCTCGGCACGAGATCCCCGGTCCCTAGGATGGGCAGGATCAGCGCGGACAGCGCCCCATGCCACTCGGCCCAAAGAAAGAACACCCGTGTCTCGACTGACTGACCTGCTCGCCCAGGCCCGCAAGACCGACCCACAGCTGGCCACAGACCTGGAAGCTGAGTTCCGCCAGCTCACCCGACACAACCAGTTTGGTCTCGTGTTTGAGCGCCACCAGCCCGAGGCCGTCGAGCTGCCCGGCCGACCCGTACGCCGCGGAGACACCGTCCGCGTGCTGCCCCCGCGGGGGACCCTCACCATCGGGGACACCCGTCACTGGGTCGTCACCGACCTCGAACGCACCCCAGATGGCAAGCAAGCCCACCTGACCGAAGCAGACGTCGACCCCGAGGTCCGCGAGCCGGCCACCTCAACAGCAGCAATCGAGGACCTGGTGGTCGTCGCCCGCTTCGAGGACCCGATCTACCCGGGCCTGGTCGAGACAGGCCGCGTCGAAAACGGTGGGGACAAGCCGTTCCACACGGTCATCAACGCCGAGAACTTCCACGCCCTCGCGATGCTCACATACACCCACCGCCACAAGGTGGACTGCGTCTACATTGACCCGCCCTACAACACCGGGGCGAAGGACTGGAAGTACAACAATGACTACGTCGCCTCCGATGACGACTACCGCCACTCGAAGTGGCTGTCCTTCATGGAACGCCGCCTCCAGGTTGCCCGTGAACTCCTCAATCCTGAGGACTCCGTCCTAATCGTCACCATCGACGAGAAGGAGTATCTCCGCCTGGGAATGCTCCTCGAGCAGACGTTCCCCGACGCTCGTATCCAGATGGTCTCAAGTGTCATCAACCCCAAGGGGGTTGCACGAGGAAAGGCGTTTCGTCGCACGGACGAATACATCTATTTCGTCATGCTGGGCGAGTCAGGGCCCGCACGTCTGCCCCTTGGTCCAGGGTGGCAGGCTGGCGCCATCGCCGCCTCGACCTCGAAACCCGAGGGGCCGGGATGGACTTCCCTCATGCGTCGCGGATCGCACTCGGCCAGGTCCGACCGGCCGGGTCTCTACTATCCGATTTTCGTCGACCCCGAAAAAATGCAAGTCGTCGCAGCGGGGGACCCGATTCCCTTGGGAGAACGAACTGTTGCCGCCAGACCGGGCCTAACAACCGTTCTTCCTATTCGGACCGATCAGTCCGAGGGAAACTGGCAGTGCAGTGGGCCGGAACTCATGCGCCGCCTAGACGAGGGACGTGTGCGAGTGGGACGTGAGACCCACTACGGGTACGTCATCAACTACCTCCCCGAAGGGGCTTGGAAAGAAGTCTGCTCTCCTGCTTTCGAGATCACCGGCCGCGCTCCAGACGGCTCAGTGGAGGCTGTGCGCATTGACGCAGACAGCGGTCTTCAACTTGCGCCAACCCAGTGGAAGATCGAGGGACACAACGCTTCCGAGCATGGTTCGTCCCTCCTGCGTCGCCTTATGCCGGGTCGCAAGTTTCCGTTCCCAAAGGCGCTCTATGCCGTCGAGGACACTCTTCGCTTCTTCGTGAAGGACAAGCCCAACGCCGTCATCCTCGACTTCTTCTCGGGCTCTGGCACGACGGCGCACGCGGTCATGCGCTTGAACAAGCAGGACGGCGGTCATCGTCAGTGCATCAGCGTGACGAACAACGAGGTGTCCGCTGAGGAGCAGAAGGGTCTACGCGCGAAGGGGCTTCGTCCCGGTGACGCGGAGTGGGAGCAGTGGGGCATCTGCGACTACGTCACCAAACCCCGCGTCACTGCGGCCATCACGGGGAAGACCCCTGACGGGGACCCGATCAAGGGCGAGTACAAGTTCACTGACGAGTTCCCCATGGCCGACGGCTTCGAGGAGAACGCGGCGTTCTTCACGCTGACCTATGAGGCGCCCCGGCAGGTCCGCCGCAACCGTGCCTTCGCCCGGATTGCGCCGATGCTCTGGCTCAAGGCTGGCTCTCGCGGTCGCATCATCTCCAGCCTTCCAGAACGGGGCTGGGATGTGGCTCAGACCTACGGGGTACTCGAGGACATGGACCACGCCCCCGAGTTCTTGGCCGCCCTGGAGGCTGACCCCCAGGTAGGGATGGCGTTCATCGTGACCGACTCCGAGGTGGCCTTCCAGTCCGTGGCCCGACAGCTGCCCGAACACACCACCGCGGTGCGCCTGTACGAGTCCTACCTGCACAACTTCCAGATCAACCGGAGGGCCTGACCCCCATGCGTTACACCCTCAAGGACTACCAGGCCCAGGCTGTCGAGCAGGTCCTGAACCGGCTGCATCGAGCCAGGAAGAACTACCAGGACGACGGCGTCCTGTCCCAGTTCTCCCTGGCCGCGGCCACCGGGGCCGGCAAGACGGTGATGGCCGCGGCCATCATCGAGGCCCTGTTCTTCGGTTCCGACCAGTACACCGAGGACATCGCCCCCGACCCCGGGGCCACCGTGCTCTGGTTCTCCGACGACCCGGACCTGAATGATCAGTCCCGCGCCCGGATCCATGCCGCATCCTCCGAGCTAGACGGTCGGCTGCGCACCGTGGAGAACTCCTTCGCCGAGACCACCTTCGCCCCCGGCCAGGTGTACTTCCTCAACGCCCAGAAGCTGCGCGAAGGAGCCCGCCTGGTGCGCGGGGCCCAGGACCCCACCAACGCCGCCACCCCGGTGATGGCCGCCCCCGACATGGCCCAGCGCACCATCTACGACGTCATCGCCAACACCGTGGCCACCCCCGGACGAACCCTGTACTTCATCCTGGACGAGGCCCACCGGGGCATGAAGACCACCAAGAAGAACGACCAGGAGCGGGCCACCATCGTCCAGCGCCTGATCAACGGCACCGCCCTGGCCCCGGCCATGCCGATCGTGCTCGGGATCTCCGCCACCGTGGAACGCTTCACCCAGGCCATGGCCCATGCCACCGACCGGGACGCGCTCTCCCCCGTGCAGGTCGACCCCGCGCTCGTGCAGGCCTCCGGGCTACTCAAGGACGATGTGGTCCTCACCATCCCCGAGGAAGCCGGCGCCTTCGACACCACGCTGCTGCGCGAGGCCGTGGCCCGCACGAAGGCTTCCACCCGGGCCTGGGCCGCCTACGCCGCCGAGCAGGACGAACCGAACCCGGTGGTGCCGCTACTGGTCGTGCAGGTCGCCGACAAACCCAGCGACGAGCACCTCTCGCGAATCCTGGATGTCATCCACCAGGAGTGGCCCGAGCTGCGGCCCCAGGACATAGCCCACGTCTTCGGCACCCACACCGACCGGCACCTGCCCGGCCAGATCGTCAACTACATCGCCCCCCAGCGAGTGCAGGAAACCACGCACATCCGGGTGCTGCTGGCCATGGAGGCGATCTCCACCGGCTGGGACTGCCCCAGGGCGGAGGTGCTGATGTCCTTCCGCACCTACAAGGACGCCACCTACGTCCACCAGCTGCTGGGCCGGATGGTCCGCACCCCCCTGGCCCGACGCATCCCGGGCAACGAGGTGCTCAACTCCATCGACTGCTTCCTGCCCCACTTCGACAAGACCACCTCCACCGCCATCGCCCAGACCTTGATGCGCGGACAGTCCGACATGGACGACACCACTTCCGACCCCGCCCGCGCATCCGCCCGGCGGGTGCTGTTCGACCCGGTCACCCTGACACCGAACCCGGCGGTGGGAGAAGACGTGTGGGCGGTGTTCGACGCCCTGCCCTCGATGACCATCCCCCGGGGAGCCACCAAACCGCTCAAGCGCCTGGACATCCTGGCCAACGCCCTCTCCCACGACGGGCTGCTGCCCGGGGCGATCAAGACCGCCGCGCACACAATGTGCAAGCTCCTGGACGGATGCAGGGTGCAGTACTCCGAGCAGATCGCCGCGGCCCGCCAGGATGTGCTCACCCTGTCGGCCCAGCGGCTGACCGGCCGGCTGGGAACCACAACCCTGAGCACCACCAGCCTGGAGCTGCTGGCCGATGACCGGGCCATCGAGGAGGCTGCGGCCGCGGCGGCCGGCACCCTCACCGGCTGGATCGCTGGGGCCTACATCGATCACATCGTCCCCGAGGACGAAGAGGATCTCGACCTGCGCGAAGGAGACACCATCATCGCCTCCCTGGCCCGCACCTCCGAGGTCGTCGCCGATCTGGAGGCCAAGGCCGACAAGCTCGTGCAGGACTGGCTGAGCCAGTACCGCGTGCAGATCAACGGCCTGACCGATGAGCGCCAGGCAGTGTATGACCGGGTGCGGGAGATGGCCCGTCGGCCTGAACGTGTGGACCTGACCCGCCCGAAGTTGGCCCAGGCCGACCAGCAGGAGCGCCTCCCTGATGGCAGCGAGCGTCCTCTGCCGACCCGCACTCTGCATTTGATGGCCGCCGAGGACGGCACCGTACCTGTGGATCTGAACGCCTGGGAGCGGCAGGTGCTGGACTCCGAGGCCGCCGAGCCCTCCTTCCGGGGCTGGTACCGCAACCCCTCCCGGGCCTCCAAGCAGTCTTTGGCGATCCCGTTCCAGGACGGCGCCGGCCAGTGGCAGGCCCTGCGCCCGGACTTCGTGTTCTTCCACGCCAACCAGGACGGCACGATCCGCGCGGACATCGTGGACCCCCACGGCACGCACCTGGCCGACGCCTTGCCCAAGCTGCGGGGCCTGGCCGAGTACGCCCAGGCCCACGGGGATGCCTTCGGCCGGATCGAGGCCGTCGCTGAGATCGACGGCCAGCTGCGGGTGCTGGACATGAAGAACGACGTCGTCCGGGCCAGCGTCCACGCAGCCCAAGACGCCGAATCCCTGTACAAGGCCGCGCCCGCTTACTGAAGCAGAAACCCAGGTGGTGTCGGCGGCCGAGGATGGGGTTCAGTCTGAGGCTTGCCGGCGCAACGAGGTGTACAGGGTCTGCCGGCTCACCCCGAACGTGCGCGCCACTTCGGCCTTCGGGATCCCCATCTGAATCATCACGCGCGCCTGCTCCACGTCCGCATCAGAGAGCTTCGGGGCCTGCACGTACTTGCCGCGGGCCTTGGCTAGGGCGATGCCCTCAGCCTGGCGCTCCTTGATCCGCCGGCGCTCGAACTCAGCGAACGCCGCCAGGATGCCCAGCATGAGCCCGTCCACCGGGGAGGTGCCGGACTTGTCCACGGTGATGCGCTCGGACACGAACTGCACCGCGCACCCCTTGTCGGTGAGCTCATCCACGATCGCGTACAGATCCCGGGTGTCCCGTCCCAGCCGGTCCATCGAGGCGACCTTCACCAGGTCCCCCTCCCGCACGTACTTCATCAGCTCGGCCAACCCGGTGCGCTTGGCGCGGGAGCTGCCGGAGATCTTGTCCTGAAAGATGCGGTCGCACTCCCCCACCGCCTCGAGCTGACGGTCCAGGTTCTGTTCCGCCGAGCTCACCCGCACGTACCCCACGGTCTGTCCAACCACGTCTTAGACCTCCCGACACTTCTGTCTAACGACCCGGTTTGAGACCGTCTTCGACGTGATGGTCTCGTGGGCGGACGGAGTGTGTAAAGGGGTATACCCGGCTTGACGCCGGGATGGGGCAATGAACACCCAGCTGGATTGTGAGGCATCCCTCTGTCGGAGCGTTGACGTTTACTTTACTAACCTGTTAGTATAGTTTGGTTGATGCGACTACAGGCAGAGGACAGGGGTACAACAGTGAACGACGTTGGATCATCGCCGCGGCGGTGGTGGCTGCTCATGACCGTGGGGGCCGGCCTGCTACTCATCACCCTCGACAATTCGATCCTCTACACCGCCTTGCCTACGTTGACCGCAGACCTCGGCGCGTCCGGATCCTCGACACTGTGGATCATCAACGCCTACCCCCTGGTCATGGCTGGCCTCCTCTTGGGAGCAGGCACACTGGGCGATCGCATCGGCCACCGCCGAATGTTCGTCGTCGGCCTGTGGATCTTCGGTGCCGCATCACTGGCAGCGGCATTCTCGCCCAACCCTGCCTTCCTGATCGGCGCCAGGGCACTCCTCGCTGTGGGGGCCGCAGCGATGATGCCCGCCACGCTTGCTCTGATCCGCCTCGCGTTCGACGATCCTCGTGAGCGCAACATCGCCATCGCCATCTGGGGGAGCCTGTCGATCGCGGGGGCAGCGCTCGGACCCATTCTCGGCGGCGCCCTTCTCGAACGGTTCTGGTGGGGATCTGTTTTCCTCATCAATGTCCCCGTTGTTGCCATCGCACTTGTGGCGACCGCAATCATCGCGCCGCACAACCATCCCGATCCGTCGAAGAAGTGGGATCTCGTCTCATCCCTCTATGCGATGGTCGGGCTGGTGGGCACCGTGCTCGTCATCAAGGAACTGGCCCATATTCCACAGAACTGGGTTCTGATCGCAGGGGCGCTGGCGTCAGCAGTCATCGGGTTCGTCCTCTTCGTGCGACGCCAGGGCCGATTGGAAGAACCACTCATCGAGTTCTCCATCTTCCGCAACCGCGCCTTCGCTGGCGGCTCTCTGGCAGCCTTCTTCGCGATGTTCACCATCGCTGGCGCCCAGCTCGCGACCACACAGCGCTTCCAGCTCGTCGAGGGCTTCACCCCCCTGCAAGCAGGCCTGCTAGTCGCAGCCAGCGCGCTTGGCGCCCTGCCCTCAGGTGTCCTAGGGGCCGCGATCCTGCACATCGTGGGCCTGCGGATCATTATCTCCGGCAGCCTCGCCATCGCCGCCCTAGGACTAGCTCTCGCCGTGCTGGCCTCTGCGAACGGATCACTACCCCTGCTGGTCGTCAGCTTCATCGTGACCGGCTTCGGCCTGGGCGGCACCTTCGCCGTCGCTTCCGCCGCCATTATGGGCAACGCGCCTCCGCGAAAGGCCGGCATGGCGGCCTCGATCGAAGAAGTCTCCTATGAGATGGGCTCCCTCTCGGCTGTAGCACTCCTCGGGAGCCTCCTGACCTTCGTCTACGCCACAGTCGTCCGACTCCCGGATGGCACTCCCGCCGCAGCGGGGGAGAGCATTGCCGATGCCCTCGGGATCGCCGACGGAGATCTCGACGTGATCGCAGCCGCCACCTCCGCCTACGACACGGCCTATTTGGTCACGATGATCGTCCTCGCTGTCATGCTGGCTAGTGGAGCCGCTCTGACCAATCGGCTGCTCCGCGCTTACGGGCGCGGCAGCGAGGCAATGGAGTACGCCGAAAACCACTGAACCAATCGGAGGGGCGCATGATGGTGCGTGAGAGCAAGAAGACCATGATCCTCGACGCCGCGATCCAAGTGATCGAGGAAGACGGGATCACAGCAGTCACGTTTGACTCTGTCGCGGCCGCTGCAGGGATCACCAGGGCCGGGATCATCTACCACTTCCCGTCACGAGACGACTTGATCGCTGCGATCCACCAGAGACTCGCTGATCGCTGGGAGCGGCAGTTAGAGATCGCCTGTGGAAAGCCGACCGCTGAGGCAACGCCGATGGAGCGCCTGACCGCCTACATACTCACTTGTTCGACAGCCGCCTCCCGCGCCGAGTTCCAGATGATTCTCGACAGCCAGCACACCCAGCACATGGCGATCTGGGAAGACCTCATCGACCGATGGACCGGACGTAGCGAACGAGACGAAGCTGAGCGCGACCAGATGACCTCGCTCGCCCTGCTCGCTGCTGACGGGCTCTGGGTCAACGACCTGATCGGAAGCAGGCCCATCTCACAGGACCACCGGAGTGAAACCGCAAAGCAGATCATCGCGCTACTCCAGAATGACGTCCATGAATCCGAGGCCAAGCCCAACGGGTAAGCGAGCCAGCGCGCGGTTGGAGAAGGCCGGATCGACGAATCCGTCGAGCGCGATGATGGGCAACCCTGTCAAGCAAGATCGCACCCTGGCACCTCTGTCCAGCAGCACCCAACTGGCTCTGACACATGCGCCTAGTGGGTATACCCGCCTGGACGGGGTCAGCCTGTGACAAAGCTAGACCAGGAGAAGACCGCCGCGGTCCAGGCCGTGGTGACCCGCGCGTTCGGAGTCTCCCGGACCACGATCTACAAGGCCCTCAACACCACCGAGACCGGCCAGCCCTGAACGGCCCACGCCCTGTGGATACCCGTGGTCCGGGCCGGTTCTTCTCCGTAGGGTGAGACCCGTCGCGGTGTTCTTCTTCGAGGGCCGCGACGGTGAGTGAGCCGCCTGTTCTCCTGTCCGGGTATGGTCACCCCGCCCTTGTCTTGGTCAATAGGGGGCAAGGGGATTTCACTTCCGCCCGGTCCACGCGCGACCCATCGGCAGCGCCCAGCACACATCACCCGTGGTCAGACCGGGGAAGTAGTGCAACTAACGCAGTACCGCAGTACCGCATTCACCCGTGCGGTGCTGCGGTAGCGCGGTGGTGCGGTTATAGCGCTGACATCGCTGTCAAAATGGGCATGGGACACACTGAACCTACTGATCATTCCACTTCCTGGGCGGCGTCAGCCATCCCCTCTCGATTCGATCTTCAGCGGCCATTTCCTCCGTCATTTTCTTGGTCTTGCTCCAAGCTTGCCGAATTTCCTCATCACTCATACCGGGCCGCCACGTCTTTAATAACAATGCTTCAGTCCCAAAGACTGTGAACATCGCGATAGCTCCGCACGCAGCGTGACCCGGAGAAACGAACCACCCCACCATTGCCCCCACAAGTGGGGGAATAACGAACCCCCAAATTGCATAGCCCCACCCGCCTGGGTCTGAGTGACCAGCAGAAACAGTAAAGGGCCGCTCACACAAAGTCACGACAATAGAACTAACCACTACAGCAGCAGCAGTGAGGGCAAGGGAAAGAGATCCGCTCAAAGGGCTGGAGAGGAGCTTGCTCAACAGCCACCAAAACAACCAGACCACCGGGGACAGTAGCGCCGCAGTAGACAAGTGTCCCCCTACGGCCAAGGAAATAGGAACGACATGGGAGGGGCCCCCTTCCTTCGGAAAGGAACCCCTCCCCCTGTTTGGGATTAGCCCTGACATCAGCTCAGGCAAGCCTCCACAAGCCCGGGAACCCCCAGGAGTTCGGAGAGAACATTCACGGCATCCTCACCGATCTCAGCGGCAGCCTGACCGGAACGAATTGCACGCCAAATGCCGCTAACTCCGCCCCAAAGGCTCCGCGCCTTCTTAATCCAAGCAATGATCTTGAATACGGGGAACCCGAACTGAACGACGAAACTGCCAAGCGCCAGCGAGCATCCAAAAACATTAAACGCTGGACTTGCCTCAGCGTCGCCAGATGAATCCACTGGAGTCTGAATTGTCGTGAGGCCTTCAAGGTAAGGCGCGATCTTCTCGCTGTATCCCGGGTATGTGTGAGGATCAGCTCGCTTAAGCTCTTCAGGCATCGAATCCAGCGCCCTCAGAATCATGTCGAGCTGCTCATCTTCCGTGTAGGAGGACTGCGGCTTGCGCCACGCCGACTGAGGCGGCCGTCGCCCAGCATGAGGCGGCCGTCCAATCGGCTGCCCGGCGCCCGCCAAAGTCGGCGCAGCGACTGCAATCAGACCCCCAGAAACCAACGCTCCCGAAAGACCACGCATGGCTTGACGTCGATCGAAAATAATCCCCTCCAATATTCAGCTTGTCATCTGACGCATCGAAGCCTATCTGCGTGCTGTACATCACACAAGTTGCAGGCGAGGCCCCCTGTCATGCGGTGGCAGCAACAGGAGGGGAGGTGGACGTTCCCCGCCGGGGTCGGGCTTAGCTGACCTGGAGGATGAAGTATGTGGTGGGGTATCCCAGCGGGAAGCGGTCTTCTCCGTGGTCCACTGCACATCCCCTCGATGCTCACTCCGTCTGCTTGCGTTCGGTCCGTTGTGGCGAGTTCGTTCTTGCGCCGCGCGGCTGAGTGAACTATCTGTTCTCCCGTCCAGAGACCTCCCCTGACTTGGTCGATTGAGGGATGGAGGCCTTTCAGTATCCCCCGGCTCCTGGATGGTCAACCGGCAGCTACTCAGTGCGTATCGCTCTTAGTCAGACATGGGAAGAGGCGTCTCTAACGCAGTACCGCACTACCTCATTCATGCGCGCGGCACTGCGGTATTGCGGTCAGTCTTCGGGGTACTTGGCTTCGATGGCCTGGATGATCAGTTGGGACATGGGCACCCCGACCTCGACGCTGTGCCGGCGCAGGTGCTTGTGCAGGCGTTCGGGTAGGCGGATGGAGGTGGCCTTGATGGGCTCGGCGGCTGCCTGGGCGTGGGCGGCGTAGGCCAGGGTCATGTCCGGG
>NZ_JABFAY010000009.1:0-14235 GCF_017168495.1 Micrococcus sp. KRD096 | reverse complement strand
TCGCCGGAGGGGGCCGCGAGCGCGGGGGACGAGGTCAGGGTCCCGCCGGCGAGGACGGCGCCGGCCACGAGGGCGCCGATGCGGCGGCGGGTGCTGCGGAGTGGGGAGGACTGCACGGGATCTCCTCGGAGTTCTGGGCCACCGGACGCGGGTGCCCGAGGGGCTCGGGCCGGGGTGACTGGGATCACGGTAAGGTCACGATTCCGTCACGACGAGGCCCAGGGTCGAAGTCTGGCGGATGGTCGAGGCATCTCTGGCGGATCCGCCAGCCAAGCCCGGCGGATGGCCACGGGCGCGCACAGCGGCGCCCCAGCTTCGGCCCGCGCCGGACACGACGACGGCGCCGCGCCCTCCCGGCGGAGGTGCGCGGCGCCGTCGGGCCCGCGGTGGGGTGGAGCCCCCTGCCGGATTCGAACCGGCGACCTGCTGTTTACAAGGCAGCTGCTCTGGCCAGCTGAGCTAAGGAGGCCTGCGGCCGGCGCCCGGGGCGCCGCGGCCGGCCCTTCCAGCGTACAAGGCCCGGGCGGACGGCGCGGGGCGCCCCCTGCGTGGGGACGCCCCGCGGACCTCGGCGACGGGTCAGCCGGGTCAGCCGGCGATCTTGGCGCCCGCCCAATCGGCGAAGGTCTTGTCCTCGCCGTCGAGGGCCCAGTTCTTCCCGTCCACGAACACGGTGGGGGTGCCGGCCACGCCGGCGACGCGCGCCTGGCGGGTGGTGTGCTCGACCGCGGAGCGGAACGTGCCGTCCTCGACGCAGGAGGCGATGTCCGCGCCGTGCTCCTGCGCGAGCTGCGTGATCGCCGCGTTGTCCAGGCCCTTGCCCTGGTGCTCGTCGTAGGTGGCGAACAGGGCGGCCACGAAGCCGTTGTAGGCCTCGGGCTTCTGGTCCGCCACGCAGTACGCGGCGTTGGCGGCGCGGGCCGAGTAGTTCTGGTTGTTCGGGGCGCTCAGGTAGTCCACCATCCGGTACTCGACCGTGGCCTCGCCCTGTTCGAGCCACTGCTCGATCTGGTCCGCGTTGGAGGTCTCGAAGTCCGCGCAGTGCACGCAGTTGAAGTCCGCGTAGAGCACGATCCGCGTCGGCTCGCCGTCCGCCCGGGCCTCGGTGTCCGGCAGGGTCTCGGGCTGGGAGCTCGCGGACTGCTTCGGCACCTCGATCCTCGAGGGGTCGACCTCGCGTTCTCCCGCGCCCTCCGCCAGGCCCGTGGCCGAGGTCAACTCGATGCCGCCCTGCTCGTTCGTCACGGCGGGGATGGGGCCGGCGGCCGCGGCGTCGTCGCCGTTGCGGTTGAGCACGAACGCGACGACGAGGCCGATCACGAGCACCGCCGCGAGGACCGAGCCCCAGATGACGCCGGTGCGGCGGCGGCGGTCCTTCCTGCGCTGCTCCTCCTGGATCTGGCGGGCACGCGCACGGGCGTCCTTCGCCGAGGTGTGCGAGCCTGACGTGTTCCGGGCCAAGGGTCCTCCTCGTGGGGCAGTCGGTCCGGGTCGAGCACCGGAGCCGGCGGGCAGCGGGCGCGCCGCGCCAGGCGAGCATAGCGGCCCTGTCTGGAAGGATCGTGACCATGGACACCGTCGAGACCCCCTCCCCCGTCGATCGACTGACCATCACGGGGGCCCCCTCGGGGGACGCCTCCGAGGACCCGGCGACGTCGCTGCTCGCCCTGCCCTGGACGCTCCCCCTCGAGACGTGGCCGCGTGAGGTGCTGGCGGCTCTGCCGCGGGGCATCTCCCGTCACGTGGTGCGCTTCGCCCGCATGGGCGGGGGCATCGTGGCGGTGAAGGAGACCACGGAGGAGCTCGCGTTCCACGAGTACCGGCTGCTGCGCCGGCTCGAGCGGGGCCCCGCGCCGTCGGTGGTGCCGGTGGCCGTGGTCACCGGGCGCACCCACGACGACGGCACGCCGCTGCCCGCCGCCCTCGTCACCCGGCACCTGCGCTTCTCCCTGCCGTACCGCGCCGTGTTCTCGGAGCGCCTCGAGCGCCGCACCCTCGTGCGGCTCATGGACGCGCTGGCGACCCTGCTCGTGGAGCTGCACCTCGAGGGGTTCTTCTGGGGTGACGTCTCCCTGTCCAACGTCCTGTTCCGGCGCGACGCGGGCGGGTTCGCCGCTCACCTGGTGGACGCCGAGACCGGCGAGCTCCGGCAGCGGCTGTCCACCGGCCAGCGCGAGCACGACCTGGACGTGGCCGCCGTGAACGTGGGCGGCGAGCTGCTGGACCTGCAGGCCAGCGGACTGCTGGACCCGGAGGTGGACCCCGTCACCACGCCGGACCTGCTCGTGGCCTCCTACCGACGGCTGTGGGACGAGCTGACCGGGCCCCTGCTGTTCCCCCGCGCCGAGCCGTGGCGCCTGGACCGCCGCGTCCGTCGCCTGCAGGAGCTCGGCTTCGAGCTGGCCGAGTACTCGCTGCGCGCCGCCGACGCCCCGGGGATGATGATCGCCCGACCCGTCGAGGTCCATGCGGGCTACCACCGCCGTCGGCTGACCCGCCTCACGGGACTCGAGGTCCAGGAGAACCAGGCCCGGCGGCTGCTCGTCGACATCGAGGCCGCCCGCCGGGAGTGGGACCCGTACATGGACATCGAGGGCGCGGCGCACCGCTGGGTGGTGGAGGTGTTCGACCCCGTGGTCCACTCGGTGCCCCTCGAGCTGCGGGCCAAGCTCGAGCCCGCCGAGGTGATGCACCAGCTCCTCGAGCATCGCTGGTACCTCTCCGAGGCCCGCGGCCAGGCCGTGCCCCTGCAGGAGGTGGTGGACTCCTACGTGGACACGGTGCTGCGGGCCCGCCGCGACGAGGACGCGGTGGCGCTGCACCCCACGACCACCATGCTGCGCGCCGTCCCGCCCGCGGACGCGGACTGACGCCGGCCGCGGCTCAGCGGCGCAGGAGCAGGAAGCCGGGGGCCGGGACCGCCGCCGGCACCGCGCCGGGGCCGAGGGGGCCGTCGTCGCCGTGGCCGGTGAGCAGCTCGGCCCGCGCCAGGTCCGCGGGCACGGGCAGCGGGTCCGCGCCGAGGGCGACGAGCAGGATGACGTCGGCGTCCGCGCCGGCGCGGGTGAGGCGCACGTGGCGCCGGGCCGCGTCCACCTCGGCCCGGACGCGGTCGCGGCGGGGGTCGGTGAGCTGAGGCAGCGTGCGGCGCAGGCCGATCAGGGTGCGGTAGGCGGCGAGCACGCGCGCTCCCCGACCGTGGCCGTCCGCGCCGCCCGCGGCCTCCGCCCAGTCCAGCACGGCCGCGTCCCGCGTGGCGGGGTCCTGCGGGTCGGGGACGTCGGCCGGGTCCCAGCCGTGGGCGGCGAACTCGCGGCGACGCCCCTGCCGGACGGCGTCCCCGAGCTCGGGCTCGCGGAACGAGGTGAAGAACGGCCACGGCGTCGAGGCCGCGAACTCCTCCCCCATGAAGAGCATCGGCACGTGCGGGCCGGTCAGCAGCAGGGCGGCCTCGGCCGCGAGCGCGCCCTCGGACAGGGCGGCCGCGGTGCGGTCGCCGCCGGCGCGGTTGCCCACCTGGTCATGGTTCTGGATGCTGGCTACCCACGCATGGTTGGGGATGGTGTCCGGCACGGGGCGCCCGTGGTCGCGGCCGCGGAAGGTGGATCGGGTGCCGTCGTGGAAGTAGGTGCGCTCCATGACCTTGGCCACCGCCTCCAGCGGGGCGAAGTCCGCGTAGTAGCCGTGGGTCTCCCCCGT
The DNA here is from genome assembly GCF_017168495.1 of Micrococcus sp. KRD096. Lineage (NCBI taxonomy): Bacteria > Bacillati > Actinomycetota > Actinomycetes > Micrococcales > Micrococcaceae > Micrococcus > Micrococcus sp. KRD096. The sequence continues at coordinate 10,536 of NZ_JABFAY010000009.1, read as the reverse complement.
CGCGGCCACGTGCAGGGCGTGGTGGACGTCGTCGTTCCAGGCCGCGGCCAGGCCGAGCCCGCCGGCGTGGCGGGGCAGCACCAGACGCGGGTCGTTGAGGTCCGACTCGGCCAGGAGGGGCACGGGTCGGCCGGCACGGGCCGCGACCCCGTCCGCGAGCGCGGCCATCTCCTCGAGCAGGTGCACGGCGCGGGCGTCCCGCAGGGCGTGCACCGCGTCGAGGCGCAGCCCGTCCACGCGCATCTCCTCGAGCCAGAAGCGGACGTTGTCCAGGACGAACCGGCGCACCTCGTCCGAGTCGGTGCCGTCCAGGTTCAGGCCGTCGCCCCAGCCGGTGCCGCCCTGACCCAGATACGGCCCGAACACCTGCAGGTAGTTGCCGGAGGGGCCCAGGTGGTTGTGCACGACGTCCTGGACCACGCCGAGGCCGGCGGCGTGGGCGGCGGCCACGAAGCGGCGGTAGGCGGCGGGGCCGCCGTAGGACTCGTCGACGGCGAACCACGCCACCCCGTCGTAGCCCCAGTTCCGCGGCCCGGAGAAGGAGTTCACGGGCAGCAGCTCGACGTGGGTGACCCCGAGGTCCCTCAGGTGCGGCAGGCGGGCGATGGCGGCGTCGAGGGTCCCCTCCGCCGTGAAGGTCCCCACGTGCAGCTCGTAGAGGACGGCGCCGCGCAGGCCGCCGCCCTGGGGCGCGGCCGGATCGGACTCCACCCCGGGCGGCCCGGCCCAGCCCTCGTCCGGCCACGTGAAGACGCGGCCGGCGACGTCGCGGCGGGAGGGCCCGTGGACCGTGTCGGGCTGGCGGCGGGAGCGGGGGTCCGGCACGGGGTCCGCCCCGTCCACGCGGTAGCCGTAGCCGGGGTCGGCCGACGGCTGGGCGGCGTCGAGGCCGAGGGCGGCCAGCGGGTCCTCCGTGGGCGTCCACCAGCCTCCGGCGGCGGGGTCCATGGGCACGACGGCGGCGACGGGCCAGCGGTCCTCGGCGTCGTGCAGGGCGCCGGGCTCGGTGTCGACGAGGACGAGGTCGACGCTCTCGGCGTGCGGCGCCCACACGGCGTAGGGGACGGCGCGCGCGGCCTCGACGGCGGCCCGCTCCGCCGCGGCGGGGTCCACGGGGTCGGAGCCGATCGGGTGCAGGCACGGGGCTGTAAGAGACAGGGCGTCGACCGGACGGGGCTCGGTCACGGGGCGGTCCTCTCTCGGCGGTCGGACGGGGCGTGCGCCGGGACGAGCAGCGCGACGGGCAGGGTGCTGAGCAGTTCGTCGAGGCGCACGGCGCCGCGCGCGTCCGGGTGGACGGGGTGGCCGGTGACGGCGTCCTCCCACCGCCCAGCCGGCACGGTCACGACGGTCTGGCCCCAGCCACCCGCGGCCGCGAGGCGGACGGGCCAGCGCGTGGCCACGGCGAGCGCCCCGCCCCGGTCGAACGCGATCGCGTGTTCGGCGGCGGGGCCGGAGACGTCGAGCGGGCGGTGGCCGGTGAACAGCTCGGGCCGGTCGCGGCGGGCGCGCAGCACGCCGGCCACGACGGCCAGCTTGGCGGCGGCGGGGTCGTCGAGGCCGGGCGTGTGGCCGGCGTCGAGGCGGTCCAGCAGGTCGGCCCGGGCCGCGAAGTCCACGGGGCGGCGGTTGTCCGGGTCCACGAGGGTGGGGAAGGGCACCTCCGTGCCCTGGTAGACGTCGGGGACGCCGGGGGCGGCGAGCTGGACGAGCTTGTGGCCGAGCTGGACCACGAGGCCGGGCTCGGCGATACGGTCCGCGACGGCCTGCAGCACGCCCCGCGCAGGCCCCTCGGGGGAGGTGACGGCGGCGGCGAGCGCGGCGAGCCGGGCCTCGAACTCGGGGTCCTGGTCCGTCCAGGTGGTGGCCAGGGCCGCCTCGCGGGAGGCCTTCTGCAAGAAGCCGAGGATCCGTTCCTCCTCCGGCGCGGTGCCGTCCGTGGGCCAGACGCCCACGATGGACTCCCAGAGCAGCCGCTCCGCGTCGGGGTGGCCGAGCGGGTGGAGGCGCCTCAGCTCCGCGAGCTCGGCGGCCCAGCGGTCGGGCTCCTCGGCGAGCACGGCGATGCGGGCGCGCACGTCCTCACCGCGCTTGGTGTCGTGGGTGCTCAGGGTGGTCATGGCCGTCGGCCAGGCGGCCTGGCGCGCCTGCTGGGCGGCATGGAAGTCGGCCAGGGACAGGGCGACGTGGGAGGGGTCTCCGCCGACCTCGTTCAGATTGGCCCACCGCGTGTACCGGTAGAAGGACCGGTCCTCGACGCCCTTGGCCATCACCATGCCGGAGGTCTGCTGGAACCGGCGGGCCACGGGCGAGTCCGGGTCGGTCAGCTCGGGCCGCAGGTCACCGAGCACGTCGGCGAGGCCCGGCTCCGCCGCGGCCGCGTCCGCCAGCGCACCCTCGAGCACGGCCAGGCCCACGGGCAGGTAGGTGCGGTACACGGGCAGGCGGGCGAGCACGGCGGCGAACGCGGCGGCCACGTCCTCGTCCGGGTGGGCACCGAGGGCGTGCACGGCGCGGACCTCCCGGACCAGCCGGGCGGTCTCGGCCGCGAGGGAGCCGGTGGCCACGTCGTGCTTGGCCCGCACCACGGCCTCGTCCCACTCCCGACGACGGCGCGCGTCCTCGGCCTCATCGCCCGCGGCGTCGGGGTGCATGAAGACGCGTTCGACCTCGCCGAGCGCGTCGTAGCCGGTGGTCCCGTCCACGGGCCAGTCCGCGGGCAGCGCCTCACCGGGCTCGAGGATCTTCTCCACCACGAGGTAGCCCTCCGGGAGCACGTGGGAGCGCAGGCGTCGCGCGTAGCCGGCCGGGTCCGCCAGGCCGTCCGGGTGGTCCACGCGCAGCCCGTCCACGAGCCCTTCGCGGACCCAGCGGGCGGGTTCGGCATGGACGGCGTCGAAGACCTCGGGCTCCTCCACCCGGACGCCCGCGAGCGTGGTGACGGTGAAGAACCGGCGGTAGTTCAGCTCGGCGTCGCCGCGGCGCCAGCCGACCAGCCGGTAGTGCTGGCGCTCGTGCACGGCGCGGGCCAGGCGGACCTGCTCCGCGGTCGGCTCCTTCGCCGGGTCCGCCGCCGCGAAGACCTCCGCGGCGCGCAGCCCGGTCTCCGCCTCGGCCGCCTCGAGCGATCCGGGGGCGAGGGGGTAGACGTTGTCCCAGTAGCGCAGACGGCCGCCCTCGGCGTCGACGACGAGACGGTCCAGTTCCGCGTCCGCGTCCCCGTCAGGGCCGTCTCCCAGCACGGGGATGAGCAGGGACCCGCCGCCGGCCGCCCAGTCCACGTCGAACCACGCCGCATGCGCCGCCTCGGGACCGTGGGTGAGCACGTCCCACCACGCCGGATTGGCCTGGGGCGTGGCCACGCCCACGTGGTTCGGCACGATGTCCACGAGCACGCCCATGCCCGCCTCGTGCGCGGCGCGCGCGACCATGTCCAGCCCCTCGGCCCCGCCGCGGGCGGCGTCCAGCCGGGTGGGGTCCACGACGTCGTACCCGTGGTCGGAGCCGGGCTCGGCCTCGAGCAGCGGCGAGAGGTAGAGCCAGTCCACGCCCAGGCGCCGCAGATAGGGCACGAGCCCGGCCACGGACTCCAGCGGCAGATCCGGGCTGACCTGGAGCCGGTAGGTGGACGCGGGGGCGGAACGGACGGTCGAGGTGCTCACGCGGCGACGCTAACAGAGGCCCCCGACGCGGCATCAGGCCCGACGGGCCGGGGCGGGAAGGTCAACGCGTCTCGACCGGACGGGCGAAGATGTCCTCCCCGACGACGGGCTCGCCCGAGGACTCCAGCAGGACCATCTCGTCGCGCAGCACGGTGCCGTCGGCCTGGGTCAGATCGGCCACGAAGCCGGGGCCGGACTGGCGGATGCGGTCCACCGCGGTGTAGCCGTACTTCGCCTCGAGGTTGCCGCGGAACGCGTCCAGACCCTGGACGTGCAGGACGGCGCCCGTCGCGCCGAGGGCGACGGCGGCCGCGAGCGCGACAGCCCCGACCCCGCGCTGGGTGCGGGTGTCCTCGAGGAGTCCGATCTCCGGGTTGCGGCCGTGGGTCGCGGCGAAGCGCCGGTGCCGCCGGGCACGCCACAGGCCGACGACCACGAGCGTGCCGCCGACCACGAGGGTCAGTGAGGCCAGCCAGTAGAGGATCCAGGGGGTCACGAGGTCGACGTTCGCAAAGTCCATGTCCCAGTGTGACACAGGCCTCACTCCGGCGGGAGGGCACGCGGCCGGTCGCGCCTCGTCAAGGCAGCGGCCGGCCCCGCGCCGCGGTCCACAGGCGGTGCCACTGCGCGGAGTCCATCGCCTCGGCCACGGAGGCCGCCTCGGCGCACGCGGCGACGCGCTCCGGGTCCTGGGTGCCGATCACGGGCCGCACGCCCCACGGCAGGCGCAGCAGCCAGGCGAGCACCACGGCCTCCCGGCTGACGCCCAGCTCCGCCGCGACCTCGCCGACGACGCCGGCCGCGCCGTCGTCGCCGGAGCTGAACCGACCCTGCCCCAGCGGACCCCAGGCCTGCAGCTCGATCCCCTCCGCGGCGCACACCGGGCCGAGGCGCCCGGCGTCGGCGTCCGCGGGGGCGTCCGGGTGGTTGGCGAGCACGACCGCCTCCACGAGGGTGCGGTGGTGCAGGCCGAGCTCGACCTGGACGCACGCCAGCCCGGTCCCGTCCGCCGCCTGGCTCTCGAGCTCGCGCTGGAACTCGAGGACGCGGCCCACGCCGAGGTTGGAGACGCCCAGCTTGCCGACCAGGCCCGCCTCCCGCGCGTCGAGGAAGGCGCGCACGGTGTCGGCCACGGGCGTGAGGACGTCGGGCCGGTGGATGATCAGGGTGTCCACGCGCTGCTCGCCGAGGCGGGACAGCGAGCCCTCCAGCGAGGCGCGCACGTGCTCGGGCGAGGAGTCGTAGCGGGTCAGACGCCGCCCGGCCGGGTCCGTCTCGTGCAGGACGATCCCGCACTTGGTCTGCACCTTCAGGGCGGAGCGCTCCTCGTAGGGCAGCTCGTGCAGCAGCCGGCCGACGGTCTCCTCGGAGCGGCCGGCCCCGTAGATGTCCGCGGTGTCCAGCAGGTCGACGCCGGCCTCGATCCCGGCGCGCAGGGCGCGGCGGGCACGCTCCACGGCCGCCTCGGCCTGCGCTGCGCCCGCGGGCCCCTCCGGCCCCGCCCCCGGATCGGCGTCCGGGGGCGGCGGGGGAACGGACCCCCAGGCCATGGTCCCGAGGACGATCGGGGTGGCCGGGGTCGGGTCGAGGTCGAGCGGCGGATGCGTGGAGGCTGTGCTCATGGCCTCACCGTCTCACGTCCGCCCGCCCCGGGTCCGGACCCGCCGCCCTGTGATGGGATGGGTCCATGAAGCTCGCCACGTTCCGCCAGCCCGACTCCGACGCCGCCTACCCCGGCGCCACGTTCGCCGCGGTCATCACCTCCGTGCACCCCGAGGACCCCGAGGTCGCCGTGCGCGCCGTCGCCCTGCCGGACTGTCGCGACGTCGGCGAGTACCTCACCGCCACGCCGGAGGAGCAGCGGGAGATGGTGGAGGGTGCCCTCCGCGCGGCGCAGGCCGACCGGTCCCTCCTGCTGGACACCTCCGGCCTCGTCTACGACACGCTCGTGCCCTTCCCCACCAAGGTGTTCTGCGTGGGCCTGAACTACACGAACCACATCGACGAGACGGGCCTGGATCGCCCCGAGCATCCGACGCTGTTCGCGAAGTTCCCGCAGTCCCTCACGGGTGCGCTGGACCCGATCGAGGTCCCCGAGGAGGACCACCGGGTCGACTACGAGGGCGAGCTGTGCATCGTGGTCGGGGAGCCGGGCCGACGCATCGCCGTCGAGGACGCCCCGGAGCACATCGCGGGCTACGCGGTGGCCAACGACATCTCCATGCGCGGCTTCCAGGGCCGCACCTCCGAGTGGCTGCAGGGCAAGGTGTGGGAGGCCTCGACGCCCGTGGGTCCGTGGCTGGTCACCCCGGAAGAGTTCCCGGCGGACGCGCGCGTCCTCACGCACGTCAACGGTGAGCTGCGTCAGGAGGACAGGGTCGCCGACGTCGTCTTCTCCCCCGCCGAGCTGGTCTCCTACGCCTCGCAGCTGATCACCCTGAACCCGGGTGACCTGATCCTGACCGGCACGCCCGCAGGGGTCGCCCTGGCCCGCCGGGACGCCGAGGGCCGCCGCCCGTGGCTGCGTCCCGACGACGTCGTCGAGGTGGAGATCACCGGGCTGGGACGCCAGCGCAATGAGCTCGTCTGAGGCGGCGCCGGCGGACGCCCTGCCCCGCGTCGTCGGCATCCTCGGTGCGGGGCGGGCGGGCACCGCGCTGGCACGTGCGATCGCGCGCATCCCCCGCCTCTCCCCGGGCACGGCCGCCCCGCGGGTGATGGTCGCGGGCACGCGGCGCCCCGCGGCGGTCCAGCGCCACCTGACGATCTACGCGCCCAAGGCCGTCGCCGTGTCGGCCGAGGACCTGGCGGCGGAGGCGGAGCTCGTCGTCGTGGCCGTGCCGCGCGAGGCGCTGGACGACGTCGACCCACTCGCCCTCGCCGGGCCGGCCACGCGCGCCGTGGTGGACCTGACCAACACGTGGGGGGACGAGCCGGTCCCGGCGTGGCTCGACGACGACGGCGCGCCCGGCTCCGTCCGGATCGCCGCGCGCTGGGCCGCCGCGGGGCTGTGCGTGCCCGTCGTGCGCGCGTTCTCGGAGATCTCGCACCACGACCTGGAGGATGCCGGGCGTGCCACGGCCCCGCGCCGCGCCCTCGCGGTGGGCACCGAGCGGACTGACGCGGCGCCCGAGCCGGCCGCGGTCGCCGCCGCGCGCGACACGGTGGTCGCCCTCGTCACCGCGATGGGCTTCGACGCGGTCCCCTACACGGGCCTCGACCGGGCCGGGGTCCTCGAGCCGGGGGCGGCGGGGTTCGGCACCGCGCACGATGCCGGCCGGCTCGCCGCGCTGCTCGCCGACGCGCCCACCGGCTGAGGCGCGCCACCCGCCCGGCGGTACCTAGGCTGGGCGGGACCGCCGACCCTCCCAGGAGGCCCCCGTGACCCGTCCGACGCACCGCACCGCCCGCCGCACGCTCACCGCGGTCGCCCTGTCCGCCGCCGCCCTCACCGGACCGGCGGCGTCCGCCACCGTCGTCGCCCTGCCGGTCACGGCGGGGGTCACGGGCGCCGCCGCGCCGCAGGCCCACGCCGTGGCCTGGGACCAGGTGGAGCTCGTGGATGACGCGGGCGTGATCGACCTCGCCCAGCTGCGCCGTGACCTGGCGGGGATCGAGTTCCGGGAGCCGACCCGCGTCGCCGTGGTCACCGAGCGCGGCCCGGACCTGTCCGCACTGGACGACGACCGCGCGTCTCAGGCGTTCAACGGGCGGGTGCTCGAGCGGGCTCGCGCGGAGCACCCGGACTGGCTCAGCGCGGACGGCCAGAAATGGGCCGACGGCCTCGTGATCGTGGCGCTCGACCCGGACAACCGGGTGATCGGGGTGTACGTGGGCGAGGACCGGATGCTCAGCACGGACCGGCTGCGGGAGGTGCGCGAGGCCGGACACGAGGCGGCCCGTGCGGCCCGGTGGACGGACACGGTCGTGGAGGTGACGGACGCCGCCGCCGAGCTGATCGGGCGCCCCTGGTGGCAGGCTCCCGAACTGTGGTTCGGCGCGGGGATCGTCGGTGTGGCGGGCGGCGGCGCCGCGGCCGCGGCGCTCGCGAGCCGACGGCGTCGCCGCCGCCGGACGGCCGACCTGCTGGCCGAGGCCCGCACCCACCTGACCTCCGTCACCCTGGAGATGGACGCCACCGAGGTGAACGCGTCCACGGTGCCCGAGGACTCGCCCCACGCGGCCGCGCTGATGGAGCGCTTCCGCGGCTTCCGGCGCCAGGCGCTCGACGCGTCGGCGGAGCTGGACCGCCTCGAGGCCCTGCCGGAGCGCAGCCTGCATCGCACGGAGCACGCCCGGGCCGCGGAGGACGTCCGGGACCGCGCCCGTGAGCTCGACCGCCTCGACGACGCCGTGGCCGCGGCGAACACCTTCCTCAACCGCCACCCGGGGTGGCCGGCGGCGTGGGACCAGCAGACCGCCCCGCTGCGGGCCGACCTGGACGCCGTCGGCGCGCTGGCCTCCTCCGTCGGCTCCGCCGGACCCGTCCGGTCCGCGGTCGCCGCGCTGGAGTCCTTCCGCACCGAGGCCCAGGACCGGCTCGAGGCGCTGGGTGCGGACCTGCAGGACGAGCGCCTGACCCCGGCCGCGGCGTTGGACGAGCTGGACGCGCTGCGGCGTCGCCTGACCGGGCTCGTCTCCGCCCTCGCCGACGCCGAGGTGGCGGCCTTCGGCAAGGACGAGGCCGAGCGTGAGCTGCTGCGCGACGAGCTGCGCTCGCACCGTGGCCCGGCCCGGTCCGCGCGCGGCTCGATCCTGGACTCCGCGCTGCCGGCGGATGCCTACTGGACGGTGGTGGCCTTCACCACGGGCCACCAGGCCGGCGAGCGGTCCGTCCAGGACCACCGCCAGGCGCAGTCCAGCTCCTCCGGGACCGGCTACGGATCCTCGGGCGGCTCGTTCTCCGGGGCGGGCTCGTCCGGCCGATTCTGAGCCGATCGGGGCCGGATCTGAGCCGGAAGCCCGTCCGGGCCGGGCACCCGGTCCGTGGCCCACCGCCCCGTTCTGCGAGACAGTGAAGGACCATGACCGCCGCTGACACCCCCGCACCCCGCCAGGACCCCCTCGCGTTCTTCCTCGACAAGGCCGTGCCCGAGGCGTGGCACGCGGTCGGGCCGCTGGCCTCGGCCGCGCGCGCCGCCGCCGAGCAGGCCGGGCTGGACCGGCAGCTCGTGGAGCTCGTGAACCTCCGGGTCTCCCAGCTCAACGGCTGCGTGTTCTGCCTGGACCGGCACACCCGCCAGGGCGCCGACGCCGGTCTGAGCGTGCAGCGCCTGGGGCTGCTGCCGGCGTGGCGTGAGGCCGAGGCCGTGTACTCGGAGCAGGAGCGCGCCGCACTCGAGCTCGCCGAGGCGGTCACGGACCTCCCCGAGCAGGAGCAGCTGAACTACGTGCAGGCCTCCACGGCCGCCGCGCTCACGGACGCCCAGTCCGCGGCCGTGCAGTGGGTCGCGATGGTGATGAACCTGACGAACCGCATCTCGATCCTGTCTCACCACCCCGTGCGGCGCCGGGACGGCTGACCCCTTCCCCGTCGCCGGCCCAGCGGCGGGGTCCACCCAGGAACGAGAGGACCGACCATGACCGAGCAGACCCCCAGCCTGGAGCACCCGCAGGTCCGCAAGAACGGGGAGAGGTACGAGATCGTCATCGACGGCGCGGGCACGGTGGCCGGCTTCACGGTGGCGATCGACGACGACACCGCCGACGGCCCGGCCCAGCGGATCTTCCCGCACACCAAGGTCGACCACGAGTACGAGGGCCGGGGACTGGCCTCGATCCTCGTGCGCGAGGCGCTGAAGGACACCGTGGCCGCGGGCCGCCGGATCGTCCCCGTGTGCCCGTACGTGAAGGACTGGGTGGACGAACACGACGACGTGGCCGGCGAAGTGGACCCGGCACGCCCCGAGCATCTCCGGTTCCTGGAGTCCCGCCAGGACTGACGCCCCGCACCCGGTGAGCACCCGGAGACGAGAAGAGCCCCCGCCGATCCGGCGGGGGCTCTTGCTGGTCGGGGTGACAGGATTTGAACCTGCGGCCTCGTCGTCCCGAACGACGCGCGCTACCAAGCTGCGCCACACCCCGTTGGAGGTCTCAGACCTGAATCCAACAGAGAGCGACTATACCAGCCACACCGGGTGCCGCCAAACCGAGATGCGGGGCAGAATCGCACGCGTGAGACCTCTGCGCACCCGACGAATCCGAGAGAGGCCGGCATGAGCTGGTGGCCGTTCCTGCGTTCCTCCGCGAGCCCCTCCCCCGACGACGACGGCGCCCCGGCCGCTGCCGAGCTCGAGGAGGCCGTGGCCGCCCTGCGACGGCTGTTGCGCGCGGAGCGGCACCGGCTGCGCCCGGACAGCTGGGCCCTCGCGTGGGAGATGGTCGAGCACGCTGCCGAGTACGGGCCGGCCTGGACTCGCCTGCAGCGCACACGGCCCGTGGAGACGCAGGAGCTCGTGCTCGCCCTCACCGGGCGCCTGGAGCCGCTGCTGCGCGACTTCCTCGCTCTCCCCGACTCGGAGAAGCCCGCCCATGCCGACGCCGTGCACGCGCGCCTTCGGGAGCAGAGCACGGAGCACGGCCGGCTGCGCCGCCGACTCACCCGCGCGCTCACGGCACGGCTGCGTGCCGGCGAGGAGCTCTGAGCGCCGAGGGGGAGGCACCCGGGAACGCAGAAAGCCCCGTGCGGATCGCACGGGGCCGCCCGGAGAATCCTCCCGGGAATGCGGGAAGGGCCTCGCACCAACAGTGCGAGGCCCTCCCCCAAAGAATGTCCGGCGGCGACCTACTCTCCCACAACCTCCCGGCTGCAGTACCATCGGCGCTGTGGGCCTTAGCTTCCGGGTTCGGAATGGAACCGGGCGTTTCCCCCACG
>NZ_JABFAY010000088.1:0-11490 GCF_017168495.1 Micrococcus sp. KRD096 | reverse complement strand
GCTCGGCGTGAGGCCCTGCAGGTGTGGGTGAACCACTACAACTACCATCGGCCTCATACCTCCTGCGGAGACGCTCCTCCGGCCTCACTGGCACCGACCCGAGTCAACAACGTCATGCCCTCCTACAGCTAACCCGCTAAGCTCTTCAACAGCCGTATACCGAGACCACCGACGAAGGGACCGGTCCACCCATGAAGGGCATCATCCTCGCCGGGGGTACGGGCTCGCGCCTGCACCCGATCACCCACGGCATCTCCAAGCAGCTGGTCCCCGTGTACGACAAGCCGATGATCTACTACCCACTCTCCACCCTGATCCTGGCGGGCATCAGCGACATCCTTGTCATCACCACCCCGCACGACGCTGAGCAGTTCCAGCGCCTGCTGGGCGACGGCTCGCAGTTCGGTATCTCACTGAGCTACGTGCAGCAGCCCTCGCCGGACGGGCTGGCCCAGGCCTTCATCCTCGGCGAGGACCACATCGGCGCCGACCACGTCGCCCTCGTCCTCGGGGACAACATCTTCTACGGCCCCGGCATGGGTCAGCAGCTGCGTCGCCACACCCAGGTTGATGGCGCCACCGTGTTCGGCTATTGGGTCGCCGACCCCACCGCCTACGGCGTCGTCGAGTTCGATGCCGCAGGCAAGGCCGTGTCCCTGGAGGAGAAACCGGCCCAGCCCAAGTCGAACTTCGCCGTGCCGGGCCTCTACTTCTACGACAATGACGTCGTCGAGATCGCTAAGGGGTTGAAGCCCTCGGCCCGCGGCGAGCTGGAGATCACGGACGTCAATCGCACTTACCTCGAGCGTGGCACCCTGAACGTGGAGGTCCTGCCCCGCGGAACGGCCTGGCTCGACACGGGCACCTTCGGCGACCTCAACGACGCCTCCAACTTCATCCGCACCATCGAGTCCCGACAGGGCCTGAAGGTCGGCTCCCCCGAAGAGGTCGCCTGGCGCCAGGGTCTGCTCACCGACGACGAGCTCCGCACCCGCGCCGAGCCCCTCTTGAAGTCCGGCTACGGCCGCTACCTCCTGGATCTGCTCGAATCCCGTCGCTGACCCTTTGCCGGTCTCCTAGAGAACCGGCATCCGGTGTGCACCCTTCCCTTCAGCTCAGAGGTAGTCGCGGGCGAAGGGCGCTGAACCGTTCGATGTATCACCGTTGGATGAGGGCCCCGCTCTTCATGTCCAAAGGGCTCTAAATCCACAGCGCCAGAACGACGAAAAGGGCCAGGTCGACACGGTCACCGGTAGTCCTCCATATTTGGCGTCAACTCGGGGCGGGCCTCAATCTTGTCCAGATACTTCAGCTGCAACGGCTCGAAAACATCAGCGCCGAGCCCGATCCAGGTGATCGGGTAATCACCCTCATAACCGAAAGGATCGGTCGACGGATGTCGTTCCAGGTCGGCCCGGTAATAAGAGAGGCGCCGCTCGATTTCAGCCAGCCACTCCGCGGTGAAGGGCGTGCGGGGACGCGCCGCCAGGGCCCCGATCCCGACAACCCGATGGAAGTGGTGGCGCACATCATCACCCAGGGGACCATGGATGTTGTCGACCAGGTCGGAATTGATCTCAGGGTATCCAACCACCCACGGCCCGTCGGAAGCACGAACGCTCAGGACGGGGTCGGCCATGCCAGCACCCATTGACTTGATATCCGCATAAGCACCACCGTAATGATGCAGAAAGTAAGCTCGAAGATAGTCCGACCGGTGCGGCAAGGAAAGGTGCGGGTATGCCTCGTGGAGCGGATGCGCCGGGACGATGAACCGATGGAGATTGGATGGCGTGACGAGAGTGAGTTCGAGCTCCGGATTCAGTTCCTTCAGCGTATCCAGGCTATGCATGCGGTTGACCGTCATCGGATTATCCCCAGCCCACACGCACCAGAGTCGGCGCTGCGCGATCGCCCCGTCTTTCGTCCATCCTTCAGGCGCTGAACGATGGAGGAAGAAGTCGAAGGGAAAGAACCCCCGCGCGTCCTTGTAGCGACCCAGGTCAAAACGGTAGGGACGGACCCGTGCGACCCCCCTCCATACATGACCACGCAAACGGATACGGGTCGGCCTCGCCCACTTTTGGGCCAAGAATAAGCCGTGTTTACCCTGTCGAATCATGGCAAGCAGCCCCGCTCGGGACATTGAGATCAATTGTGCCTCCTCTACAGAGGATAATGGATAAACGGTCAGCCGCGCCGCCGTCGAAAAGACTCAAGAACCCGGCTTCCATGATGCCATTTGCGCCGGCCGATCCACCCGCCAATGTGCGCGTCCACTCTTCTGGTCTCTTCCAGACGCATGGCCCGGAACTCAGCCGAACCTGACGTGGTCCCCATGGTCGTGCTAATGCCAGAGTCCAGGATGACGACGGGCGGCCGACGCGCACTCCAGAACAGCCAGTCGTCGCCTCCCCAGATTTTCAGGTCATCAGGAATTGGGATGTAGTCCTTCCGCCTCAGCGCCATGAACACGCCGTACCCCAAGGTAATGTGCGCGTGGGTTGCCAGTCGCACTCGGCGAGAACCGCCGCGATGATGGATGTCTGCACCAACGAGTCCGACCCAAGGACGCGAGAGCAACTCCGACGCCAGATGAAGCAGGCTGTTCGGCATCTCGATGTCGTCGTTGACGATCGCCACAAGACGACCTCGGGCCTCACGCACACCCAGGTTCCAGGCCGGATTGACGAAGATGTTATGGCCCTGCTGCAACACACGTACACGGGGAGATGCCCATTGAAGCGGTGCACTGGCATTGTTGATCACAATCACTTCCAACACCCGGGGATGCTCCGCCAACTGGGCCACGAGAGGGCGCAGCTCAGCGGACCTTTGAAGCGTGGGGATGATGATGCTGAACTGGGGTTCGTCACGGCTGGACATGCCATGAGGTTACCGTCAAGGGGATCTCTAGGACGTCACACCTGCTGTGAACTCGTATCGTCGTCGCTCACCTGGCGAAGAAGCCCTCGGACGCGCTCTCGAAAATGGGGTTCCGCGAACTGCGCGACGTAGTCCTTCATGGACGCCGTGTCGAACACGGTCGCCTGCACTTGAGAGATTCCCGCTGCCACGTCATCCACGCTTGACTTCTCCACGAACACCCCGTTGACACCTTCCACAATGGTGTCCAGGTACCCGCCGGCCCGTAGGGCGACTGTCGGCACACCCCACGCGCTCGCCTCGAGAGGTGTGATCCCGAAGTCTTCGTGGCTGGCCGCGATCAGAGCTGTCCCGTGGGCATAGGCCCAGCGCAGCTGCGCCTCGGTGAGGTCCTGGGCGAAGACCACGCCCGGCCCTGCCATCGCGCGCAGACGCGCTTCCTCCGGCCCCTTGCCGATCACCAGCAGGTGCTGCCCCGTGCGTTCGGCGGCGGCGATCGCCACGTCCACGTGCTTGTAGGGCATCAGGCGGGCCACGGAGAGGAGGTAACCTTCCTCGGCGATCTGCTCGGCACCGGGGATTGGCTCCCGCGGCCCGTCCGTGCTCACCGAGTGGGGTGGGAAGACGAGGTCAACGTTGCGGATCCCATACACCTCCTCAATCCGCTGCTTCACCACGGTCGAGTTCGCCACGTACCGCGTCCGCCGGCGTTGCGCCGCCTGATCCCAGGCCTTGAGCCCCGGCCGCAGTGCGCGGGCCACGCGCCCCTTGAGGCTCTTCTGCTCCTCATCACCCAGGTAGTCCTCCAGCAGGTAGACCCACCGCGCCGGCGTGTGGCAGTAGACGAGGGTGTCCCCCGCGTAGCGGAACCCGTGGGCCCATCCGGACGTGGACACCACCGCCAGCGGCTCCTTCACCCGCATGAGGGACGAGGCCAGCGGCAGCAGGGGCAACGCGCGCCGGGGATCCTTCCGCAGCACCCCCACGCGGTTCAGCGGCGAGGTGATGATCCGAGCGTTGCGGAACTCGGGGAAGGTGCCCTCCGGGTCGTAGAACGTCGTGTAGATGGGCGCGTCCGGCCACATCCGGTGCAGGGCGAGCACCACCCGCTCTGCCCCGCCCTTCTGGGTGAGGTAGTCGTGGGCGATGGCGATCGTTGCGGGAGTCTGTTCCGACATCGTGTCCCCTCAGATGGCCCGTTGCGCGCGGTGGGGGCGGGTGCGTCCGGTCTCCGCGGCGGCTTCGACCTGCAAGGCGATCAGTTTTCGTGCGATCGGGGCTGGCAACACGGCAGCGGCACGCTCGACGACGGCAGAGCTGTACTGGATGGTGCGCTCCGTGCTCAGAGCAGCCACCGCCCGCACGGCGGCGCCCCACGGCCCACCCGGGGCGCGGTCCCCGCCGAGTGCGTCCGCCCCGTGCTTGGCGATGAAGATCTGCCGGGCGGACCCGGAATGCAGAGCCCGGCGCGCCTTGGTGTAGGTGGTGACCGCCGCCGCGTGGTGGCGGGTCTCCAGCTCCGGCAGGATCTCCACCGGATACCCGGCGGCATGGAGCCGGTAGCCGAAGTCGACGTCCTCCCAGCCATAGCGGCGGTAGTCCGGGTCGTAGCCACCGAGCTCCTTGTGGAGGGCGCGGGGGACGGACACGTTGCCGGCCCAGTGCCGCCACTGCTGCTCCGCCGGAAGGGCGTAGGCATGTCGACGGTGCGCTTCGTCCTGGGCGTCACCGTAGACGCGCTGATAGGCGGAGTCCGGGAGGACGTTGGCCGTCAATCCGATCACGCCGCGCTGCACGTCGTCGTGCGCGGCCACGTGGTCCCGGATGTAGTGAGGCCCGGGCTCCAGGTCGTCGTCGGCCCGGATGAGGATGCGGCCGGACGTCGCGTCGGCGCCGGCGTTGAGTGCGGCGACCCGTCCGCGGTTCTCCCGGAAGACGGTCCAACTCAGGTCCAGGCCCGGATGTTCTGCGGCCAACTGGGCGAGCACCGCTTCCGACCCGTCCACATCCCCGTCCACGACCACGTGGACCTCGAACGGCGGGGCGTCCTCCTGCGCGGTGAGGGCGCCGATCAGGCGCGGCAGCCGCTGGGCTCCGCCCCGGCTGGGGACGATCACGCTGGCCTCGGGGGTCAGGGGCGTCTCGGTCATGAGTCCTCCGCGGGGATCATAGGGACAGGTCATCCAGGAGCTCGGCGACGGCGGCGCGGCCGGCCTCGGGAGAGAACAGCGACGCCCAGCGGTGCCGCTGGGAGTGGGCCACCTCGCCCAGATCGACCGCGCGTACTGCCCGCAGGCAGTCCGCGAGCGCGGCGGCGTCCCGCTGCGGAACAACGAAGGGGTGATCGCTGCCGACCACCTCGGGAACGGCCCCCGCATCGGAGGCCACCACCGGAACGCCCGCGGCCATCGCCTCGGCCGCCACGAGGCCGAAGGACTCCGCCCACTGCGACGGCACGGCCAGCACGTCCACGGAGGTCAGGAACTCGCCGGTGTCCTGCCAGCCGAGCACCTGGACGTCCTCACCGGCTGCCTTCAGGGCGGTGGCGAGCCGCTCGGCTTCGTCCTCCGCCACGAATCGGCTCTCCCCCGCGACGCGGAACACGAAAGCACCCGGGTCGGTCTTCCGCAGCAGTGCGGCGGCCTCCAGCAGGGTGACGATGCCCTTGTCCTCGGACAGTCGGCCGAGGAAGCCCACGGTCACCGGCTCATCGGCATCGCGGGCCCGCCCTTCCTGCGGCGTCCTCGGCCCCGGAACCCAGTTGTAGAGCACGCGGGCCCCGCGGATGCGGTTCGCCGCGAATCGGGACGGCACGAGGACCGCGAGCGCGCCGGGGCGCGCCAGGGCGGAGAACACGCGCAGAAGCGGCTTCTCGGGCACCTGGTGCAGGTGCACGATCCGCCGTGGCCGGCCGGCCAGCGCCGTGGCCGGCAGCAGCCCGTTGCACCACGCGACGTCGTCCTTGCCTCGGCCGCGGTCCCAGGCCCGGAGAGCACGCATGTACCCCAGGCGTCCGGGCCCGCCCACGCGCGCCACGTCGAAGCCGTCCGCGGCCAGGCGATCGGCGGTCTCGGCCGGGTGGGCCGGGGCCACGACGCCCACGTCCCGCCCCAGCTCGCGCAGCGCCGTGGCGAGGTGGTGCAGCATCACCTCGCCGCCGCCCACCTCGCCCTGGTTCGCCAGGATCCAGATGCGGCCGGTCATCGGGCCGGCTCCAGGGATCGGGGATGTCCGGTCCGCGCTTCCACGACGGAGCGGACGCGGGTCAGCCCCCGCTTGGCCGCGCGGCCGAGGTGCTCCTCGCCGTACTTCTGCAGGGCCCAGGCGAGCACGGAGACCACGGCCAAGGCCACGAGCATGGCCATGTTTCGGCCTACGTACGGCCAGAGCGTGTGGATGAGGATGTATCCGGGGATGGCGTGGAGGACGTAGAGGGAGTAGCTGATCTTCCCGTACCACTGAATAGGGGCCAGGAGCAGCACGGACGTCCTCTTCCGCAGCATCACCGTGACTGCGAGGAGCACCACCACGAGGACCTCGAGGGTCAACGGCATTCCCCGCATGACGAACGTGCTGCCCACCGCGGACACCGCGGCCGCCGCGACCCAGCCGCGGTGCTGCCCCGTCTGACGCGCGATGTACAAGGCCATCCCCAGCACGAACAACGGGGCGTACTCGGCCACGGTGGCGTTGTTGAGGAGCTTCACCCACAGGGGGTCCCGCTGAGGGTTCGAGCCCACGTGCGGCGCGGTGAAGGACACCACGCCCCACGAGATCACCGACCACGCGATGCTCCCCCACAGCACCACGCGGTCCGAGAGGCGACAGCGCGTGAGATACAGGAGGATCAGGATGATCACGTAGAACTGCATCTCCACCGCGAGCGTCCAGTAGACGTCCACCACGTTGTCCACGCCGACCCACCGCTGGACCATCGTCAGGTTGACGAGGGCCTGGCCCCACGTGAAGGGGAAACCGGGCACCGGGTGCAGGAGGAGCAGCACCACGGCGAACACCAGGGAGATCCAGTACGGCGGGTAGAGCCGGGCCGCCCGGGAGATGGCGAAGTCGCTCGGCCGGTTGGCCCGCCGGGCGGACATGAAGATGACAAACCCGGAGATGATGAAGAACAGCTGCACGCCCGCGGCGCCCCATTCGAAACCGTGGAACGGCGGTGGGTCCTCCGGGAAGTGGCTGTTGTGTTGAGCCGCATAGTGCGAGAACACCACCGCCAGCGCGGCGACCCCCCGGAGGCCATCCAGCTCCCGGAACCGGGGTCCCGGCACACGCTTCTCGGCCGGGGCCACCGAGGCCGCCCCCGGCTCGTTCGGGCTCGCCGCGGTCATCGGTGCCCGCCCTTCCCCACCCGGCGCCCGAGCACCTCGAGGGTCGCCTCGGCGGTCGCCCGGGCCATCGTCTCCACGTCGCCCACGCGCACCTCGCCCGGGCCCTCGGCGGCGGCGCGCACGACGGCGTCGGCGATGGCCGCCGGAGTGGTCTCGTGGACCAGGCGCTCGGGCGGCAGGATCTCCCCGTTGCCGCCCACGTCCGTGGCGACGGCGGGCAGGCCGGCGGCCGCGGCGTCGAGCAGGGTGTAGCTGAGGTTCTCCCACGCCGAGAGCTGCACCAGCACGTCGTGCTCGGCCATGGCCCCCCACGGCTCCACGAAGCCGGGCAGGTCGACCGCATCCGCGACACCGAGCGCCTCGGCCTGGGCGCGCAGCTGCCCCTCCAGGGGACCCGAGCCGGCCAGCGTCAACCGCGTCCCGGGGTCCCGGTCAAGCAAGGCGGGCAGTGCCGCGATCAGCCGGTCGAGGTTCTTCTCGGGCGCCAGCCGGGACAGCGAGAGGATCCGCAGCCCCTCCCCCGGTGTGCGCCGCTGCCCCGCGGCCGCGGCCCGCACCGCGGGCACGTCCACGCCGTTGCGCACCACGGTGAGGGGCACCCCCGCACCCCACTTACGCCGGAGCACGTCCGCGGTGGACTGCGCCACCGCGATCACGAGGTCCGTGCCGCGCAGCCGGGCGCGGTGCGCGGCGTTCTTCACCCGGGCCGCGGCAGCCCGGTTGTACAACCCGTCGTCCGGGGCGATCCCGTGCTCGGTGCTGAACAGCGCCGGCGCACCGGCCCGCCGCAGGGCCCGCCCCGTGCCCAGCGCCGTGAAGGCCGCGAGGTCGGCGTAGGCCAGGTGCGTGTGGACCGCGGCCGGGCGCAGGGTGCGCACCGCCGTCCGGAGCGTCCGCACCGAGGCGGCCAGGCCGGCGTCGGGCCCGACGTCTCCGGTGAACACCGCCGCGCCCTGCTCGCGCAGGCGCTCGGCGAGCGGCCCCTCGGGGCAGAGCACCGCCAGACGCAGGCCGGGCAGGCCCACGCGCGCGACGTCGAGGACGTGCCGGGCCACGCCGCCGAGGTCGGCGACGGGCACCACCCAGAGCGTCAGCGGGGCCGGAGTGGTCCTCGCGGCCTCGGGGATCACAGCCACTGCTCCAGGCGGTCCAGGGCCGTCCAGAAGCCCTCGCCGTTGTTGATGTGGCCCTGCCAGATCTCCGGGATGAAGCTCACCCCGGGGGCCAGGCGGTCCAGTTGCTCGCACAGCACGGGCCAGTCGACGTCGCCCTCGCCGATCTGCGGTCCCTCCCCGTCCACACCGGTGGCGTCCACGAGGTGCAGGTGGATGGTGTGCGGGGCCAGCTTCTCCACCATCTCAGAGAAGGGGATCCCCAGGAACGTGGCCGAGAGCTTGGAGTGGGAGATGTCCAGGCACAGGGGCACCCCCGTAGCCTCCACGAACGCCACGGTGTCGTCCGGGTCCATGAAGAGGTTGTGGTACTGCTGTCCGCCCATCAGCCACGGGAACGGCGGCAGCGTCTGCGCGGCGATCCGGATGCCGGAGGTGTCCAGGCGCTGCACGGCCTCGGCGATGCGCTCGTACTTGGGCAGCCGCTCCTCCGGGCGGATGTGCCGGTCCAGGGTGAACCCGCCCATGGTGATGACCATGATGGGCTCCTCCTCGTGCGGGAACCAGCGCTTCAGGTCCCGGGTGATGTCGATCGTGCGCTGCACCTCGGCGATCGAGCGCTCCCACACGGCGTCGTCGTCGCTGGCCAGGTCCACGAGGAAGTCACCGGAGAAGATGTCCGGCAGGTGGGTGGTGAAGCCCATCGGCATGGGCTCGCTGAACACCGAGTCGATGTCGATCTCGAGGTCCTTGTAGGAGAAGTGGAACTCCAGGAAGTCCGGGGTGCAGTCCTTCGTCAGCGCCTCGACGTCGTGGTAGCGCACCGGCAGGCCCCAGGGGCGCCGGAACTGGAACTGGCGCCCGGTGGGCACCGTGTCCGTGAGGTCGCCGGCGAAGAAGAAGTCGCCCTCGGCCATCTCGCGGTGCAGCGTGCGGCCGACCAGACGCGGCAGCTCGTTGGGCTGCAGGCCGCGGCCCGGGGACTTCACGGTCACGTCGTCGGCGGTGATCGTGACGCCGGCCTGCAGCGGGCGGGCCGCCACCAGGGACTTGGCCAGGTTGATGCGGTTCATCGCCTCGCCCGTGGAGACCACACGCTCGGTCCCGACGCCGATCGACTCCTCGATGTCCCGGGTCTGCCGGACCATCTGCTCGAACTCCTCAGGCAGCAGGGAGACCTTGTGGTCGTTGCCCTCGAGCCCGCGGTCCACGGTGAAGTGCTTCTCGATGATCGAGGCCCCGCGGGCCACCGCGGCCAGGGCCACGTGGAAGCCGCGCTCGTGGCCCGAGTAGCCCACCGGCGTCTGCGCGATCTCCGCGAGCCGGTCCAGGTAGGCCAGGTTCACGTCCTTGTAGGGGGCGGGGTACGTCGACTGGGCGTGCAGCATCGCGAAGGGGACGCCGAAGGAGCGCACGAGGGCCACCGACTCGCGGATCTCCTCCTCCCGGGACATGCCGGTGGAGAGCACCATCGGCAGGCCGGAGGCGGCCGCGTCCCGCAGCAGACCGTGGTTCGTCAGGTCCGCCGAGGCGATCTTCACGCCGTCCACCGGGTACTCGCGCAGCACCCGCATGGACGGGGCGTCCCACGGGGTGCACATCAGGGCGACGCCGGCGTCCCGGACGTGGTCGAACACCCGCACCATGTCCTCGGCGGAGAGCGAGAACTTGGCCAGCTCGTCCAGGGTGCGCTGGGCCCCCAGGTCCTCACCGGCGGTGGCCGCACCGGACTGCCGGTACAGGGCGTCCATGTCCCGCAGCTGGAACTTCACCGCGTCCGCGCCCGCCTCGACGGCCAGGTCCACGAGACGGCGGGCCAGGTCCACGTCGCCCTGGTGGTTGTTGCCGATCTCGGCGATCAGGAACGCCGGGTGGCCCTCCCCGATCCGGTGCCCGCCGATCCGCAGCTCCGCCTCCCGGTTGATCGCCAGGGCCGTCAGGCGGCCGCGCTCGTCCAGCAGCGGCAGGTGCAGCGCCCCGGCGGGCAGGGCCTCGCGCATCTCGGCCGGGGAGGCGCCCAGGGGCGCCGTCGCCGGGTCGCGATGGGCGACGTCGGCCGCGGCCACGTTCAGCGACGCCTCCGGCTGCGCCACGAGCCAGCGGCGCACGTCCCCGTCCGTCAGGGAGCCGACGAGGAAGCCGTGGGAGTCCACCACGAACACGGTGCGCTCGCGGTTGTCGGTCATCTTCTGCAGGGCGGCCAGGAGCGAGTCCTCGGGGAAGACGAGGTAGGGGGTGAGCCTGCGTTCGATGATCACTGCGCGCCTCCGGGGGTGCGGTTCGGGCCGGTGGTGGGGGTCTCGGCGGTGCGCGGGGCACCGAGGTCGGGGTGGTGCTGGAGCACCTTCTGGACCGCCAGGTACTGGTCCATCTGCTGCTCGGCCAGGGCGAAGTCCAGCTCGGTGTCGATGTCCACGCCCTCGAGGTCGTCGAGCTCCAGCATGCCGATCCGGCCGCCGAGCCGGTTGTGCAGCCGGTCATAGACCCAGGGGCGCGTCACATACAGCGAGCCGTTCTCTCGGAACCGCAGGTCGGCGCGCGACATGTCCTGCCGGCGCTTGCGCGCCGTGACGTCGAAGTCCGGGATCGGCTCCCCGTCGGGGTCCTCGGCGTGGCGCCACAGGAACGGGGACACCGGGACGACGCCGACCAGCGAGTCCACCCCCGTATCCCGGAACTGCCGCACGGCGCGGTCCAGGGTGCCGGGCAGGCGGAGCGGGCTGGTGGCCTGGAGGAGCATCACGCCCTCGGGTTCGACGCCGGCCGCGCGCTCGGCCGCGAGCACGTGCTCGATCACCGGCTCGGTGGGGGTCGAGTCCTGGGCCAGGTGGGCCGGACGCAGGCCCGGCACGTCCGCGCCGTAGCGGAGGGCGACCTCGGCGATCTCGGCCGAGTCCGTGGAGACCACCACGTGCAGGTCCTCCTCCGCCTCGAGGGCGGCCTGGATGGTCCAGGCCACGAGCGGGTGGCCGCCCAGGAGACGGATGTTCTTGCCGGGCAGCCCCCGGGACCCGCCGCGCACGGGGATGACGCACAGGATGCTCACGCGGTCTCCTTCCAGACGTGTTCGGCGATCGCGGCCGCGGGGTCCGCGGTCGCCGAACACGTCTGGAAGGAGACCGCGTGAGCATCCTGTGCGTCATCCC
>NZ_JABFAY010000087.1:0-604 GCF_017168495.1 Micrococcus sp. KRD096 | reverse complement strand
CCGGGGGCGCTGGTGGGCTGCCCGCGGGACGTGGGTGGCGGAGGGGTGCAGGCGCAGGCCGGAGTCCACCACGGCCACCTTCGCCTGGGGGTAGATCAGCTTCACGGGCTCGAGGTTCTTCAAGAAGGCGGCCTTGAACTGGCGCGGCTGGGCGTACTGGGCGCCGAACTGGGTCTCCAGCTGGCGCCAGGAGACGGTGGTGGTGCGCTGGAGCGTGGACATCCTGTAGGAGAGCCAGACGTAGAGGTCCATGCGCATGGGGGAGCCGCCCAGGGCTGCCAGGGCGGAGGAGAGGACCGGGACGGGGGAGCGCATGACCTCCTCGAAGTAGGGCTCGCTGAGCTCGATGCGCGCGTGGTCGGCCCCACGCTGGTACGTGAGCTCGTAGCGGTGGGCCACGTGCATGTTCTGGCCGCTGAGGGTGCGCCGGTCGGGCGTCTCGCGGCTGGTCTCGATGATGATCGAGGTCGTGCTGAGCCGGTGGAGCTGGTCCATCACACGGCGCTGATTCGCCCCGGAGGGGTAGGTGCCGACGCTGGAGAGGAACGCGCGCAGGGAGGGGCCGGGGTCCAGGTGGCGGGAGCGGGTGCGCACGGCCTCGGTG
>NZ_JABFAY010000086.1:0-439 GCF_017168495.1 Micrococcus sp. KRD096 | reverse complement strand
GCCCACCCTGGCCCCGCGCTCGCGGCACGCCGGGGACGTGTCGCGGAGATGCGGGGCCGGCTGCATCCGTGGCACAGCCGGCGGCTGATGCGATGCAGGGTGTTGCACATCCGACCGCGTATGTGTATGGTTAGACACATCAGCAGGGATCACCCGGATCCCCGCACCCCATAGAAGGGACAGCCATCATGGCCAATGCAATCCTGATCACCCCCACCGGCGACGTCACCGAGGAGCAGGTCAACGGCCTGGAGGACTTCCAGCAGCACGTCGGCGGCTACGTGGAGGCCCTGTCCTCCGACGATGGCGACCACACCATCTGGCTCAACGAGGAGGGCAAGATCGCCGGCCTGCCGGTCAACTCCAAGGGTCACCGGATCGTCCACGAGCTGACCATCCTCGCCCCGGACGACGTCATCGTCGGCCCGGTGCTGATCAC
>NZ_JABFAY010000085.1:0-381 GCF_017168495.1 Micrococcus sp. KRD096 | reverse complement strand
CAACATGATTTATGCAGGTATTTTAGCAGGAGGTATTGGTTCGAGAATGGGGAACGTGCCATTACCAAAACAATTTTTAGATATTGATAATAAACCGATTTTAATCCATACAATTGAGAAGTTCATTTTAGTGAGTGAATTTAATGAGATTATTATCGCAACGCCAGCACAGTGGATTTCCCATACACAGGATATTTTAAAAAAATATAACATTACAGATCAACGTGTCAAAGTAGTTGCAGGTGGTACGGATCGAAACGAAACAATTATGAACATTATCGACTATATTCGCAATGTAAATGGAATTAATAATGATGATGTGATTGTAACTCATGATGCCGTAAGACCATTTTTAACTCAACGTATTATTAAAGAGAATAT
>NZ_JABFAY010000084.1:0-3296 GCF_017168495.1 Micrococcus sp. KRD096 | reverse complement strand
TCTAGCTTGGACCTTGCCGTCCAACGCAGCTCGAAGACTTTGGCGGACCTGCTGGCGCCCCTTCGCTTCAGCGATCACCAAGGTGCCCTGATTTGCCGTGTAGCCGATGTAGTCGGGCCTTCTTGCTCCCTGGTACTGAATCACGTTGCCAGCGCGCGCTGCCAGCGAGAGGTGCGCTAGCCATGGGACGCCCAGCTTGTCGGCCGCGTAGGCCTTCGCCAGCGTGCCACCTAGAACGTAATTCAGATGCGTCTTCTCGGTCGGATCAAGTTCCTCATACTCAGCGGAGCGCGTGACGCGGTTATTGCCGTCGGGCTTCAGCAACCCAAGTGCGGCCCAGACACGCCACATTCGGAAGGCATACGCACCACTCGATCCCCAAGCACCCAACATATGACTCGGCTGGCCCGAAAGGTAAGCCGCGGCTACCAGGGACAGACCTGAGAGGCGTAACCGAAGTGGCTTTTGGGTGGCTGCCGCAGGCATACGCCGTCCCCCGTTACCCAGGGTGACGGGGAAGTCGAAGTGACGATGTGTTACCGCCCACGAAGGCGCCCATAGTGGCATGTACGCACCGTACCTGATGCAAACGCGACTGGCATGGACACATGGGCTGGCGGGCAGGGAGTCAGGTGGAATGGAGTCGATGCCAACTTCATGTGAGTTGTACGGACAGAAGGTGGAGGACACCAGAGGGGTGATGGCCCACCTGCCCAGGCAGGGGGTCTGCACTCCTCAGTCGACACCGGTACCCAGCCTTCATCCTCAGAAGACGCTTGAGGCAGACAGGCACCCTCCCGCTTAGAGCCCATGGCTTGCAGGCGCAGCCCAGCGCCAGTGGTACCCGAGCAACGCTCGGGCGGTTCCAAATCCCATGGTCGACTCCTCGCGCGTGGGGGATACCGTTCTGGTGTGCTCCCTGGACCGCATGGGCCGCACCATGGCCGACCTCGTGGCCCTCGTAAACCTGCTCCAAGACCGTGGCGTCAACTTCCGGTCCATCCGAGAGGGCATTGACACCTCTGGCCCCGCCGGCCGTATGGTATTCTACATCTTCGCCAGCCTGGCCGAGTTCGAGCACGCCACCATCCTCGAGCGCACAGAAACAGGCCGCCAGGCCGCCGCGGAGAAAGGCCGAAAAGGGGGTCGCCCCCGAAAGTACGACGCAAAGAAGATCGCTCTGGTGAAGCGGCTTCACAGCGCAAACGACATGACCCCCCGCGAGATTGCCAACGCCGCCGGGGTGTCAGTTTCCACCATGTATCGGCTCCTCAAGATAGAGGCGCCCTCGACGCAGGATTGAGCCTAGTCGGCGGCTCCACCATCAACGTCTAGGGTGAAATCAATGTCAAAGTTGAGGTCACCCCGCTTGATGATTGGCATGAGGAAGGTTCCCCGGAACCCCCGGAGCGCCATGCTCGCGACGGCTTCTCGGGCATAGGGGATGAGGGACATCACGGCAACTTCATTCGCGAATGAGTTGACGCTTTCCCTGGTCAGGAGACGGTGCGCGTCCGCAGGGAAAACGTACGATGCCACAGGCTCGGCCAGCACCTCCCCTGTACCATCGGGGATAGGGGCCGTAACTCGGAGATGGAAGTCGAGACGGATGGGTTTGCTACCAGCCGCGTCCCCGTCCCCGCCCCCTTGATAGGGACGTATGCGAAGGTCAAATCGGGGATCCCCAACTTCGTCTTCGCTCACAGGGTCTTCAAACTCCTCTGCCGACACGCGGAAGTACCTGATGTCCTCTAGAGTGGCGGCCTCTACTAGGTCAGTGAGCATCTCGTTCAAGTCGGTCATTTCTTGATCCCTACCTTAGCGAATCCCACCTTCGCCTTAGCATGCCACGTGATTATGTGGTGAGTACCACTAACGCCGTACTCGAACTTCCACCCGTCCGGCAAGTTGCGACCCATGGTCGAGGGATCCCGTGGCAGGCCGGACTGCGCCTCAGCTGTCCCGTCCGCGCTGGACCGTTCAGAAGGGGCGTAATCGCTCCCGTCGTCCGCGTAGGCTTCGAGGCGCAACCGAGCCTCTATAGCCAACGCGTACCGACGAAGAGTGGAAAAGGTGGGGTTGGAGTCGTACGCCTCGATTCGAGCAACGCTGCTCTGGTGCACCCCCATCCGCTGAGCCACTTCGGCCTGTGAGAGCCCGTGCTTCTCCCGGAGGTCCACCAGCTGGTCCATCAGCTGCCGCTGGGCGGCCGTCAGCGACTTAGCGCGGCTCCTGATGCGGCTTCTGTCCTCGGTCTTCATGCGGTATATGCTATACCCGCCAGCAGGGCGCGTCACCCCCGCTGGATTAGCTCGGGCACTCCCCAACGCGCCTCCGCGTTCACACGCGCCAGCTCCGCAGCTTTGTCGATCTCAACGTCCTGCGCCTGGTTCGTCTCCTCGTCCGACTCGAGTATGGCCTTCTCGTGACCGTGAAGACCTACCACCCAAGCCTCCCCCGTCTCGACGTAGTAGAGGCGGACCAACACCTCTTCCGGGTCCTTGTACAGCCCAGACACTATGTCCTGCCCTTGCACGGCGATGCCGTCCCAGCGAATCTCATACAGATCAACCTCGGGGTGACGCCGGACTTCTTTGACATGTGTCCCTGGCTGCAAGCGGCCCTTGGCCGCCAACTCGAGATGGTCCTCGAAGGCAGCAGCGTTCAGCTCCTCTAGATATTCGTTCTGCACACGCCCTGGCTTGTCCAAGCACTTCTGAAGGAACTCCACTGTCCGTTCGATGTGCTGACCGTTGGCCGTGAAGCGCCAGAAGTACTCGACGGCAACATTGCTACTGCACCTGGACCGCTTCGTCGTCATGGATGCATCTTAGGGACTCTGGCCGACTAGGCCACAGTCCCGTATCCAACCGGGGAGCGCACCGGTGAGTGGAGAGGCTAGCGGAGCCCTACGGGCCCAAGCCTCTCGGTCCCTCATCCCAGAAAACCCGCCGCCCTCCGCCCCTGCTCTGCGACATTCGCCCCCGCCGAGCAGACCCCCACCGATCGGCAGGCGTCTCTCGCGTGGCCCTGGGGCCGGCCGTCGACTGGCCGTCCTCGCCCCGGCGGTTCGGGAGCGTTCGGGAGGGCTATCACCGCGCCCTCATGATTGGCAGCACAGAGGGCTGTAGACGCTGGAGGATCACGCTGTGACCTCGCGCCGCCCACCGTCACGGATGACGACGGACAGGACGCGGCCCCGCGCGTGGGGGCCGACTGGTCAGTAGGGGCCGGTGATGAGCGAGGGGGCTGCAGACACAAGGAAGCCCGCCGCGGGGAGCGCCATGGAAGCTAGC
>NZ_JABFAY010000083.1:0-388 GCF_017168495.1 Micrococcus sp. KRD096 | reverse complement strand
ATATTTGACTATGGGGATTGAATATAAATAATCATAATGGGGGTCATGCTTAATGGATTTATTAATAGGTACTTTATTTTTATTTTTAGTCTTAGTCATTTTTACATTATTTACATATAAAGCGCCTAATGGTATGCGTGCTATGGGCGCATTGGCAAATGCAGCGATTGCAACATTTTTAGTGGAAGCATTTAATAAATATGTTGGTGGCGAAGTATTTGGTATTAAATTTTTAGGAGAGCTAGGGGATGCTGCGGGAAGTCTAGGTGGTGTCGCTGCCGCTGGATTAACAGCATTAGCTATCGGTGTGTCACCAGTATATGCATTAGTTATAGCAGCCGCGTGCGGTGGTATGGATTTATTACCAGGTTTCTTTGCGGGTTATATG
>NZ_JABFAY010000082.1:0-403 GCF_017168495.1 Micrococcus sp. KRD096 | reverse complement strand
TAGTAAAGCAGCTCGTAAACCTTTGATTGCTGATGGTGGTATAAGAACGCATGGCGACATCGCTAAATCAATTAGATTTGGTGCATCAATGGTCATGATTGGTTCATTATTTGCGGCACACGAAGAATCACCTGGTGAAACTGTAGAACTTGATGGTAAACAGTATAAAGAATATTTTGGTAGTGCATCTGAATTTCAAAAAGGCGAACATAAAAATGTAGAAGGTAAAAAAATGTTTGTAGAACATAAGGGTTCATTAATGGATACCTTAAAAGAAATGCAACAAGATTTACAAAGCTCAATTTCATATGCCGGTGGAAAAGACTTGAAATCATTACGTACTGTAGATTATGTTATTGTTAGAAACTCTATTTTCAACGGTGATAGAGATTAATATTTATAG
>NZ_JABFAY010000081.1:0-385 GCF_017168495.1 Micrococcus sp. KRD096 | reverse complement strand
ATACAGGAATGATAATCGCACCTTGTAAAATGGCCATAATTGTAGCACCACGACCTTGCCCAGTCGCTTGAAGCATACCAGTAAACAAGAAACCTATACCATTTAATAACAATGATGTCATTGTTACTTTCAAAATAAATGTCGCCATCTCAACGATGTCTTGATCAGTAGTAAATAGTCCGACCATATGATGTCCAATTGTAAATACAGCAATCATACATACAACAAAGATAACACCGATAGACATGATAACTGCTTTGATAACGTCTTTCATACGACCTTTATTTGCCATAAAGTTATATGCAATTAGTGGTACAACACCTTCACATAATCCCATGATAATAAGTTCTGGAAATTGCACAAGTCTAAATGAGATACCATAACT
>NZ_JABFAY010000080.1:0-465 GCF_017168495.1 Micrococcus sp. KRD096 | reverse complement strand
GCCTGGAGCTGACCGGCTCCGATGGCACCCACACCTCCCGCGCCGGCGCCCGCGCCCTCGACGTCAGCACCGGCCCCCTCGAGTCTGGGGCCATGCTGCGCGCCGACCAGGCCCACCACCTCATCAAGACCCTGCGCGCCCTGCCCGAGCGCACCCTGCACCCGGTGGCCGTGGAGGCCGACGACGATCTGGTCTACCTCCACCTGGCCGACTCGACCCTGCGCCTACCCAACATCGCCGCCACCGTCCGCCCGCCCGTGGTGGACCCCGCGCTGATCGACCCGGACGTGCTGATCACCTGCCGATGCCTGGACACCCACGTCCCCGCCGGAGTCCTCGCCGAGCTGACCCGCACCGCCCACCGTCACCGCCGCCTCGGTCCCCTGCGCCTGCTCGCCGGCGGCCGCCCCGGCTACCTCGGATGGGACCTCAGCGGCTGGGCCCACGGCATGATGCGCCAGGACC
>NZ_JABFAY010000079.1:0-417 GCF_017168495.1 Micrococcus sp. KRD096 | reverse complement strand
TGGTTTGTCAATTGAAGATTATTTTGTTGTTCTTGATTAACACTACTTAGTAACGCTTTTAAATTATAGCGTTGTTGCAACAGCATTAATCGATGTCTCTGTTGTTCAAAAGTTGCCTGAATTTGTTGTTTCAGTCTCTTTTCTAAATCATCACGACGTTGTATCTGTTGATCATACAATAAAGTTGGTTGTTTAAACTTGTAATACGATGACAAATGTTCAACATGTTTACGTTGTTGTTCTAAATGTTTCTTGATGAAACGAGTCAATGTAAACTGATATTGCTGTATTTGTTGCAGCAATTCATATTGGTCTGGTGTTGCAATAACAGCAGCTTGAGTTGGAGTCGCAGCTCTGATGTCTGCAGCAAAATCACTTAATGTAAAGTCAGTTTCATGACCTACTGCTGATATAATC
>NZ_JABFAY010000008.1:0-34710 GCF_017168495.1 Micrococcus sp. KRD096 | reverse complement strand
CGTGGGGGAAACGCCCGGTTCCATTCCGAACCCGGAAGCTAAGGCCCACAGCGCCGATGGTACTGCAGCCGGGAGGTTGTGGGAGAGTAGGTCGCCGCCGGACATTCTTTGGGGGAGGGCCTCGCACCGTTGGGTGCGAGGCCCTTCCCGCATTTCTGGACTGTTTTCCCCGCAAGGACGGTCCGCCACAGGCTCCGGGCACTAGCCTGGTCCCCTGAGTACCCGGCCGCGAGGCCGGCGCATGAGGAACAGAGACTGCGTTCCCGCGGATCATCGCGGCGTGACGCCCAGGAAGGACACCATGGCTGAGGACACCCCCCGAGAGCGCCGCGAGGGCCGCGGATCCGAGGGCCGCGGGCCCCGCGGTGGCGGTGATGGCCGGCGTCGTGGTGGTGACCGCGACGGACGTCCTCGCAGCGGCGCCGGTGACCGGCGCCGCTCCGGCGGGCCTCACGAGGACCGCCGGCGCGGCC
Organism: Micrococcus sp. KRD096; assembly: GCF_017168495.1. NCBI lineage: Bacteria > Bacillati > Actinomycetota > Actinomycetes > Micrococcales > Micrococcaceae > Micrococcus > Micrococcus sp. KRD096. Next base: position 34,237 of record NZ_JABFAY010000008.1, on the reverse strand, counting down.
CGGGCCAGGGGGGCGGACGCCCCGAGCGCCGCGGTGCGCCGACGGGCCCTCGTCGCGAGGACCGCGCCGAACGACCCGCGCACAATCCCGGTGACCTCCGAGCGGCGAATCGTGCGGACCAGGAGCGCTCTCCGGACATCGACCCGGACGTGACGGGCCAGGAGCTCGACCGCGGCACGCTCAAGGAGATCAACGGCCTCGACGAGCGTCCTGCCAGCTGGGTCGCCAAGCATCTCGTGATGGCCGGCCGCTACCTGGACGTCGACCCGGCGCTGGCGTTCCAGCACGCCCTCGCCGCGTCCCGCAAGGGCGGCCGCCTCTCACGCGTGCGCGAGGCAGTCGCGCTCACCGCCTACGCGGCGGGGGAGTACGCCGACGCGCTGCGCGAGTTCCGCACCTACCGGCGTATGACGGGCGATGACACCCACATCGCCGCGCAGGTGGATAGCGAGCGTGCCCTCGGCCGCACGGAGAAGGCCCTGCAGCTGGCCGCCGAGGTGGATGCCTCGCGTCTGGACCGGGCGGCGCGGGCCGAGCTGGCCATGGTCGTCTCCGGCATCCGCGAGGACGCCGGCGACCTTCAGGGTGCCCATGAGGCCCTGCAGATCCCGGAACTGGACCGGCGGCGCGGCTACCCCTTCTCTCCCCGGCTGTTCCAGCGCCAGGCCGACGTGCTGCTCGCCCTGGGGCGCCGCGACGAGGCTCGGCTCTGGGCGCGTGCCGTGCGCGTCGCGGAGAAGGCCCTCGGCGTGGGCGGGTTCGCGGACCCGGAGATCATCGACGTGGACACCGAGCCGGTCGAGGACCCCCGGGACCGCCGCCCGTCCCCCCGCGAACGGCGCCACGAGCGGTATGCGGCCGAGGCCGGTGCGGAGCCGACGGCGGACGGATCCCCGGCCGAGGAGCCGGAGGCCGCCACGGAGCCGACCGAGGCGCCCCGGCCGGAGGCCGCCACGGAGCCGCCGGCCGCCGTCGACGCGCCGGACGAGGTCGACCCGAACCAGCTGTCGCTGTTCGACGCCCTCGAGGCCCCGGAGGCAGACGAGCGGTGAGCGCCACGTTCTTCGCCGGTCACGACGGGCTGCTCTGCGACCTGGACGGCGTCGTCTACGCCGGAGGCGGCGCGATCGCCGGGGCGGTCGAGACGCTGTCGACGCTGCAGGAACGGGGCGTGCCGGTCGGGTTCGTGACGAACAACGCCTCCCGCGCGCCGGAGTCTGTGGCCGAGCATCTCCGCACGCTCGGGGTGCCCGCGCAGGCGGGGCAGGTCTTCGGCTCCGCACCGGCGGGCGTCGACCTGCTCGAGGAGACGCTCGGCCGCCGCACCGGCCGGGTGCTCGTGGTCGGCTCGGCGTACCTGCGCGCCGTGGTCGAGGAGCGGGGCTACGAGGTGGTCGCGTCCGCGGCGCAGCGCCCCGACGCGGTGATCCAGGGCTTCGACCCCGGTCTCGGCTGGGCCGATCTGGCGGAGGCGGCGTACGCCGTGCGCGCCGGGGCCACCTGGGTCGCCACCAACCTGGACACCTCGATCCCGCGCGCGGAGGGGATCGCCCCCGGCAACGGGGCCCTCGTCGAGGCGGTGGGCCGGGCCACCGGCACCGCGCCCGTCGCGGCGGGCAAGCCCGAGCCACGACTGTTCCGGACGGCGGCCGAGGCCCTCGGCCTGGCCCGTCCCCTCGTGGTCGGCGACCGCCTGGACACGGACATCCGCGGCGGCAACGCGGCGGGGTTCGACACGGTGCTCGTCCTGACCGGCATCGACACGCGCGAGACCGCGGCCGCCGCCCCCGGGCCGGACCGGCCCACGTGGGTCCGCGCGCACCTGCCCGCTCTGCTCGGCGGCGGTGCCGAGACCTCCGCCGACCCGCGGCGTGGCTGAGACCGCACGCGCCGACGTCGCCCTGGCCGCCCGGGGCCTGGCCCGCTCCCGCACGGAGGGCGCGGCGCTCATCCGGGCGGGGCAGGTCCTCCTCGACGGCCGCCCGGTGCGCCGGCCCTCCGACCGCGTGGCCGCCGACGCCACGCTGCGCCTGCGCGACCCGGGCCCGCGGTACGTCTCCCGTGCGGCCCACAAGCTCGTCAGCGCACTCGAGGCGTTCCCGGACGTCGCCGTGGCCGGCCGCCGGGCGCTCGACGCCGGGGCCTCCACCGGCGGATTCACCCAGGTCCTCCTCGAGCGGGGCGCCGAACGGGTGGCCGCCGTCGACGTGGGCCACGACCAGCTGGCCCCGCCCGTCCAGGCCGACCCCCGCGTCCTCGTGCGCGAGGGGCTCAACGTCCGCGACCTCACGGCCGAGGACATCGACGGTCCGGTGGACCTGGTGGTCTCCGACCTGTCCTTCATCTCGCTGCGCCTCGTCCTCGCCCCGCTCGCGGGCGTGTGCCGACCCGGCGCGGAGCTGCTGCTCATGGTCAAGCCCCAGTTCGAGGTCGGGCGGCGCGCCCTGCCGCGCTCCGGCGTCGTCACCGATCCGGACGCCCGCCGCGACGCCGTCGCCGGGGTGGCCGCGGCCGCGCTGGGCGCCGGCCTCGCCCCCCGCGGCCTCACCCGATCCGGCCTGGCCGGCCAGGACGGGAACGCCGAGTTCTTCCTGCGGCTCCACCGCCCCGACGCCACCGCGGCCGACGACCCGGCCGGCAGGACGAGCCCGGCCACGCCCGCCGACGAGCGCGCCGCCGGGTGGGTCCGGGGCGCCCACATCGACTGGTCCTGACCCGCGTCCGGGGGGGCGCCGCCCGTCCACGGGCGCGGGGCCACCGGTTCGCGTGTCCGATCTCGTGGCTATCCTGGAGCGCAGTGCCCGGCACCCCGGCTCGCGGAAGGAACCATGCCCTACACCCCCGGACGTCGTGTCCTCGTCCTGACCCACACGGGCCGCGAGGACGCCATCAGCGCGGCGCTGCAGGCCACCCGCATGTTCGCGGAGGAGGGCCTGGTCAGCGTCATGCTCGAACAGGACGTGGCCGCCATCCGCGCGGCCGCGGGGGACCCCCCGGAGTTCGCGCCGGAGGCCCTCGGGGTCGACTGCGAGCTCGAGGACATCACCCTCGGCCTCGTCCTCGGCGGCGACGGCTCGGTGCTGCGGGCGGCCGACTTCGTCCGCGGCCACAACGTGCCACTGCTGGCGGTGAACCTGGGCCACGTCGGCTTCCTCGCCGAGTCCGAGCGCACCGACCTGCACCGCACCGTCCAGGCGATCGCCTCGGAGTCCTACGTGGTGATCGAGCGCATGGCCCTGGACGTCGTCGTGCTCGTGGAGGGCCGCGAGGTGGCCCGCACGTGGGCCCTCAACGAGGCCTCCGTGGAGAAGTCCCACCGGGAGCGGATGCTCGAGGTGGTCGTCTCCGTGGACAACTCGCCGCTGACGGCCTTCGGCTGCGACGGCGTCGTCCTGGCCACCCCCACCGGCTCCACCGCCTACGCCTTCTCCGGCGGGGGCCCCGTCGTGTGGCCCTCCGTGGAGGCCCTGCTGTGCGTGCCCATCAGCGCCCACGCCCTGTTCACCCGCCCCCTCGTGGTGGGTCCGCGCTCCACGATCGGCGTGGACGTGCTCACCCGCACCCGCGAGACCGGTGTGCTGTGGTGTGACGGCCGGCGCACCGTCGAACTGCCGCCGCAGGCCCGGATCGAGGTGTCCCGGTCGGCGGAGCCGGTGCGCCTGGCCCGTCTCAACCCGACGCCCTTCGCGGAACGGCTCGTGCGCAAGTTCCGGCTGCCCACGGACGGCTGGCGCGGCCCCGTCACCGCCCAGGAGCGGGCGGGCGTGCTCCACGCGGTGGAGACCGTCGAGCCGCGGCACGCGGGGCCGCGTCCCGACGTCGTCGAACCGGCCACCATGCCGCTGTCGGTGCTCTCGCCCGCGGACATCCAGCGCCACCGCGACCGCGGGGCGCGTCACCCCGGGGAGGACGCATGATCGACCATCTGAGGATCTCGGGGCTCGGCGTGATCGGCGAGGCCACCGTGGACCTGGACCCCGGCTTCACCGTCGTCACCGGCGAGACCGGCGCCGGCAAGACCATGGTGGTCACCGCCCTGGGCCTGCTGCTCGGCGCTCGCGCCGACGCGGGCGCGGTCCGCCGGGGCTCGTCCCGTGCCGTCGTGGACGCCGGCGTCCGCCTGCCCGAGGCGCACGCCGCGCTCGCCCTCGCCGAGGACGCCGGGGCCGTGCTGGACGAGGCCGACGAGGGCGTCCGGGAGCTCGTCCTGAGCCGCAGCGTCACGGCGTCCGGGGAGGGGACCCGCTCGCGCGCCGCCGCCGGCGGGCGGACCGTGCCCGTCGGCCTGCTCGCCGAGATCGGGGCGACCCTCGTGGCCGTGCACGGCCAGAACGACCAGGTCCGCCTCCAGGGCGCCGACGCCCAGCGGCACGCCCTCGATGCGTTCGGCGGCGCCGAGCTCGCCGCGGCCCTGCGCGCCTACCGCGCGGACCACGCCGCCTGGACCGCCGCGCGTCGGGAGCGCGAGGAGCTCACCGCCCACCGCCAAGAGCGGGCCCGCGAAGCCGAGGCGCTCCAGCGCTCGCTCGAGGAGATCGACCTCGCCGAGCCGCAGGAGGGCGAGGACGAGGAGCTGCGGGCTCTCATCCGCCGGCTCGAGGACGTCGAGGAGCTGCGCGCCGCCTCCGGGGAGGCACACGCCCGACTGGCCGGCCCCGACGTGGACACGATGGACGAGACCCCCGGCGCCGTCAGCCTCGTGGAGGCGGCGCAGCAGGCCGTGCTCGCCGCCCCCGGCGACGACCCCGAGCTCGCCGCCGCGGCCGCGCGCCTGGCCGAGGCCGCCGTCGTGCTCACGGACATCGCCGGCGACCTGGCCCGCTACACCGCTGACCTGGACGCCGACGCGGCCTCCGACCTCGACGCGGCCCAGTCCCGGCTGGCCGAGCTCACACGACTGCAGCGGCTCTACGGGCCGGAGCTCGCCGACGTGATCGACTGGGCCCGGACCCAGCGTCCGCGCCTGGACGAGCTGCAGGGCGACTCCGGCCGCCTCGAGGAGCTCGAGGCGGAGGTCGACCGGCTCGACGCCGCGCTGCGCGAACGGGCCGCGACCCTCACCGCCCTGCGCACCGCGGCCGCCGAGCGGCTCGAGACCGCGGTGACCGAGGAGCTGCACGCCCTGTTCATGCCGGACGCCTCGTTCCACGTGGGACTGACGCCGGTCGCCGGGGACGGTCTCGGCCCGTACGGCGCTGAGGACGTCACGCTCGCCCTGCGCCCCCACGCGGGTGTCGAGCCCCGGCCCCTGGGCCGCGGCGCCTCCGGCGGCGAGCTCTCCCGCGTGATGCTCGCCCTCGAGGTGGTCCTGGCCGCCACGGACCCGGTGCCCACCTTCGTGTTCGACGAGGTCGACGCCGGCGTGGGCGGTGAGGCCGCCGTGCGGATCGGGGCCCGCCTGGCCCGGCTCGCCCGCCACGTGCAGGTCATCGCCGTGACGCACCTGCCCCAGGTCGCCGCCTACGCGGACCGGCACGTGCGGGTGGAGAAGAACTCGGACCCGGCCGCGGGTGTGACCACCTCCGACGTCGTGACGCTGACGGCCGACGAACGGGTCGAGGAGCTCGCCCGCATGCTCGCCGGGCACGGGGACTCCGCGGCGGCCCGCGAGCATGCCCGGGAGCTGCTCGAGTCCTCCGCCCGCGAACGCGGCTGACCCGGTCCGTGGACGCCGCCCCGACATGAGAGGATCGCCCCATGCCTGAGATCCCCGCGTCCGCGGGACGCTCGCCCCTGCGCGACCTGCACGTCCCCCGCCCGGTGAAGAAGTCGAAGACCGTCTACGAAGGCCGAGTGTGGGACATCGCCCGGGAGTCGTTCCGCCTGGATCCGGCGGACAAGTCCCAGGATCCCCTGACCCGGGAGCTGATGGTGCACCCGGGCGCGGTGGCGATCCTCGCGGTCCGCACCAAGCTCACCACCACCGGCCCCCGCGAGCAGGTGGCCCTCGTCCGCCAGTACCGCCACCCCGTGGGCATGGAGCTGTGGGAGATCCCGGCGGGCCTGCGGGACGTGGACGGGGAGGACCTCCACCAGGTCGCCGTCCGTGAGCTGGCCGAGGAGGCCGACCTGCGCGCCCGCGAGTGGCACACCCTCGTCGACTACTACACGACCCCGGGCGGCTCCAGCGAGGCGATCCGCGTGTTCCTGGCCCGTCAGATCGAAGAGATCCCCGACGGCGAGCGGCACACCCGGCAGGACGAGGAGGCCGCCATGCCGCTCGTGTGGGTCGGCGTCGACGAGGTGACCGACGCCGTCCTGGATGGGCGCGTGCACAACCCCTCCACGGTCGTGGCGATCCTCGCCCTGTGCGCCCACCGCGCCCAGGGGTGGCGGCGCCTGCGCCCCGTGGACGCCCCCTTCGTCCCGGACCGCCACGGCCCCGGGGCGGACTGGCCCGCGTGAGCACCGACCCGGCCGCCCGGGGGAGCGGCGAGGCCGAGGCCCGTGGGAGCCGTGGGGGCCGGGGCGCGGAGTCCGCGCTCGCGGCCCCGTTCCGCCGCCACCTGGAGCACCTGGCCGTCGAGCGGGGCCTCGCCGCGAACACGCTGGCCGCCTACCGCCGCGACCTCGAGCGCTACCGCCGCTGGCTCGAAGCCCACGGGGTGCGCGCCCCCGCCGACGTCGACCCCGGCCACGTCTCCGGCTTCCTGCGGGCGCTGGGCACCGGCGAGGACGGCGGGCGGCCCCTCGCGGTCCGCTCGGCGGCCCGCGTGCTCGCGGCCGTGCGCGGCCTGCACCGGTTCTGGGCCCTCGAGGGACTCACGCCCGCCGACCCCGCCCGCGACGTCCACCCGCCGAAGCCGGGCGACCGCCTGCCGAAGGCGCTCCCCGTGGAGCAGGTGACGGCGCTGCTGGAGGCCGTGCCCGTCGACACCCCCGCCGGACTGCGGGACCGCGCGCTGCTCGAGTTCCTCTACGGCACCGGCGCCCGCATCTCCGAGGTGGTCGGCCTCGACGTCGACGACGTGGTGGGGCTCGCGCAGACCGGGGACGACGGCGGCCAGCCCGTGGTCCGCCTGTTCGGCAAGGGGTCCAAGGAGCGCGTGGTGCCGATCGGCTCCTACGCGGCCGCCGCGCTCGACGCATGGCTGGTGCGGGGACGGCCCACGATCATGACGGGAGTCACACGCTCCACGCCCGCCCTGTTCGTCAACGCCCGCGGGGGCCGGCTCTCCCGGCAGTCCGCGTGGGCCGTGCTGAAGCGGGCGGCCGAGCGCGCCGGCCTCGAGGCGGACGTCTCGCCCCACACCCTGCGCCACTGCTTCGCCACGCACCTGCTGGCCGGCGGCGCGGACGTCCGCGTGGTCCAGGAGCTGCTCGGGCACGCGTCCGTGACCACCACGCAGGTGTACACCCTCGTCACCGTGGACTCCCTGCGCGAGGTCTACTCCGCCGCGCATCCGCGCGCGCGCTGAGCCCCGCACCTGATACGCTCAAAATCCGTGGTGAAACGAACTTCTCGTACTCAGACGTCCACGCGCGTCACCCGTCACGTGTTCGTGACCGGCGGTGTCGCCTCCTCCCTCGGCAAGGGGCTCACGGCCTCCTCGCTCGGCCACCTGCTCAAGGCGCGCGGGCTCAGGGTGGTGATGCAGAAGCTCGACCCCTACCTCAACGTGGACCCGGGCACCATGAACCCGTTCCAGCACGGCGAGGTGTTCGTCACCGAGGACGGCGCCGAGACGGACCTGGACATCGGCCACTACGAGCGCTTCCTCGACGAGGACCTCGACGGCCTGGACAACGTGACCACCGGCCAGGTGTACTCCACCGTGATCGCCCGCGAGCGCCGCGGCGAGTACCTCGGGGACACCGTCCAGGTCATCCCGCACATCACCGACGACATCTGCCGCCGGATGCGCCTGCCCGCGGAGCCCCGCGGCGACCGCCCCGCCCCGGACGTGATCATCACGGAGATCGGCGGCACCGTCGGCGACATCGAGTCGCAGCCCTTCCTCGAGGCCGCCCGCCAGGTCCGCCAGGACGTCGGCCGCGACGACGTCTTCTTCCTGCACGTCTCCCTCGTGCCGTACATCGGCCCCTCGCAGGAGCTCAAGACCAAGCCCACCCAGCACTCCGTGGCCGCCCTGCGCTCGATCGGCATCCAGCCGGACGCGATCGTGCTGCGCTCGGACCGGGCCGTCCCCGACGACGTCCGCGGCAAGATCGCCCGCATGTGCGACGTCCCGCAGGACGCCGTCGTCAACTGCGCCGACGCCCCCTCCATCTACGACATCCCCCGCGTCATCCACGACCAGGGCCTCGACGCCCACGTGGTGCAGTCCCTGGACCTGAAGTTCAAGGACGTGGACTGGACCGCCTGGGACGCGCTCATGGACGCCGTGCACCACCCGGAGCATGAGCTCACCGTGGCGCTCGTGGGCAAGTACGTGGACCTGCCGGACGCCTACCTGTCCGTCACCGAGGCGCTGCGCGCCGGTGGCTTCGCCCACCGGGCCAAGGTGGGCATCCGCTGGGTGGCCGCGGACGAGTGCGCCACCCCCGAGGGCGCGGCGGTGGCGCTCGCGGACGTCGACGCCGTGTGTGTGCCCGGCGGCTTCGGCGTGCGCGGGCTCGAGGGCAAGCTCGGCGCGCTGCGGCACGCCCGCGAGCAGCGGATCCCGACGCTGGGTCTGTGCCTGGGCCTGCAGTCCATGGTCATCGAGTACGCCCGCAACGTCCTCGGCCTGGAGGACGCGGACTCCACCGAGTTCGACCCGGAGACCGCCTCGCCCGTGATCGCCACCATGGCCGAGCAGGAGCAGATCGTGGCCGGCGAGGGGGACCTCGGCGGCACCATGCGCCTGGGCGCCTTCCCCGCGACCCTGCGCCCGGGCTCCGTGGTGGCCGAGGCCTACGGCACCACCGAGGTGACCGAGCGCCACCGCCACCGCTACGAGGTGAACAACGCCTACCGCGACCGCCTCGAGGAGGCCGGTCTCGCGATCTGCGGCACCTCCCCGGACGGCGCCCTCGTGGAGTTCGTGGAGCTGCCCCGGGACGTGCACCCGTACTACGTGTCCACGCAGGCCCACCCGGAGTTCTCCTCCCGGCCGACCCGCCCGCACCCGCTGTTCGCCGGCCTCGTCGCCGCCGGCCTGGCCCGCCGCGCCGACGCGGCGGCCCGGCGCTGAGGGGCCGACGACCGGCCCGACACAGTGGTCACGACACGCCGTCGCCGCGCCCGGCACGCGGCGTGTCGTGACCACTCTGCGAGGGCGTCGCACCGATGACGACACGACGACGGCGGGCCGCCCCACCCGGGGCGACCCGCCGTCGTCGTGCACGCGGCACCGCGCCGCGAGCGAATGGGGCGACGTGTCGGAGGTGATCTGCGTCTACACCTCCGACAAGTCGCCCCGACCGCCCCTCACGAGGCTCAGCCCGCCGGCAGCTCCCGCTGCTCGGGGCCGTCGTAGGCCGAGAGCGGGCGGATCAGCGCGTTCGCGGCGCGCTGCTCCATGATGTGGGCGGTCCAGCCCGTGATGCGCGAGGCGATGAACAGCGGGGTGAACATCTCCGTGTCGAAGCCCATGAGGTGATACGTCGGGCCGGCGGGGTAGTCGAGGTTCGGCTTGATCTGCTTGGCCTCGTCCATGGCCTGCTCCAGACCGTCGTACAGGCCGAGCATCTCCTCGCGGCCGTAGTGCTCGATCATCCGGTCCAGTGCGGCCTTCATGGTGGGCACGCGGGAGTCGCCGTTCTTGTAGACGCGGTGGCCGAAGCCCATGACCTTCTTCTTCTGGGCCAGGGCGTCCTCCATCCACGCCTTCGCTCGGGCGGCGGCGTCCTCACGGGACTCCTCCTTCCGGATGCCGATCTCGTCGAAGGTGTGCATCACGGCCTCGTTGGCGCCGCCGTGCAGGGGGCCCTTGAGCGCGCCGATCGCACCGGTCACGGCCGAGTGCAGGTCGGAGAGCGTCGAGGTGATCACGCGCGCGGTGAAAGTCGAGGCGTTGAACGAGTGCTCGGCGTACAGCACCATCGAGACGCGGAACGCGTCCACGACCTCCGGGGCGGCCTCCTCGCCGAACGTCATCCAGAGGAAGTTCTGCGAGTAGTCCAGGTCCTCGCGCGGCTCCACCACGTCCTGGCCGCGCCGGCGGCGCTGGTCGTAGGCAACGACGGCCGGGAACGCCGCGAACAGGGCCTGGGCCTTCTCCAGCTCGGCCTCGGGGGAGGAGTCCTCCGCCTTCGGGTGGTTCGCGCCGAGCACGGACACGGCGGTGCGTCCGACGTCCATGGGGTGGCAGTCGGTGGGCAGCAGGTCGATGGCCTGCTTCACCTTCGGGTCGAGGGCACGGTGCGCGCGCTCGAAGTGCTCGAACGCGGCCAGCTCCTCGTCCGTGGGCAGCTCGCCCGTCCAGAGCAGCAGCGCGACGGCCTCGAACGAAAGCTGCGCGGCCAGGTCCTGCACGGGATAGCCGCGATACAGCAGGGAGTTCGTCTCCGGGTTGACCTTGGAGATCGCCGTGGTGTCCACGACGACGCCGGCCAGGCCCTTCTTGATCTCGGTCTCGGTCATGGTGTCCCTCCTCGGGGAGTGGGGCCCGCCCGCGCACGGGCGGGCCCGGTGACGGGTCAGAGGTCGGCGTGGTTGGCGCCGATGTCGAGCGTGGGCACGTCGAAGTTGAAGATGCCCGTGTCGAAGGCGTTGTAGCCCTCGTAGTCCACCAGCTCGTAGAGGCGGGCGCGGGTGAGCATCTGCTCCACCTGCGACTGCTGGGTGCCCTCCTCCTTGATGGCGTCGAGCACGCGCTCGGCGGCGCCCATCGCGGAGCGCAGCAGGGTGACCGGGTAGATCACCATCGCGATGCCGGCGTCGGCCAGCTGCTGGCGGGTGAACAGCTCGGACTTGCCGAACTCGGTCATGTTCGCCAGGACCGGGACCCCGAGGGGCTCCAGCTCGCGACACACGGTCTCGAACTCGCCGATGTCCTTCAGGGCCTCCGGGAAGATCGCGTCCGCACCGGCCTCCACGAGCGCCTTCATGCGGGCGATCGCGGCGTCCAGGCCCTCCACGGCACGCAGGTCGGTGCGCGCCATGATGAGGAAGTTCGGGTCCCGGCGGGCGTCGACGGCGGCGGCGATGCGCTTGACCGCGGTGTCGAGGTCCACCATGTTCTTGCCGTCGAGGTGGCCGCATCGCTTGGGGTTGAACTGGTCCTCGATGTGGCAGCCGGCCAGGCCGGCGTTCTCGAACTCCTGCACCGTGCGGGCCACGTTCATCGGCTCGCCGAAGCCCGTGTCCGCGTCGATGAGGCACGGCAGGTCCGTGAGGCGGGCGATCTGCCCGCCGCGCACGGCCACCTCGGTGAGCGTGGTCAGCCCGACGTCGGGCAGGCCCAGCTCGTTCGCGAGCACGCCGCCGGAGATGTACACCCCGGGGAAGCCCTTCTCCTGGATCAGCTTGGCGGTCAGCGGCGTGAACGCGCCCGGGAACTGCTGGGCGCCGCCCTGCTTGAGGGTCTGCCGCAGGTCGATCCGCTTCTGTTCGGCCGTCTTCGTCGAGTACAGCATCAGAACAGGCCCTTCGGGGCGGCGGCGAGGTCGGCCTCGGACAGGAACGCCGGGTCCGCCAGGATGTTCAGCTGGTCCAGCTCGCCGGGCTGCAGCTCGGCCACGCGCTCGGCGGCGGCCAGGAAGCGGTCCTGCTCCTCCTTCGAGACGATGCCCTCGGCCAGGGTGCGGAACTTCTGGATGTACTGCTCGCGGGCGAACGGCCGGGCGCCGAGCGGGTGGGCGTCGGCCACGGCGATCTCGTCGGTGATGACGGTGCCGTCCTTGAGGGTGATCTCCACCGCTCCGCCGAACGCCTTCTCCGCGAGGTCCAGCGAGTGGTAGCGGCGGGTCCACTCCGGGTCCTCCACGGTGGTCACCCGGTGCCACAGGGCCACGGTGTCCTCGCGCTGGGCGCGCTCGGGGGCGTAGGAGTCCACGTGGTGCCAGGAGCCGTCCTGCAGGGCCACGGTGAAGATGTAGGGGATCGAGTGGTCGAGGGTCTCGCGCGAGGCCGTCGGATCGTACTTCTGCGGGTCGTTGGCGCCCGAGCCGATCACGTAGTGGGTGTGGTGCGAGGTCTTGATCAGCACCGACTCGACGTTCGCCGGGTCGGTGGCCTCCGGGTGCTCCCTGTGGAGCTTGCGGGCCAGGTCGATCCAGGCCTGGGCCTGGTACTCGGCCGAGTGCTCCTTGGTGTAGGTGTCCAGGATGCCGCGCTTGGGCTCGCCCTGCTCGGGCAGCGGCACCTCGTAGGAGGCGTCCGGGCCGTCCAGCAGCCAGGCGATCACGCCGTCCTCGCCCTCGTAGATCGGGACGGGGGAGGTCTGGCCGCGCATGGCGCGGTCCACGGCCTCGACGGCCATCTTGCCCGCGAACGCCGGGGCGTGGGCCTTCCACGTGGAGATCTCGCCCTTGCGGGACTGGCGGGTGGCGGTGGTGGTGTGCAGGCCCTGGCCGATGGCCTGGAAGAGGGTCTCGGTGTCCAGGCCAAGCAGGGTGCCGATGCCGGCGGAGGCGGAGGGGCCGATGTGGGCCACGTGGTCGATCTTGTGGCCGTACAGGTTGATGGACTTCACGAGGTCCACCTGGATCTCGTAGCCGGTGGCGATGCCGCGGATCAGGTCCTTGCCGGAGCGGCCGGCGTGCTGGGCGACGGCGAGGATCGGCGGGATGTTGTCGCCCGGGTGGGAGTACTCGGCGGCCAGGAACGTGTCGTGGTAGTCCAGCTCGCGGACGGCCACGCCGTTGGCCCATGCGGCCCACTCGGGGGAGACCTTCTGCTCCACACCGAACACGGAGGCGCCCGCACCGCCGGTGGAGACCGGGTGGGACAGGGCCTGGGCGCGGGCGGCGACGATCGGGCCGCGCTTCAGCGAGGCGACCGCGACGGAGGCGTTGTCGATGATCCGGTTGATGATCATCTCCTCGACCTCGGGCAGCACCTCGACGTCGTCGACGGCCACCTCGGCCAGCTTCCAGGCCAGCTGGTCCTTGCGCTCGAGGTTCTCCTCGGAGCGGTGCACGCGCACGTGATGGTTCTTCATGGTCGGTCTCCTTCGGTGGGGGTCAGCAGGGTCGGGGTCTCCTCGGCGCGGCCGCGCCGGGTCAGATGGTGGAAGGCGTGGTGCAGGTGGACCCGCGTGGTCGCCTCCGCGAGGTCTGCGGCGCCCGAGCCGACGGCGTCGGCGATGTCCGCGTGCTCCGCGGCGGAGGCCGCGAGGCGGGCCGGGTCGTCCGCGGCCAGTCGGCGCAGGCGCGCCAGGTGCAGGCGCAGGGTGCGCAGGGTGGAGACGAGGTAGGGGTTCGCGGCGGCCTCGTCCAGCCGGCTGTCCAGCTCGGCCGTCATCGCGTAGTAGTCCGCCGGGTCGGTCCCGCCGCGCAGGGCCGCCTCGGCCTCCTGGAAACGGCCCGCGAGGACCGTGAACCGCTCGGCCGCCTCCGGGGTGGCCCGCTGCGCGGCCCGGCGCGCCAGGAGGGACTCGAGGGCGATGCGCAGGTCGAACAGCTGGTCCGCCTGTTCGAGGGACACGTCGGCGACGACGATGCCCCGGCCCGGGGCCTGCTCGGCCAGGCCGTCGGCCACCAGGCGGGAGAGCGCCTCGCGCAGAGGGGTGCGCGAGATGCCCAGGCGCTCGGCCTGCTCCACCTCGCCCAGGCCCGCGCCCGGAGGGAGGGACCAGTCGAGGATCTCCGCCCTCAGGGCCTGGTACGCCCGCTCACTCGCTCGCATGCCGCCAGTGTATACACAACAGTCCCGCCGAGGGCAGGGGGTGTGTCCGATGCGCGTGCCGGGCGACGCCGTCTACGGGGAGCGTCGTCCGGCGTGCGGGGGCTGGGTGGTGCGTCCCCGGCGCGGGTCTCGCGCGTGCCGCCACGCCTCACTGACGGGGCACGAAATGTATACAGATCCCTTGCCCCCTGTGATCCACGGCACTACCCTGGGCGCATGGCGACCCACGATGCCCCCGCCGAAGACCGCCCCTCCGGCGCGTACGCCGACGCCCACGCCCGCTCCCTCCGCGACCCCGAGGGGTTCTGGCTCGACGCGGCGCGCGCCATCGACTGGACCGTCGCGCCCACGCGCGCCCTCGACGACTCCGCCGCGCCTCTGTACCGCTGGTTCCCGGACGGCGAGCTGAACACCGCCTTCAACTGCCTGGACCGGCACGTCGAGGCGGGCCGCGGGGACGCCGTCGCGCTGATCCACGACTCCGCGATGACCGGTGAGGTCACCCGCTACACGTACGCCGAGCTCACGGACGCGGTGGCCCGCCTGGCCGGCGCCCTGGCCGCGCGCGGCGTCGGCAAGGGCGACCGCGTCCTCGTGTACCTGCCGATGATCCCGCAGGCCCACATCGCGATGCTGGCGTGCGCGCGGCTCGGCGCGGTGCACTCCGTGGTCTTCGGCGGCTTCGCCCCGCGCGAGCTCGCCTCCCGCATCGACGACGCCGCCCCCGACGTCGTGCTCACCTGCTCCGGCGGCATCGAGCCCAAGCGCCGGGTCGAATACCTGCCCGCCGTGGCCGAGGCGCTCGAGACCGCCGCGCACCCCGTGCGCACGGTGCTGGTCCACCACCGCGAGGGCTTCGAGACCGCGCTCGCGGACGCCGACGGGCGCGGGGGCGCGAGCTGGGAGGACTGGGGCGAGGCCGTCGCGGCCGCCGAGCCGGCCGACTGCGTCCCGGTGCAGGCCACCGACCCGCTGTACGTGCTCTACACCTCGGGCACCACGGGCAAGCCGAAGGGCGTCGTCCGGGACAACGGGGGCCACGCCGTCGCCCTGCGCTGGACCATGGAGCACATCTACGACGTCGGTCCGGGGCAGGCGATGTGCACGGCCTCGGACGTGGGCTGGGTCGTGGGGCACTCCTACATCGTCTACGGCCCGCTGCTGGCCGGGGCCACCACGGTCATGTACGAGGGCAAGCCCGTGGGCACGCCCGACGCCGGCGCGTTCTGGCGGCTGATCGAGGACCACGGCGTGCGCTCCTTCTTCACGGCCCCCACGGCGCTGCGCGCGATCCGCCGCGCCGACCCCGAGGGCGAGCTGCTCAAGGACCACGACCTGTCCTCCCTGCGGCACTTCTTCGCCGCGGGCGAGCGCCTGGACCCGGAGACGCAGCGGTGGATCGAGGGCCTGCTGGGCATGCCGGTGATCGACCACTGGTGGCAGACCGAGACCGGGTGGGCCATCGCGGCGAACCCGGTGGGCCTGGAGCAGCTGCCGGTGAAGATCGGCTCGTCCTCGGTGCCCTCGCCGGGCGTCGATCTCGTGGTCCTGGACGGCCTGGGCGAGCCCGTGCCCGCCGGGACCGAGGGCAACATCGCCCTGCGGCTGCCGCTGCCCCCGGGCACCCTGCCCACCCTGTGGGGCGACGACCAGCGCTACATCGACTCCTACCTCAGCGCGTTCCCCGGCCATTACGCGACCGGTGACTCCGGCGTCGTGGACGAGGACGGCTACGTGTTCGTGCTCGGCCGCACCGACGACGTCATCAACGTCTCCGGGCACCGGCTGTCCACGGGCGTCCTCGAGGCCGCCCTGGCCGCCCACCCGGCGGTGGCCGAATGTGCCGTGATCGGCATCGCGGACCCGCTCAAGGGCCAGCGGCCCTCGGGCTACGTGGTCCTCAAGTCCGGCGTCGAGACGCCCGAGGCCGGCTCCGAGGCCGAGGCCGCGCTCCTGGACGAGCTGCGTCAGGCGGTGCGCCGCGAGGTGGGCCCGGTGGCGGACTTCCGCGACGTCGTCGTGGTGGACGCGCTGCCCAAGACCCGCTCGGGCAAGATCCTGCGCAAGACCATGCGGCAGATGGCCGACGGCGAGGAGTACGCGGTGCCCTCGACCATTGAGGACCCCGCCGTGCTCGAGGCCCTGGCCGGGGTGCTGCGCCCGGCCCGCTGAGCCCCGCTCACGTGCGGCCGGCCCAGCGGTACTCCTGCTCGGGCCGGCCACGGCCGCCGTGCCGGGCCGAGCGCCGCACCCGGCGGATCCGCTCGAGGTGCTCGAGGTAGCGCCGGGCCGTCACGCGGGAGATGCCCAGGCGCTCGCCCACCTCGGCCGCGCTCAGGGCGGTCTCCGGGTCCGCCCCCAGCAGCTCCACCACCTCGCGCAGGGTGCTCTCGGTCAGCCCCTTGGGCAGGGCCTCGGCGCGCCGCTCGCGGGAGACGCGGAAGACGGCGTCCACCTGCTCCTGGCCGTCGAGGGCGCCGTCGCCGGCCAGCATCGCCGAGGCGGCGCGGAACCCGCCCAGCCGATCCGCGAACTCGTCGAACCCGAACGGCTTCACGAGGTACTGCGTCACGCCGTACGCGACGGCCCGGCGCACCACCGGCAGGTCGGTGGCCGCGGTGAGCGCCAGCACCCCGCCGTGGAATCCGGCCGCGCGCAGTTGGTGCAGGAAGTCCAGGCCGTGCCCGTCCGGCAGGTTCATGTCCAGCAGCACGACGTCGAACGGGAAGCGCCCGTCCGCGTGCAGGCCCGCCGCGGCGACCTGCCGCGCGGCCAGCAGGGAGCCGGCCACCGCGGCCACCTCGAAGCCCGGCAACCGGTCCAGGTGCGCCACGTAGGTCTCGGCCGTCAGCTGCTCGTCCTCGACGACGAGCACCCGGTACGGGCGGGCGGTCATGTCTCCTCCTGGGGTCGGGGGGTGCGGGGCACCTCGACGGTGAACACGGTGCCCGAGTCGGTCGCGACGTCCGCGACCCCGCCGGCCTCCTCCGCGATCCGCCGCGTCAGCCACAGCCCCATGCCGCGTCCGGCGGCGCCGACGGGCTTCGTCGACCAGCCCCGGTCGAAGAGTCGGCCGCGGTCCGCATCGGAGGGTCCGGGGCCGCCGTCGGCCACCTGCACGAGCAGGCCCGCGGCGTCCGAGACCACCTCGACGTCGACCCACCGGTCTGCCGCGGACAGGTCCGGTGCGGCGGCCGCGTCGAGGGCGTTGTCCACCAGGTTGCCCAGCACGGTCAGCAGGTCGAGCGGGCGCAGCGGGGCGGGCGCGGTCAGCTCGGCGGACCAGGTCAGCGCCACGCTCCGCTCACGCGCCTGGGCGGCCTTCGCGTCGAGCAGGGCGGCGAGGACGTCGTCGGAGGCCTCCTCGTCCGCGGCGCGGCGGGACAGCACGGCCCGGGCGGCCTCCAGCCGGCCCGACTCCACGAGGGCGAGGGCGGTGTGCAGCTGGTTGGCGTGCTCATGCGTCTGCGCGCGCAGCGCCGTGGTCAGGGTGTGGGCCACGGTGAGCTCGTCGCCGAGCCGCTGCAGGTCGGTGCGGTCGTGCAGGACGAGCACGCGCGATCCCGCCGGGGCGGTGGTCACGCCCTCGCGGGCGGCCGCGGCGAGGGCCGTCGGCGGGACCGACCCGCCGGGGTCGGAACGGCCGGGCGCCCGCACGACACGCTGCTGCACCACGAGGACCCGCCCGCCGACGGCGAGGCTCGCCTCGCCGCCGACCGCGCCCGGCAGGGCCGCGGAGAGCTCGGGGGGCAGTCGAGGCTCGCCCGCGCCCTCCCAGGCGAGCAGGCGCGCGGCGGCGTCGTTGTGCAGGCGGGCCCGCCCGTCCGGGGCGAGGACCACGACGCCGGCCTCGAGCGAGTCCATGGCCGTCTCCGCCAGCAGGAACTGCTCGGCGATCTGCTCGGGGCCGCGTCCGAGCGTCACCCGGTTCAGATACCGGCCCACGAGCCAGGCGACGAGCAGGCCGACGGCGGCCACGGCGGCCGAGCCGAGCAGGATGCCGGGGATCTGGGCCTGGGCCATGATGGAGACATCGGAGATCTGCACGCCCGTCGTGACCACGCCCAGGACGGTGCCGTCCTCCGGGTCCACGACCGGTGCGAGCGCGCGCACCGAACGGCCCGCCGCACCGGTGCTCGAGAGCTCCACGACGGTGTCCCCGGCGACGACGGCGTCCACCGGCCTCGGGTAGCGGACGCCGACCTGCTCGGGGCGCCAGCTCGCCAACCGCATCCCGTCCGGGTCCATCACGGTCAGCCACGAGACCTGTGCCTCGGCGATCCAGCCGTCGATCCCGGCCTGCAGGGCGGGGGCGTCGCCGGCCCGCAGGGCCGAGACGAGCGCGGGGTCGCGCGCCACTAGGGTGGTGACGCCCTGGACGTGGCGCTCCTCGACGCGCTGGGCCACCTCGCGGGCCTGGAGGTAGGCGCTCCACACGCTGAACAGGGCGATGGCCGCCACGAGCGCCACGTGGACCACGGCGATCCGCCGGGCGATCGACCACGGGTGGCGCATGCCTCTCCTCCCTCGGGCCGGCGACGCGCCGGTCCACCCCCACGATCCTGCAGCCGACGGGCCGCCGTGACCACTATGACCGCAATCGTGACCGACACCACCCGGGGGCCGCGTGAGTGGTCACATCCCCCGCGCCGCTGCGGACCGCTCGGCGGCGCCCCACCACCGCACAGAACGGAACGCCCGATGGCGCACACCCCACCGGCCGAGACCTCGGCCCCGCCGGCCCCGGCGACGAAGAAGGACCGCACCCACTGGCTGTACATCGCCGTGATCGCCTCGGTGGTGCTGGGCGCCGCCGTCGGCCTGTTCTTCCCCGAGTTCGGCAAGTCCCTCAAGCCGCTGGGCGACGGCTTCGTCTCCCTCATCAAGATGATGATCGGCCCGGTCATCTTCTGCACGATCGTCCTCGGCGTCGGCTCGATCGCCAAGGCCGCGACCGTCGGCCGCGTGGGCGGCATCGCCCTGGTCTACTTCATGGCGATGTCCACGTTCGCGCTGGCCATCGGCCTCGTCGTCGGCAACCTCATCCACCCCGGCGAGGGCCTCAAGCTGACGCCCTACGACCCGAACAAGCCCCAGGCCGCGGCGGACGGCACCGTCCAGTTCCTGCTGGACATCATCCCCGGCTCCCTGCCGGTGTTGCCCACCCTGTTCATCGCCCTGCTCGTGGGCTTCGCCCTGCAGCAGATGGGCCCGGCCGGCGCCCCGCTGCTGCGCGGTCTCACCCTGATCCAGGGCGTCGTGTTCCGCATCCTCATGATGGTGATGTGGGTCGCCCCGATCGGCGCCTTCGGTGCGATCGCCGCCGTCGTCGGCTCCACGGGCTGGTCCGCGATCGGCGCCATGGCGCTGCTCATGGGCGCCTTCTACCTGACCTGCATCGCCTTCATCGTGGTGGTGCTCGGCACCATCCTGAAGGTCGTGACCGGCCTGAGCATCCTGTCCCTCATGAAGTACCTGGGCCGGGAGTACCTGCTCATCTTCGCCACCAGCTCCTCCGAGGCCGCCCTGCCCCGTCTGATCGCCAAGATGGAGCATGCCGGCGTGGACAAGTCCGTCGTGGGCGTGACCGTGCCCACCGGCTACTCCTTCAACCTGCACGGCACCGCCATCTACCTGACCATGGCCGCGCTCTTCGTCTCCAACGCGATGGGCGCGGAGATGAACCTCGGCGAGCAGGTCGGCCTGCTGGTCTTCATGATCATCGCCTCGAAGGGCGCGGCCGGCGTCACCGGCGCGGGCATGGCCACGCTCGCCGCCGGCCTGCAGGCGCACCGACCCGAGCTGCTCGGAGGCATGGGAGTGATCGTGGGCATCGACAAGTTCATGTCCGAGGCCCGCGCCCTGACGAACTTCACCGGCAACGCCGTGGCCACGCTCCTCATCGGCCGCTGGGTGGGCGAGCTCGACGGCGAGCGCGCCCGGCGCGTCCTCAGCGGCGAGCTGAAGTTCGACGAGGCGACCGTGGTCGGCCATGGCGGCGCCGCGCACGACCCGCAGCAGTCCCCGACGGTCGCCGAGCAGGCCTACGAGGGCCACCCCGACTCCAGCCTGAACTTCGCGATGGCCGCCGACGGCGACCGGAACCCCACCCGCTGACGGAGGAGGCGGGCCCGCGCGGCACGCCGCATCGTCGACCACCGGCGACGCCGGGGACGAGCCTGGACACAGGCCCGTCCCCGGCGTCGCCGTCGTCCCGGGAACGCCAGGCACTAGGGTGGGGGAAGATCCGGACACGCCGACGACGGCGGCCGCGGCGCGCCGCGGCCCGCGGCCGGGCGTGCAGACCACCGTGGAAGGAGCCGGCGCCGCCGTGACCTCGAGAGAACCGATCCCCGTGATGACCATCCACGGCGAGCCCGTGCTCGGGCCCACCGGCCGGCCCAAGCACGACTTCCCCGAGCCCGCGCCCCTGACCTCGCACGGCCCGGCGCGGATCATCTCGATGGTGAACCAGAAGGGCGGCGTCGGAAAGACGACCTCCACCATCAACCTGGGCGCCGCGCTCGCGGGCTACGGCCGCAGGGTGCTCATGGTGGACTTCGACCCGCAGGGCGCCCTCTCAGCCGGCCTGGGCGCGAACCCGCACGAGCTCGACACCACGGTGT
Source organism: Micrococcus sp. KRD096 (assembly GCF_017168495.1). Classification (NCBI taxonomy): domain Bacteria; kingdom Bacillati; phylum Actinomycetota; class Actinomycetes; order Micrococcales; family Micrococcaceae; genus Micrococcus; species Micrococcus sp. KRD096. The sequence continues at coordinate 13,876 of NZ_JABFAY010000008.1, read as the reverse complement.
ACAACGTGCTCATGGAACGGTCGGTGACCGCGAAGGACGCGATCCTGTCCACGGACTTCGCGAACATGGACCTGCTGCCGGCCAACATTGACCTGTCCGCGGCCGAGGTGCAGCTCGTCAACGAGGTGGCCCGCGAGCAGGTCCTCGAGCGTGCGCTGCGCCAGGTCCGCGACGACTACGACGTGGTCCTCATCGACTGCCAGCCCTCGCTGGGCCTGCTGACCGTCAACGCGCTGACCGCCTCGCACGGCGTGATCATCCCGCTGACCGCCGAGTTCTTCGCGCTGCGCGCGGTCGCCCTGCTCGTCGAGACGATCGAGAAGGTGCAGGACCGGCTCAACCCGGACCTGGAGATCGACGGCGTGCTGGCCACGATGTTCGACCAGCGGACCCTTCACTCCAAGGAGGTCGTGGGCTCGCTGGTGGCCGGCTTCGGGGACCGCGTGTTCGAGACCGTCATCAAGCGGTCCATCAAGTTCGCCGACGCCACGGTGGCGGCCACGCCCATCACCCTGTTCGCCGAGAACCACGACGGGGCCAAGGCCTACCGGCAGCTCGCCCGTGAGCTGATCTGCCGCGGCGGCGCGCCGTGACCGTCCGCTGAGCGCCGACGACGCCGGCCCGGTCCCGTCGCGGGACCGGGCCGGTTCTCTGCGCGCTCACGGCCGGGGGAGCGGTGGCCGGGAGACGCGACGCCGCCGATCTGCGAGAATGGAGTCGGGCGTGTCCGTCTCCGGGCCGTCCCTCACCCCCCTGACCCGTCCGCCGCCGGCCCGACCGGCGCCGTTGACGCGCACCCGAAAGGACGCCCTCCCATGAACTCCCGCAAGCCGCGAGGCTCCGGACGCACCCCCGCCGTCGGTCGACGGGGCGGCCCGTTCCAGGAGCGCGATTTCCAGCGACAGATCGGTGCCCGCCGCGGCGCCGCCGGCCCCCGCGAGGAGGCCCCCTTCGACGAGGACGCCGTGCCGCGCACCCGCGGTCGCCGCGGCCGCGGCGCCGGAGCCGCCCGGGCCAAGGCCGCCCACCTCGACCGCATCCACGACGAGTCGGGCGAGCGCCTGCAGAAGGTGCTGGCCGCGGCGGGTGTGGCGTCCCGGCGCGTGAGCGAAGACCTCATCGCGGAGGGCCGCGTGGAGGTGGACGGCGTCGTCGTCACCGAGCCCGGCGTGCGCGTGGACCCGGCCACGGCCGTGATCCGGGTGGACGGCATCTCCGTGCAGACGGACGTGACCAAGCAGTACTTCGTCTTCAACAAGCCCCGCGGCGTGATCTCCACGATGGTGGACCCGGAGGGCCGGCCCTCGATCGCCACCTACCTCAAGCCCGGGCAGGAGCACCTGTTCCACGTGGGCCGTCTGGACAACGAGACCGAGGGCCTGCTCATCCTCACCAACGACGGCGAGCTGGCCAACCGCCTCACCCACCCCAGCTACGAGGTCCCCAAGACCTACGTGGTGCAGACCCGCGGCCCGCTGGCCAAGGGCGTCTCGAACCGGCTGCGCGAGGGCGTGGAGCTGGAGGACGGCGTGGCGCAGGTGGACTCGTTCAAGCTCGTCGACTCGACGCCGGGCCACGTGCTCGTCGAGGTCGTGCTGCACTCGGGCAAGAACCGCATCGTGCGCCGCATGTTCCAGGAGATCGGCCACCCGGTCGAGCGGCTCGTCCGCGTCAAGGTGGGCCCCATCCTGCTGGGCGACCAGAAGCAGGGCACCGTCCGCGCGCTCAACGCGCAGGAGCTGGGCCACCTCAAGGCCCTGGTCGGCCTGTGAGCGCGCCCGCCGAGTCCGCCGCCGCGCTCGGTGATGGCCCGGCCGGGATCCCGCAGCCCGTCCTCGTCCGGGGGACCGGTCTGCTGGGCACCTCGATCGGCATCGGGCTGAGCGCGGCCGGTGTGGACGTGCGCCTGCACGACCCCTCGCCCGCCGCCCTGGCCGTGGCCGCGGACATCCGCGCCGGACGCCCCGCCCGCCTGGACGCCGGGGGCGACGACCTCGACGCCGCCCCGGGCCTCGTCGTCGTGGCCGCGCCGCCGGACGTGACCGCCGACGTCGTGGTCGACTCGCTGCGCCGCTGGCCCGCGGCCGTGGTGGTGGACATCGCCTCGGTGAAGGAGGCGGTCGCCGCGGGCGTGCGCGCTGCCGTCGACGACGGCCGCCTGGCCCCGCAGGACGCCGACCGGTACCTCGGGACGCACCCGATGGCCGGCTCCGAGCGGTCCGGTCCCGTGGCGGCCCGCGGCACCCTGTTCACGCAGGCGCCGTGGGTGCTGTGCCCGACGGACACGACGCACCCGGGCGCCCTCGCGGCCGGTCGGGCGCTCGCGCGGACGCTGCAGGCCACCCCGTACCGGATGGCGGCCCGCGCCCACGACGAATCGGTCGCGCTGATCTCGCACCTGCCGCAGATCGCCGCCTCGCTCGTGGCCTCCCGCCTGCAGGACACCCCGGACCAGGCGCTCGCCCTGGCCGGCAACGGGCTGCGGGACACCACCCGGATCGCAGCGTCGGACCCGCAGCTGTGGGTGCAGATCCTCTCCGGCAACGCCGGGCGGATCGTGCCGGCGCTGCACGGGCTGCGGGCGGACCTGGACCGGCTGATCCGCACCCTGGAGGACCCCTCCGCCCCCGGGGCGCGGCTGGACATGGCGCAGCTGATCGCCGAGGGCAACGCCGGTCGGGCACGGGTGCCCGGCAAGCACGGGGCGCCGCCGCAGGCGTTCGCGGTGGTCACGGTGATCGTGGACGACGCCCCCGGGCAGATCGCGGCCCTCCTCGACGAGGTCGGCCGCACGGACGTGAACGTGGAGGACCTGCGGCTCGAGCACGCCTCGGGCCACCGGGTCGGCATGGTGGAGATCTCCGTGCTGCCCGGCCGCAGGGACGAACTCGTGGCGGCGCTGACCGCCGCCGGATGGAAGGTGGTCTGAGATGACCGAGCACACCCGCGACGACGTCGCACCCGCGCCGCTCGTGGTGGCGGTGGACGGCCCCTCGGGCTCGGGCAAGTCGTCCGTGTCCAAGGCCGTGGCCCGGCGTCTCGGCGCCGCGTACCTGGACACCGGCGCCATGTACCGCGCCGTGGCGTGGCACTGCCTGCACGAGGGCGTCGACCTGGCCGATGCGGAGGCCGTGGCGGCGGCCGCCGTCGCCATGGACCTGGACCAGTCCACCGACCCGGACGTCGAGGCCGTGCGGGTCGGCGGCACGGACGTCACCGAGGCGATCCGCGGCCCCGAGGTCACGGACACGGTCTCCACCGTCGCCGTGGTCATCCCGGTGCGCGAGGAGCTGCATCGTCGCCAGCGGGCGGCGATCGCCGCCGCGGGCCGGATGGTCGCCGAGGGCCGTGACATCACCACGGTGGTGGCCCCGGACGCCCACGCGCGCGTGCTGCTCACGGCCTCCGAGGCCGTGCGCACCGCCCGCCGCTCGGGCCAGCTGGCCGCGGCGGGGGAGACCGGCGTCGATGCCGGCACGCTGCACCGTCAGGTGGCCGGGCGCGACGCCCGCGACGCCACCGTGTCCACGTTCGACCGCCCCGCCGACGGGGTGGCGCTCGTGGACTCCACCGAGCTCGACTTCGAGCAGACCGTGGCGGCCGTCCTGGCCGCCGTCGAGGACCAGGCCGGCATTCCGGCCGTGAAGGGAGGCCGACGATGACCGAGAACCCCCAGCACCGCTCCGGTGAGGACGAGTTCGTCCCCGCCGGCGACGATCAGGTGGCCGAGCGGCTCGCCGCCATGACCGAGGAGGAGGCCGAGGCGCGCGCCGCGTCGCTGCGCGCCGGCCTCGAGGACTACGAGCTCGAGGAGGACGACGCCGCCCTCCTCGACGCGTGGCAGCTCGGGCCCGACGAGGACGTCGACGCGCCCGTGCCGCCCGTGCTGGCCATCGTGGGCCGGCCGAACGTCGGCAAGTCCACGCTCGTCAACCGCATCATCGGCCGCCGTGAGGCCGTGGTGGAGGACGTGCCCGGCGTGACGCGCGACCGCGTCTCCTACGACGCCGAGTGGAACGGCCGCGAGTTCACCGTGGTGGACACCGGCGGCTGGGAGCACGACGCCAAGGGCATCCACCGTCGCGTGGCCGAGCAGGCCGAGCTGGCCGTGGACGTGGCGGACGCCGTCGTGTTCGTGGTGGACGCCACCGTCGGCATGACGGCCACGGACGAGGCCGTGGTCTCGATGCTGCGTCGCAAGGACCGCCCGGTGATCGTGGCCGCCAACAAGGTGGACGACATGGTCCAGGAGGCCGACGCCGCCACCCTGTGGTCGCTCGGCTTCGGCTACCCGTACCCGGTGTCCGCGGTGCACGGCCGCGGCGTCGCGGACCTGTTGGACGCCGCGCTCGAGGCACTGCCGGAGGAGTCCGCCCACGGCGGTCTCGTGCCGCGCGGCGGCCCGCGCCGGATCGCCCTCGTGGGCCGGCCGAACGTGGGCAAGTCCTCGCTGCTGAACAAGCTGGCCGGCTCGGACCGCGTGGTGGTGGACGACCTGGCCGGCACCACGCGCGACCCCGTGGACGAGCTCGTGGAGCTCGGCGGACGCCTGTGGCGCTTCGTGGACACCGCCGGCATCCGTCGACGGCAGCACATGGCCCACGGCGCCGACTACTACGCGTCGCTGCGCACTGCCTCGGCCCTGGACCGCGCCGAGGTGGCCGTGGTGCTGCTCGAGGCGCCGCAGGTGATCTCTGAGCAGGACGTGCGCATCCTCCAGATGGTGCTGGACTCCGGTCGCGCCCTCGTGATCGCGTTCAACAAGTGGGACCAGGTGGATGAGGATCGGCGGCTCCAGCTGGCCAAGGAGATCGAGCGGGACCTGGCGCACGTCGCGTGGGCGCCGCGCGTGAACATCTCCGCGAAGACCGGCTGGCACAAGGACCGTCTCGTCCCCGCGCTGGACCTCGCCCTGGACTCATGGGACACCCGTATCCCCACGGGCAAGCTCAACGCGTTCCTCGGCGAGCTCGTGGCGGCCCACCCGCACCCGCTGCGCGGCGGCAAGCAGCCCCGCATCCTGTTCGCGACCCAGGTCTCGAGCCGGCCGCCCAAGTTCGTGCTGTTCACCACCGGGTTCCTGGACCCCGGGTACCGCCGGTTCATCGTGCGCCGCCTGCGCGAGACCTTCGGGTTCGAGGGCACGCCCCTCGAGATCGGGATGCGCGTGCGCGAGAAGCGCGGTCGCCGCCGCTGATCCGGCCCCGCCCCGACGACGTCCCTCGACCACCCGCGCCGGGGGACGTCGTCGTCCCGGCCGGCTCCCACCGTTCGTCCACCTTCGCCTCGTAGCCTGAGGGCATGAGCCTCATCCGACGTCGCCCCGCCGCCCTGTCCCTGGCCACCCTGGCCGCGCTCGCGCTGGCCGCATCCGGCTGCGCGGTCGACGACGGCGCGACCCGGGCCGCGCTGCAAAGCGCGGAGGACCGGCTCGCCCAGGCCGAGGACCGGATCAGCGAGCTGGAGGCGGACGCCTCGGACCGCGTGGACCTGGGGCAGCTGCGCCAGGAGGCCGAGGGCACCCTCGAGGAGGCGGACCAGCGCGCCGCCGAGGTCGTCGAGGACCTGACGCGATCGCTGCCCTCCGGTTCGGACATCGTCGACGTCGAGGCCCTTCGGGAGGACGGGAAGGTGGTCATCGAGTACGGCCAGTCCCTGCTCGAGGCCGATCCCCAGGTTCTCGAGGACACGATGCGGGAGGCGGCGGACCGGGCGCGCGACGCCATCCCGGACCTGGAGGACGTCGAATTCCGCGTGGGGGACCGAACCTTCACGTTCTGAGCCTGCGACGGGGCTCCGTGAGGCCCCCGACACGCCCCTGCGACGCGCCCGGAACGGCGGATCGGAGCGGCTCAGCGTGTTACACTTCTCACGTGCGCGACTGCACCCTCAGTCATGAGAGGGTTCGTGCAGACCGCCAGGCCCACCGGTACGCCGGGGCCGCGGTCGCTGGGGGACTCTCGGTCGGGTGGCCCTCGGTCAAGGGATGAGGGGTTCACGTCTGTGAAGAGGACGTGGGCCCCTTGTTCACGTTTCGGGGGTGTCGCGCGGTTTGCCCCTGACAACGACGACCTGGCAGGCCCGCTTCCGATTCGCGCCCGGCGGTCCCGGTGGGGTATGCTCATCGGGTGCCGAAGCGCGGATGACCGCGATTCGCCACGGGCTATGGCGCAGCTTGGTAGCGCGCTTGACTGGGGGTCAAGAGGTCGTGGGTTCAAATCCCGCTAGCCCGACCACGTTCCCACGGGTCAGAGTCCGCATCTGACGAGGGAAAATGGAATGAGGCCCAGGTACTCCCTCGAGGGGAGCGCCTGGGCCTCTTTCCGTGCCTGACATATTCCTTAGCACAAACTGATCGAGACAGACCCTACGGTTCGGCGTTCGGCTCGACTTATATCCCCGGGAATTCAGAACTTCCTCAGTGGCCGAGCGGCTCGATCCAAAATCGATCTCGTCGGTGACCAGAGCGTTGGCCCTGAAGCCCCCTGGGTCTGATGGAGACTCGCGCTATTTGATTCCGACCAGCTGTTCGCGGCCGGCTTCGACAGCATAGAACGTGTCCTCGAACTCGGCGGGTGGGACGTCGCCGAGGTAGCCGTGGAGGCGTTGCGTGTTGTGCCAGGACACCCACCCGAGGGTCGCGAGCTCGAGGTCCTCGACCGTCCGCCAGGGACCTGGCCGTGCGGGTCCGCGGACGTGCTCGGCCTTGTAATAGCCGTTCACGGTCTCGGCCAGGGCGTTGTCATAGCTGTCCCCGACGGTCCCGATCGACGGTGTCGCTCCGATCTCGGCGAGGCGTTCGCCGTAGCGAATGGAGGTGAATTGAGACCCCGCGTCGCTGTGGCAGCGCAGGTCCTCGTGGCGAGCGCCGCGGGACCAGCGGGCCATCTCGATCGCGTCGAGGACCATCTCGGTGCGCATGTGTGACGCGCACCGCCACCCGACGATCATCCGGGAGAACGCGTCGACGATGAAGCAGACGTACGCGACGCCGGCCCACGTCGGCACGAACGCCAGGTCGGTGACCCAGAGCCGGTTCGGGGCAGGCGCGGTGAACTCCCGCTTCACGAGGTCCGGGTGCCGCGCCGCGGTCGGATCTGGCCGGGTCGTCTTCACCCGCTTCGACCTGGTCGCGCCCTTAATCCCTGCGGCGCGCATGAGCCGGCCCGTCTGATCTCGGCCGATGTCGATCCCGGCGCGACGCGCGGTCTTCCAGAGCTTTCTGACCCCGTAGACGCGGTAGTTCGTCTCCTAGAGCTCGACCAGCTGCGGGATCAGCTCCTCGTCCCGCACCGCGCGAGCCGAGGGGGCGCGGGTCTTGGCGGCGTAGTAGCTGCTCGGAGCCACCTGCAGCAGCCTGCAGATGAGCTCGACTCCGAGCCGGCGAGCGTCGACCAGGTCATCCTTGTTCGCGTCGATGAACGCGACTACTTCCGGTAGTGGCGGTCGAGCTCCGCCCCGAAGAATGTAAGCGGCCATGAAAAGCTGCCCATAGGTGGCCAGGGAATGACCCGCTGACGGCCATGAGGACTGCCCAGTGATGGCCACGGGAACTGCCCGGTGCTGGCCATCTGGTTTGCCCGCGTTGCTCGTTCCCATCACGGTGGCCAGCACCACCACCCAAACGGGCAAACCAGCTGGCCACCAGTGGGCAGTTCTGATGGCCACCAGCGGGAAGAAACACTGGCCGCCTATGGGCAGAACTCAATGGCCCTTGACAGAAGAAAGACGCAGCACGCTTGAGGACCTCGTTGGCCCGCCGCAACTCCCGGACTTCCTGCTCCAGTTCACGCACCCGCCGCGCCTCAGCGCTGCTCACGCCAGAGGTGACGCCGTCGTCGATGTCGGCTTGCTTGACCCACATCCGCACGGACTCGACCCCGTACCCGAGCTGCGTCGCGACCCGATTGACGGTCCCATGCTCGGTCCCCAGCTCGGCACGCAGCGTCCTCACCATCCGGACCGCCGCGGCCTTCTCCTCCGGCGAATACCGACGCGTCGTCGGCTTCCCCGCTGTCTGCTCTTTCGGCATAACTCCATCCTCGTTTCCAAGGTCAGGAGTCTCCAACAAACCCAGGGCGCTTCAATCGGTCAGGAAGGCAGCAGGAGCACCTTGATGTCGTAGTCGAGCTTGCAGAGATAGAAGATCAACTCGACGACGGGACGGTGACTATCCCAGCGGGGCTGTGAGGGGCCGATCTCGCAGAACCTTGCGGCAAACTCAACCTTCTCGCGCGCGGCCGGGATCGATGCGCGGAAGGCCGCTTCATCCCATTGCTCTTCGCTCATACTCCCGACCGTAGCGGTGAGTACCGACACGGCCGTGGGAGCTCTCAGCCCCAGAAGATCGGATCCTGGTGGCTGCCGATGTAGTCGAGCAGACTCTGGACGTTCTTCGTCGGGCGCCTCTTCGTGTACTCGTGGAACTTCATGTGCCGGTCACGCCAGTAGATGCTCCACTGGCCGGTCTTGACGGTGTATCGCAGGCGCGCGACCGGGAACCGCGTCCAGTCGCCCTGCCCGTCCCACGGCGGCCGCGTCTCGATGATCGTGACGTGCCGGTCGGCGATCTCGGCTTCTACTCTCACCTGATCCCACAGGTGCTCGGGCACGCGTTCACGGCACCAGCGGCCGATGCGCAGCAGGTCGGTCTCGGGCATAGCCATGGTCAAGTCCTTTTGAGTGGTGTATCGAGGCTTTGTCGGGTTCCTCGTGGTCGGGTGGGTTGTCAGGCGGCGAGTGCCGCGTGGCCGGGGTCGTCGGTCATGGTGTCGCTGACCTGTAGGGCGGCTTGTTCAGCCGCGGCTTTCGCGGCTGCTTCGGCGAGCATCGTGTCGGTCGCGGTCAGCAATTCCAGGCTCATGTAGCGCCGTGATTCGGTCCATTCGTCGTGCTGCTCGGCCAGCACCGCGCCGAGGAGTCTAATCACCGCGACTCGGCTGGGGAAGATGCCGACGACGTCGGTGCGTCTCCGGATCTCCTTGTTGAGCCGTTCGTTCGGGTTGTTCGACCAGATCTTCTTCCACACCTCCTTCGGGAACTTCGTGAACGTGAGCACCTCATCGCGGGCGCCCTCGAGGTGCTCGGCAGCGGCCGGCAGATGGGTGGCCAGGCTGTCGATCATGTGCTCGTACTGGGCGATCACCGCCTCGACGTCGGGCTGGGTGTAGACGCTGTGCAGCAGCGCTTTCACCGCGGGCCACTGCGACTTCGGGCACACCGCCATCAGGTTGGCCGCGTAGTGGGTGCGGCAGCGCTGCCACTGCGCCGTCCCGAACACCGCCCCGGCCGCTTCGACCAGCCCGGCATGGGCATCGGAGGTGATCAGCTCCACCCCCGACAGGCCGCGGGCAGCCAGATCACGGAAGAACCCGAGCCACCCCTCCCTGGTCTCCGCGGTGCCCAGTTGCAGGCCGAGGATCTCGCGGTAGCCGTCGTTGTTGATGCCGGTGGCGACCATGGCGGCGACCTTGACGACCCGGCCGTGTTCACGCACTTTGAGCACGAGCGCGTCGGCGGCGACAAACCGATACGGCCCAGCATCGAGCGGCCGGGTGCGGAACGCTTCGACCGGTGCATCCAGGTCTTTACTCATCTCTGAGACCTGCGATTTCGACAGGCCCGTGATGCCGAGAGTCTGCACCAGTTTGTCCATCCGGCGGGTGGAGACGCCGAGCAGGTAGCAGGTGGCGACCACCGTGGTCAGCGCTGCCTCGGCGCGGCGGCGCCGCTCCAGGAGCCAGTCGGGAAAGTAGGTGCCTTCGCGCAGTTTCGGGATCGCGACGTCGATGGTGCCGGCGCGGGTGTCCAGGTCCCGGTGCCGGTAGCCGTTACGCCGGTTGGTGCGCTCATCCGAGCGGGCGCCGTAGGCGGCGCCGCACACGCTGTCAGCCTCGGCCGACAGCAGGGCATTGATGAAGGTGGTGAGCATCTGACGCATCAAGTCCGGCGAGGCCTGGGTGAGCAGATCGGACAGAAACGCCTGGGGGTCGATATCGTGGGGAGCGGTCATCGCGGGTGTCCCTTTCGAGTGGGATGTGAGAGTTTCCTCGAAAGCCTCCCGCGGTGACCGCTTCTACTTCGCGGTCGACACGCCAACCGGAGTCAACGTGCTGCGGGATTCGTACACCACTCTGCCGGACGCAACTGCGCCGCACCCTCCACACCGGGATGAGCCTGCTGACCGACCGCCAAAAAGAACACCTCAGCGTCCTCTTCGCCCACGAGAAGCACGCCGCGGTCGAAGCGGCCTGGGAGATCTACCAGGCCATGGTCGCCGCGTATCGAGAATTCGACCGCGCAAAGGCTAAGGCCAAGATGGAGAAGGTGATCGCGGCGCTGAGCAAGAAGGTCCCCGACACCCTCGAGGAACTGGGCAAGCTCGGCCGGACACTGACCAAACGCGCCGCCGACGTGCTGGCGTTCTTCGAGCGACTGGGCACCAGCAACGGTCCGACGGAGGCGATCAACGGCCGGCTCGAACACCTGCGCGGCTCCGCCCTCGGCTTCCGCAACCTCACCAACTACATCGCCCGCAGCCTCCTCGAATCAGGCGGCTTCAGACCCTTGCTACACCCTCAAATGCGATGAGCCTCGAATGCAGGATCTTGTGCCGACAGCGGCGCACGATGGTCGCGGGGATCTCGAACAACCGTGCGCGAAACCGTTTGGGCTCCCAGCGACGTGCATCATGGCCGGCCAGCGCGATGGCCTGCATCCAGGCGACGATGACGCCGGCGAGCTGGACGATCTGGCACCAGACCTGGTTCTGCGCGAATCCCTGCAGCGGGAACTTCATCAGGCCCATGTCCTTGGCGTTGCGGATCCGGTCCTCGCAGCGCGCGCGGCGGCGGTGACGCAGCTCCAGCACTGGAAGCTGGCCGCGTGGGGCGTTGGTCGCGAACGCAGTGATCCGCATCCCTTTGTGATCGGTGATCCGTAGCTGCACTCCGGGGTGGGGGCGTTCCTTCCTTACGGTTACCCGCATTCCGGGGGCCACCCGGGCAGGTCCAGTAGTCCGGTCAGTTCCGCGACCCATGCCCCATCGCGGATCCCTTCGGTGTCGGTGTCGTAGGCAGGAGTCCACGCCTTCGCCTCATCAATACGTTCCAACAGGTCAGGAGTGTTCGCGGGGAGGGTGAACCCGACTGAGTAGGCCAGACGCTGCCGCTCCAGCCAGCCCGCGAAGTCCTTGGGGCCGCCGGCCCCGTCGGTGCGAATCAGGACCTTTTTCGATCCCCGCCCGCCCCGGCCCAGCAGGGCCGGTGGGAGCTGCGCAAGGGCCAGACGGGTGACGGCGATGTGATCGCTGGCGGTGTTCGAGCCCGCGTTGCCGGGGCGAAGGTGGATCGCGAGCGGTTCCCCGGTTCCTTCGCTGCCGTGGTCCAGGAACGCGTACAGAGGGTGGTAGCCGAAGCCGCGTTTGAACGTCGGGGCGGCTTGCTCCTTCTCACTGTGGACGTTGATCAGGGTGGCGTCGAGGTCGATGACCAGCGGGGTCTTCGCGCTCGTCCCCTCGGCCGGGGAATGCTCGCCGGCCAGGGCCCAGGCCTGCTCGCGCGCGGTCCTGCGAGCCCTGGCGATCGCGGTCATCACGGCGGGCGCGTCCTCAGCGAGGGTGGTGAGCGTGCGGGAGATCGTTGGGGCCGAGGCGACGTCACCGAACAGGCCCGGCTCGCACCGCAGCAGGTCGGTGTCACGGGCGACCTCCCCGCCCACCGCGAGAGTCATCGCTAGGTCCAGCAGGACCTTGGAGGCGTGATGCTCGGCCAGCGGTTTCGTCCATGAACCCAACGCTTCACGCAGCGAAGAGGCGAGGCCGGTGGCGTGGATCGTGTCGGTCAGCAGCACCGCGCCCGCATGCGAGGCCGCCGGGACCTCAGCGACGTCCACACGCGGGCGGGGGTAGAAGAACACGGTAGGGTGGGACACCTGAAAGGTGCTCCTTCCGGCCAGGGATTACGAGACTCGACACCCCGTATCATCCCAGGCCAGGAGCACCTTTCTCTATGACGCCCACCCGTCGAGACCACACCCCAGTGAAATCTCGAGGTCAGCGGGTGCTCGTGGCAGGGCCTGAACTGTGGTCCGTACACTCCTACTCATGGATGCGCTTGATATTGGACGGATCGTGGCCGGACTGGTGCTGCTGGTCTTGGGTGGGGAATTTTTGGTGCGTGGGGCGTCAGCACTGGCCGGACGTTTCGGGATTTCGTCATTGGTGATCGGTCTCACCGTAGTGTCAGCGGCGACGTCGGCACCCGAGTTCGCAGTGAGCGTCGGTGCTGTACTGCGTGATGAACCGGGGCTTGCCGTGGGCAATGCGGTTGGCAGCAACATCATTAATGTCCTGCTCATCCTGGGACTGTCCGCGCTGGTCGTTCCCCTCGCTGTAAAGCGGAGGCTGATCCGCTTTGACCTGCCCCTGATGGTCGTCTTGTCAGTTCTACTGCTCCTTGTGTCCCTGGATGGGAGGATCAGTGCGGTGGACGGGCTGATACTATTTTTCGGTGTGGTGGTCCACACCATAATGTCCGTGGTGATTAGTCGGCGGGACGCCAAGACCGCGGTGAATGCCCGGGAAGGGACAGGAGATTCGGCAACCGTCGATCCAGCCGACGAGGAAGGGGCTGCGCTAGGCGCCTCGGTCAGCAGGTCGCTCTTCTTTGTGCTGCTGGGGGTCGCGTTGCTGGTCGCCGGTGCCACGCTGCTCGTGGAAGGAGCAGTGAACATAGCCACCACGTTGGGCGTAAGCAGCCTCGTGGTCGGACTGACCGTTGTGGCTGTCGGGACATCGCTGCCCGAGCTGGCGACGTCCATCATTGCCGTGCGTCGCGGTGAACGCGACCTAGCGGTGGGCAACGTGGTCGGCAGCAATATCTTCAACATAGGGGTAGTGCTAGGACTAACCGCGCTCATCTCTCTTGAGGGCATTCCCGTATCCGGCGCCGCAGTGGCCTTCGATATCCCAGTAATGCTGGCGGCCGCAGTGGCACTACTGCCGATCGCGTTCACGGGCTTCGCGGTGGCGCGTTGGGAGGGCGGCTTGTTCGTGGTTTTGTACGCCGCCTACACCGGATACCTTGTGCTGGCTGCCACAGCGCACGATGCACTGGAGGGATTCACCGTAGCCATGGCGTGGTTCGTGCTGCCGTTAATCGCACTGACGCTCATTTCCTTTACAGCCTACGAAATCGGGCTCCGCAAGGGACGCCGAGACCTGGACCAGACCACGACTTCGACGTAGACCGTCGAGTGCATTCGGCTGCTGGCTTCATTCAGGTCGTCGGCTGAATGTAAATCGGCAAGAGATGACTGTCGGTTGGTGGTGTCATAGCGTCGTAGCAACACTCCCGGTCGGTGGGGGCTCGAGGCGAGGAGGCCTGGGATGGTGCGGCGGCGACTCACGTTCACGGAGCGGATGGAGATCTCGACGGGATCGAAGGCCGGGTGGGGAGTCCGGAAGATCGCGTCTCACCTGGGTAGATGCCCTTCGGTGGTCTCCAGAGAGCTTCGACCGAACTCGACGAAGACGCGCGGCTATCAAGCCGTGACCGCGGACGTGAAAGCGCAACGCCAGCGCTCTCGCCCACAGGTCCGGAAAGTGGCAAAGGACCCGGTACTCGAGGCCCGCGTCAACGCCGACCTCGCAGCGTCATGGATGCCGAACGAGATCGCGGGTCGCTTGCGTCTGGAGGCCGCAGACCCGACCGTTGAACGCATGGCGAACTCTCCCGACGCTCAGGGCCGTGAGCCGCCCCCTTCATTCGGTCCGGACGTTCTGTGAGTCGTCGGTTTCCATTTGATGGGTGCACTGCCGAGCGTACTCGGCTGGGGTTAGGTAGCCGAGCGAGGAGTGCCGGCGGTGGTGGTTGTA
>NZ_JABFAY010000078.1:0-447 GCF_017168495.1 Micrococcus sp. KRD096 | reverse complement strand
GATCGGGGCCGCCGCGCGGGATCCTGACCGACCGGATCGGAGCTTCCGCGGGAACCTGACCCACCGGATCGGAGCCGCCGCGAAGGGGCCGACCCGACCAGGTTGGCCAATTGTCGGACCCGTCTGGTTCGATTGAGGCATGGAGATTCTCTGGGTCCTGATGGCGCTGGCCATGTTCAGCCTGGTCCTGCTGCCGGTATTCAGGCGCAGGCGCGCCGGTATTCAGCTGGTGTCGCCCGGCGACCCGGACGCGGCGGACCCGGCGAACTACGGGTTCCTGCGCCAGGAGGAGCTGGACATCCGCATGCCCGGCCCGGACCAGGACCTGCTGGACGTGCTGGACCTGGTACAGCGCACGCAGGACTACCGCTCCGCCTCGCAGCTGCTCGCGGGCACCGAGGTGGACGGCGAGCGGCGCTGGCAGCGGGTGCAGGCCTTCGCGGGTGC
>NZ_JABFAY010000077.1:0-397 GCF_017168495.1 Micrococcus sp. KRD096 | reverse complement strand
CGCTCAGGCTCATCCGTTGCGCCGCTGCGCGGGCCTTCAGCTCGTGGAGAAGCTCGTCGGGAACGTTGCGGATCTGAACCATGGCGGACATGTTGTAAGCATATCGGACATGTGAAACACATGTCCGGTTGCCGGTGTGACCGGCTGGGGCGTGTAGGCGTCAACCCACGCCGTGCACGCGGCCATGGGCGGGTGCAGACTTTTGCCATGCAACCATGTGAGCTCACCGCCGTCGCGCTGACCGCAACGCCCCCGCCCGCGCCTCCGTCCCTGCGCCGGGCACCGGCGTCGACGTCACCGCGGCTGGCGTGATCGTGCCCGCCCGCGAGCCTGAGCCCCAGCCGCGCCGCGTGCTGAACGGCCTTTCGGACGTACGCGCGTTCTTTCACAACAACAC
>NZ_JABFAY010000076.1:0-861 GCF_017168495.1 Micrococcus sp. KRD096 | reverse complement strand
ACGGGCGATGACGAGCTGGCCGGGTACCACACCCTCATGCCCCGGGCCGACCCCCGGCTCGAGGCCCTCACCCAGGCCGTGGCCGACGAGGCCGTGCTGCGCTTCCCCTACCGCGACGCGCGGGGGCGGGCCACCCGGCGCACCGTGCGGGCCTGGTTCCTCACCCTCGTGCGCGGCCGCTGGTACCTCACCGGCTGGGACCTCGACCGCGGCGCCGAGCGCAGCTTCCGGCTCACCCGGATGGAGGGGGAGCCGCGCCGCGTCGAGCGGGCGGCGGACGCCCCCGGCCGTCCCGAGGACCACGACCACACCGGCCTCGTGGCGCGCCTGGCCGGGCAGGCCGACGCCGAGCGGATCCGGGTGTGGCTCGCGCCCGGCCGGGGTCAGGGCGTCCGCGCGGTCGGTGAGCCCGCCGAGCCCCGCGTCGAGGACGGCGCCGCACCGGGACCCGACTGGGAGCTCTGGGAGGCCCCCGCCGGCCCGCGCGAGGACGGCCTCGCCGCGGAGATCGGCGGCCTGCTGGGCCGCGCCGTCCCCTCGGCCGCGCACCCGGACCTGACCGACCGCGTCCGCGCGGGCCTGGCCGCCGCGGCGGAGGCCCACGCCGGCCCCGCCGACCCGGCCCTGCTCGAGGTCCCGCTCGCCGCGCCCGTCCGACGTCGCGCCCGCGACTCGAGCGAGGACCTCGTGGGCCGCCTGCTGGACATCGTGGGGCTGGCCAACCGGGCCGGTGGGGTGGACCGGGCGGAGCTGCGCGCCCGCCTCGGCATCACCGACGAGCGCCTCGACGCCGACCTCGAGACGCTGCGCTACTGCGGCATGCCCGAGCGCGACTTCCCCGGCTTCCAGTTCGAGGTGGCG
>NZ_JABFAY010000075.1:0-1102 GCF_017168495.1 Micrococcus sp. KRD096 | reverse complement strand
GGCCGCGAACTCCCTGCTCGGCCGCGTCCGCCCGAACGGCACGGGCCTGACGGTCGAGTACCTGCGCGCCGAGCGCGCCGCCCTGCCGCCGGCCGAGTTCGGACGCGAGCGGATGGGCTGGTGGGACGACCCCTCCACCTCGGACATCTTCGGCCCAGGCAAGTGGGAGCAGGGCGCCCGCGACGACGTCGAGCGCCCCACCGACATGACCATGACCGGCCTGGCGATCGCCGTGGCCATGGACCTGAAGACCGCAGCCCTCGTCGGTGCCGGCGTCGACGACACCGGTGCGGTCTGGCCGCGCGTGCTCCAGCACGGACCGGGCACCGCCTGGACCGTGGACCGCGCCAAGGAGCTGCAGGCCCGCTTCGAGCTGCCCGTCGTGATCGACGGCAAGGGCCCCGGCGCCATGCTCATCCCCACCCTCGAGCGCGAGGGCGTGAACCTGCACGTGGCCACCACGACCGACGTCCTCGACGCGTTCGCGAACCTGCGCTCGCGGGTCTCGGATGGGGTGCTGCTGCACACGCCGGCGCTCGAGCTCGACGCGGCGGTGGCCGGCGCGGCCCTGCGCCCGGTGGGTGACCGGTTCGCGATCGGGCGGAAGGCGTCCACCGCGGACGTGTCGCCGCTCGAGGCCGCGTCCCTGGCCTGCTGGCAGGCCACCATCGGCCCGTCGCAGGGGCGGTCGGCGTACGACGACGACTCCTACGACGACGAGTTCATGTACGTCTGACCCGAAGGAGGTCCGCGTGGCCATGACGGCGCTCATCCTGTCGATCCTGGCCGTCGCGGCCGCACTCGGGGCCGTGTGGTTCTCCCCCGCTCGGCGGGCGGCGCCGCCCGTCGACGAGTGGGCGCCGCTGCTGGCCCGCCGCGCCGTCGTGAACACGCACGACGGGACCGCGGTGGACGGTGTCCTCGTGCGCCGCGACGGCGCGCTCCTGGTCCTGCGAGAGGCCGTCATCCACGACGGCCTCACCGACAACCCGCCCCGGGCTGACGGGGAGGTCGTCATCGACCGCATGCAGGTCGCGTACCTGCAGTTCCCCACGACCTGAGAGGCGGTGACGCATGGCGTTCGTCGTGAGCCACGGTGAGG
>NZ_JABFAY010000074.1:0-461 GCF_017168495.1 Micrococcus sp. KRD096 | reverse complement strand
CAAGAACAACGTGCTCGTGTGGCTCGAGCCCATGGGCGCCGCCGTGTTCGGTGCCCTCGGCACCTGGATGGGCGTCGCCGTGGACGCCGTCGGCGCGTTCATGGACGCGTGGGGGCGGGCCGACGGCACCATCACCCAGGGTGGGCTGCTCGGCTTCATGGAGGCACTCTCGGCACGGGTGCAGGAGGTCTACGGCTGGTTCCAGAACAGCCTGATCCCCGCGCTCGCCGCGTTCGGCGGCTGGGTGCAGCAGAACAGCTCCTGGCTGGGGTTCCTGGCCGTCGCCCTGGGCGCCGCGGGCGCCGCCGTCGGCATCCTCGTGGGCGCGTTCAAGGCGTGGGCGGCCATCACGAAGGCAGTGACCGCCGCCAAGCTGCTGCTCACTACGAGCTTCGCGCAGCTGAACACCGTCATGGCCGCGAACCCCATCGGGGTGGTCATCGTCGTGCTGGCTGCACTGG
>NZ_JABFAY010000073.1:0-771 GCF_017168495.1 Micrococcus sp. KRD096 | reverse complement strand
ACCTGGTCCCGGCCCTGGAGGAGGCCATCCGGCTGAGCTGCCAGCGGCGGGCCAGGCGCTTGTAGCGGGCGCGCGCGGCGGCGGCGGGGGCCGCGAGGGCGTGGGCCTGGCGGCGCTGGTCCTCCAGAGTGGCCACGGCCTGGCGGCGCCGGGCGCGGTCGTCGCAGTCCTCGCCCCACGGGTCGGGCTGGCACATCACGTCGCCGCACTCCGGGCAGGGCTCGAAGGCGGAGGGCAGGGAGTCGAGGTCGAGAAGGTGGTGCTCAGGCATCGGAGGTGCCTCCTTGGTCGGGGTGCCGGGGGCCTCATGCCCCCCGCTACGTGTCCAACCATACACACACAATGGCAAAAATACAACACCACCCGCGAGCGCAGGTCCACGCGCCCGTGGTCGTGACGCGGAGGGGGCGGGGACGTGGCGCGGTCCCCGGGAGCCGGCAGCAGCTCGATGCAGCCGGCAGCTCATCTCCACGACACGTCCCCGGGATGCCGCGAGCGCGGGAGCCCCCCGCGCTCGCGGCCTGCCGGTCAGGCGGCGGGCAGGGCGGCCAGGCTGTCGCGGTCGGCCAGGGCGGCGGCCTCGCGGGCGGCCGGAGCGTAGCCGTCCATCGGGGCGACGTAGGCGCGTCCGTGCGCCCAGGCGCCGATGCTCCAGCCGATCAGGTCCAGTGCGCTGGGCACGCCGTGGATCCGCTGGCGCAGGTAGCGGGTGCCGTGGAGGCGGCCGCCGCCGCTCAGCACGTCCATCAGCAGCCCGGGCAGGCCCAGGGT
>NZ_JABFAY010000072.1:0-462 GCF_017168495.1 Micrococcus sp. KRD096 | reverse complement strand
GGTGCGGCCCCTGTACGAGTCTCTCCCTGAGCGGGTGGACACGTACGGGCCGGAGGTCGCGGATCTGTGCGATGTGATCGGCTACGGACCGGACCCGGAGCAGCGGCTCGTGCTGGACGCGATGTTCGGCGTGGACTCGCACGGGAAGTCCACGGCGTTCGAGACTGCGGTGATCGCGCCGCGGCAGAACATGAAGACCGGCGTGCTGAAGATGGCCGTGCTCGGCTGGCTGTTCATCACGGACCAGCAGCTGGTGATCTGGTCCGCGCACGAGTTCTCGACGGCGCAGGAGGCGTTCCGGGACCTGGAGATCCTCATCGGCGGGTCCTCGTTCCTGTCGAAGCGCGTGAAGAAGGTCCACCGGGCCAACGGTGACGAGGCGATCGAGCTGAAGTCCGGGGCGCGTCTGAAGTTCCGGGCGCGCACGAAGGCCGGCGGCCGTGGCCTCTCCGGGGACAAGGT
>NZ_JABFAY010000071.1:0-458 GCF_017168495.1 Micrococcus sp. KRD096 | reverse complement strand
CCGCGAGCACCGCGGCCACGGCCAGGCCAGCGCGCACGACGTCACGCACCGCGCAGCCCAGCGAGCCGTCCGCCGGAGCCCACCACGTGGACCGCCGCGAAGGCGCGCGCATCCCCAGCTCCTCATGGAGCGACGCCGCGCTCACGCGGACTCACCGCCCTCGGGGCCCTCGCAGTCCGGGCCGTCCTGATCGACGTCGTCGACGCGGCGGCACGCGTCCTCGTCCGCGAGCAAGACGCGTACAGCCGTGCGCACGCGGCGCACCTCGCGCCGCTCCCGCACTGACTCCGGCGCCGGGACTTGCGGGGAGGCAGGGGCGTTGACGACGGCCGCCAGCGCGCGGGACGCCGCGGCCAGCCGGTCGTTCGGGATGTCCGCGCTGATGCGGACGTAGTCGGTTCCGACTGCGTCCACAGAGATCCAAACGCCGGCACGGGTGTTCTCGGTGGTGGTCATGG
>NZ_JABFAY010000070.1:0-638 GCF_017168495.1 Micrococcus sp. KRD096 | reverse complement strand
GTGCAGAGGTCTCGGCGTCGTCGCGCGGCCGCGCGGATGGCTGCCCTGCAGGCCGAGGCCACGGCGGCGATCGGACGTACCCCAGCATCCTGACCCGAGGAGGGCACTATGGCGCAGGCTAACGAGGCCGTTTGGCTGCCGGTCCTCCCGTCGTTCAAGGACTTCGGACCCGCTCTGGTCACCGGGGCTGGTGGCGCGGCGGACAAGGCCGGGGCGCAGATTGGCCAGCGGTTCGGCAAGGCCCTCACCGTGGGCATCGCCGCGGCGGGCGCCGGCGCGATGGCTGCGGGGGCGTTCCTGTACAAGGTGGGTGAGGTCTTCGACGACGTCACGGACACCATCCGTGTCGGCACGGGCGCCTCGGGTGAGGCCCTGGACGGCCTGGTCGACTCCGCTAAGCGGGTAGGCCAGAACGTCCCGGCCTCGTTCGAGCAGGTCGGGACCACGGTCGCGGACATCAACACCCGCATGGGCCTCTCAGGCGAGACCCTGGAGACGGTCGCCTCCCAGTACCTCGAGGCGGGCCGCATCCTCGGCGAGGACGTGGACATCAACAAGACCTCGGCCGCGTTCAACGCATTCGGGATCGAGGGCGAGGCCGTCGTCGGCGCCATGGACCACTTGTTCCAGGTGTCCCA
>NZ_JABFAY010000069.1:0-382 GCF_017168495.1 Micrococcus sp. KRD096 | reverse complement strand
GCCCTGGGCGACCTGGGCAACCTGCTGCGTGGCTCCGGTGAGGCGCTGCTGAACGGCTTCAAGTCCGGTATGGAGTCGGCCTTCGGTGGAGTCAAGGAGGCGGCGAAGGGCGGCCTCGAGTCGGTGCGCCGGCTGTTCCCGTTCTCGCCTGCGAAGGAGGGCCCGTTCTCGGGTCGCGGGTACACCACGTACTCGGGCCGGGCGCTGTCTCGCGACTTCGCGGACGCGATCTCGGGCGAGGCGGGCTACCTCGAACGGCAGGCCGCGGAGTTCATGTCGGCCGCGGACTTCACCGCCACCCCCTCGGTGGATGCGGGCTCACTCGCCGCCGCGTCGGCGTCCCTCGGATGGGGGGCGTCGGCTACCACCGCCCCAGCGGACC
>NZ_JABFAY010000007.1:0-38941 GCF_017168495.1 Micrococcus sp. KRD096 | reverse complement strand
CGACCAGCGAGAGCGCCGCGGCCGCCCCGCAGCCCGTCCAGGCCCTGCGCTCGGTGCCGGACCTGCCGGAGCACGAGGCCGAGCACGACGCGGACCTGAGCAACCTCATCGACGGCGACCCCACCACCGTGTGGCGCACCTTCGCCTACGCACGGCCGAACTTCGGCGGCTATGTGGAGAGCATGAACCTCGTGGTCCAGCTCGAGGAGCGCACCGAGGTGAACGAGGTGACCCTGCAGAGCACGGGGGCCACCGGTGGCGCCTGGTTCGCCTACATCGCCGACTCCCCCGAGGGCGCGAACGCCCAGGAGATCGGCAACGGCACCTTCGACCAGGACACCGTCTCCATCCCCGTGCCGTTCGAGGGCACCGAGGCCGAGGCCGAGTACGTGATCGTCAGCCTCACCTCGCTGCCCCAGCTGGAAGGCACGACGTCGGACCTCCCGTTCGGCCTGCGCCTCGGCGAGATCGCCGTCCGCTGACCCCGCGCCCGGGCGACGGCGCGCCGGACCTTCCGGCCGCCGTCGCCGGACGTCGCTGCACCGCGGCCCCGGCACCGCGGAATACCCGCCCGTGGCTCCGCCGTTGTCCTGGAGGAGCGTCCACCACCCCGATCCACTGGAGGAACCCGTGGCCCCCACCGCCCAGGACCAGAGCGTCCACAACGTCGTGATCGTCGGATCCGGCCCCGCCGGATACACCGCGGCGATCTACACCGCCCGCGCCGAGCTCTCCCCGGTCCTGGTGGCCGGGGCGGTGACCGCGGGCGGCGAGCTGATGAACACCACCGAGGTGGAGAACTTCCCGGGCTTCCCGGAGGGTGTGCAGGGGCCCGAGCTGATGGCGAACCTCGAGGCCCAGGCCCGCCGGTTCAACACGGAGGTGGTCTACGACGACGTCGTGCAGGCCGACCTGACGTCGAACCCCAAGGTGCTCACGCTCGGCGACGGCACCCAGCTGCGCACCCACGCGGTCATCCTCACGACCGGCTCCGCCTACCGGAAGCTCGGCGTTCCCGGCGAGGAGCGCCTCTCCGGCCACGGCGTCAGCTGGTGCGCCACGTGCGACGGCTTCTTCTTCCGCGAGCAGGAGATCGCGGTCGTGGGCGGCGGCGACTCCGCCATGGAGGAGGCCCTGTTCCTCACGAAGTTCGCGTCCAAGGTGACCGTGCTGGTCCGCAAGGACGAGCTGCGCGCCTCCAAGGTGATGGCCCACCGGGCCATGGAGAACGAGAAGATCGAGTTCCGCTGGAACACCGAGGTCACGGAGGTGACGGGTGACGACAAGGTCAACACCCTCCGCCTGCGGGACACCCGCACCGGCGAGGCGTCCACGCTGGACGTGACCGGCCTGTTCGTCGCCATCGGCCAGGACCCGCGCACGGACCTGGTGCAGGGCCAGGTGGAGCTCACGGAGCACGGCACGATCCGCATCGACCATCCGTCCTCGCGGACCTCCCAGCCGGGCGTCTTCGCCGCCGGCGACGTCACGGACCACACCTACCGCCAGGCCATCACCGCCGCCGGCTCGGGCTGCGTGGCCGCCCAGGACGTGGAGCACTACCTCGCGACCGTGGCCGACGTGGAGGAGGCCGCGCCGGCCGGCCCGGAGTCGGACGCGAACCCGGCATGAGCCACTGACTCATGACCCCTGACGGAGCGTCATGAATCATGTCGATAACACCCCTGTCCACCCTCGTCAGACACAGAACAAACCCCAGGAGGCTGCCATGAGCACCATCACCGTCACCGACGCCGACTTCGACCAGAAGGTCCTCCAGTCCGAGCTGCCCGTCCTCGTGGACTTCTGGGCCGAGTGGTGCGGCCCGTGCCGCATGCTCGGGCCCGTCCTGGAGGACATGGCCGTGGAGCACGAGGGCAAGGCCGTGATCGCCAAGCTCAACGTGGACGAGAACCCGGCCATCGCCGCGCGTTACGGCGTCACCTCCATCCCGCTCGTCGTGGGCTTCCAGAACGGCGAGAAGGTCGCCGAGTCCGTGGGCGCCAAGCCCAAGGCCGCGCTGGAGAAGGAGTTCTCGGCCCTGCTCGGCTGAGCCCCTCCCCCACTCACCACGACGGCCCCGTCACCCCAGAGGGTGACGGGGCCGTCGTGCGTTGATCTTCAGGACCAGCGGCGGGTGCCCGTGGACGCCGTCCGCGGGAACTCCGGATCAGGACTTCTTGCCCTTCCCCTTGCCGTCCTGACCGCCCTGGATGAGGTCCATGATGCGGTTCAGGTCCTCCACGGTGGTGAAGTCGATGGCGATGCGGCCCTTGCGCGCGCCGAGGGTGATCTTCACGGCGGTGTCCAGGCGGCTGGTGAGCGCGGTGGCGTAGTGGTCCAGGCGCTCGTGGCGGGCGTCGTCCGTGCTGCGCCGCGGCGTGCGGCCCGGCCGGAGCCCGCCCTGCAGCTGCGCGACCGCCTCCTCCGTGGACCGGACGGACAAGCCCTCCGACTGGATCCGCTGCGCCAGACGCTCCATGTCCGACGGGTCCGTGAGACCGAGCAGCGCACGCGCATGGCCGGCCGAGAGCGTGCCGGCGGCCACGCGGCGCTGCACGAGGGGCGGCAGCTTGAGCAGCCGCAGCGTGTTGGAGATCTGCGGACGAGAGCGGCCGATGCGCTGGGACAGTTCCTCCTGCGTGCAGGCGAAGTCCTCCATGAGCTGCTGGTAGGCGGCGGCCTCTTCGAGCGGGTTCAGCTGGGAGCGGTGCAGGTTCTCCAGCAGAGCATCCCGCAGGAGGTCCTGGTCCGGGGTCTGGCGGACGATCGCCGGGATGGTGTCCAGGCCGGCCTTCTGGGTGGCGCGCCACCGGCGCTCGCCCATGATCAGCTCATAGGGGGTGGGGCCGTCCACCTCGCGCACGACGATCGGCTGCAGGATGCCGACCTCGCGGATCGAGGTGACCAGTTCCGCCATGTGGTCCTCGTCGAACACCTCACGCGGCTGCCGCGGGTTGGGGTGGATGTCCCCCACCGGGATCTCCCGCAGGACCGCGATGTCCGCGGACACGGTCCCCTCGGTCGCGGCGGACTCAACGCTCGAGTCCCCCGGTTCCTTCCTCGACGACGTCGCGGAGGTGGCACGCTTGCTGGGCGCCTTCACCGTCGGCATGGCCGGACGCCCCTTGGTCGGCCGCGCCGCGGGTGCATCCTCGGACTCTGCGGAGAAGAACACGTCGACGGGACGCTGCGCGGGTCGCGAGGCACGCTTCGACGAGGTGGGCCCTGCCTTCGTGGCGGACGTGGCGTTCCTGCCAGTCGCAGCCGTTGATTTCCCGGCCTGTGTCGTTCGGCCCGCGGTCTTCCGCTGCGAGGCCGACGGGGCGGGCTCGTTGGACTCCCCTGGCGTCTCGGTCGTCGCGGTGCTCCGCGTCGATGTCGTGGTGGCCTCCGCTGCCGCGGCAGCCTTCGGGCCGCTCTTCACCGGCACCGCAGAGTCCTTCGGGGAGGTGGCCTCGGCGTTCTCTTCCGGGGCTTCTACAGTGCTCTGGATCAGGGCGCCGAGGCCTCGCCCCAGGCCTCCTCGACGGCTCGTCTTCAACGGGTCCTCCTGCAGTGAGTGGGTCTGGGATCAGTGTAGGTGAGCGGCCTGGTCTCGATGGTCCCGGGCGGCGGGAAGACACTTCTCAAGGTGCTCTGGCCCTGACCGCCGGGGGGCGCGCGAGGGCCTGACACGTGCAAGGGGCGCGGCGAGGTTCGGGCCTCGGTTCTGGGGTGAGACGTCCGTATTGGGCCCGGACGGCAGGATGTGGGCGCGCGGACAGCACCTGCCGCGAGCGTGAGTGTTTCACGTGGAACACTCATAGTGGGGGCGCTTCGGAAGGGTGCCGCTGCAATCCTCAAGACCTCCTCGTGTTCCCTCTCGAGGTTCACTCGTTTCACATGAAACGCGAGCCCGCGTCGACGAGCGGACGGTATCAGAACCAGGGCTGCTCGGTTTGTTTTCCATGTGCTCCCCGGCCGATCAGCTCCCGTGCGGACGATACTCAGATTGCTGGTTACCCGCATGATGATGCGCCTCATCTTGTGTGAAATGCCGGACCAGCAACGAAGCACTCGTCTCACTCCCCCGCGGTGCGATGTGAACACTCGAATCACCGAACGGATGAGCTCGGCTACTCGTCGCTTCGCCGTCAGTGCTTCCTCGCACTCGCGCAGCTGACGAATTGAACGTTGCTTCACCATCCGCGTTTCACGTGAAATACGGACGAATCTGTCATCCAAGTACGACATGAGTTCGGGTGGGCCACGTGCTCGCTCACCCGCGAGTCAGTGCCACATTCCTGCTTCATTCTCGGTCAGCTCGCTCCCGGCAAGGAACGTGTGCTCCCTGGATTGCCCGAGGTGGTGACCTCGCGGCACGGCCCTTTGTCCCGGAGCTCGTTTCACGTGAAACGTATCGTTCGAAGATTCGACCGCGCGCGCATCCATGGAAGCTCGGCCACCAGCGGGTCGCACTCCGAGACCGGCGTGCGCAGGGTCCTCTATATCTTGAGAGGTTCAGACTTGCCGCGTCGCTGATGGTACTGGCTCGATCTAGTGAGCCCCGATCACCGGTCGTTCAGTTTCACGTGAAACGGCTGGGAGGGAACGTCGGGTCGCGGGTCGCATGTCGGGGCAGCGAGCATCCACTTCCGCCTTTGACAGTACTGCTCGATGTGGTCGCCGATGTCACGGGCGGCAGTACAGTGACGCGGCGGGCGCTCCACCCCACCCACTGACTCCATCCGTCCTGTCAGCTGAGGCCGCCCATCAAAGTTTCAGGACCGCCTCGTGTGGAAACTGTGTCTTCAATGCCTCCATCCGCGGACAACTGCGGTCAGGGATCGACGCTAGGTGAGCGCGGAACCACCGTGTTTCACGTGAAACCCCCGGCGACCGGCCGATTACTCGACGCCCTGGTTCCCACGTCGCTGCAAGACAGAACCACACGGCCCGCCCCATCCCGCACGGAGCCGCCGCGGGCTCCCCGGGGGGCCTCCACCGCAGTCACCATTCACACGCCGTCCCCGTGCCCAGTCGTCAGACGCAACAGGAGACTGAGCAGGGCTCATCAGCACCGCAGAGGCATCTACGGCCGCACACCCTAGACGTCCACTGTCCACAGATGTTGTCCACATATCAACATCGACGTTCGCTGGTGACCACGTCAAGACGCTTGTTGGCCAGCTCAACCACTTGTCTCTGTATACATTGGGGCACACGACCGCTCTTCCTCACTGGAGGCTCTCTTTCTCCGCACACAGGAATGCACAGTAGAACTGTCCTTC
Source organism: Micrococcus sp. KRD096 (assembly GCF_017168495.1). Classification (NCBI taxonomy): domain Bacteria; kingdom Bacillati; phylum Actinomycetota; class Actinomycetes; order Micrococcales; family Micrococcaceae; genus Micrococcus; species Micrococcus sp. KRD096. The sequence continues at coordinate 33,668 of NZ_JABFAY010000007.1, read as the reverse complement.
TGGCGCCGCCGTTCGGCCCCTCCAACTCAGACGAATCACAGCAGCCCACCATCGCCGCTGACGTCTGCTCTCGCACACGCTGACTGCAGACCGGCCGCGCGCCTCGCTGCGACACCACGGCCCGTGCTCCGCTCTGGCCCCGATTCCCTGCACGTCACCGACGGCGAGGAGGTCTGACCGTGGGGGAGAGGGGGCACCCAGTCACAGCACCCGGCCTGCTCGCTGGCTGCATCCTCGAGGCTGCAGCGCACCCGGGTGAAGGAGGAGGGACGGACCATACCCTGCACGGCCGCGCCCGGCGGCATGGACGTTCCCCACGCGTCGCGCAGCCCTCGCGGAGCACTTCAACGCAGCGTGCACCGCCGGCCCTCACAGCCGCCGTCTCCGCCCGCCGCCATGCCGTTCGCCCCGTGAGTTCGTGCGTCGCCGCCCGCGGCTGCACCCAGGCCTCGCGACAGGTGCGCCTGGCCGGCGGCGGAGGCGCCGGCCCAGCGGAAGAGAGGGGAGCGTGTCAGGCGGAAGCGGTACACCACGGGCACCCCGACTGTCCTGCCGCGGCGGCACGACGCTCGCACCCTCAGAGAAGGTCGTTTCACGTGAAACACGAACTTCCGATATGCCCAGCGTTTCCGCTTGTCTTTTCACCCCCCATCTTCCGGGCCACGCTCACTCACGACGAAGCCCGCCGGGGGATCGCTCCCTCCGGCGGGCTTCGTCGTCGTCAGCAGCGCCACCCGGCGACCACCGCAGCGGCCGCCTGGGCTTCAGCCCTTCAGGGCCGTCGGCGCACCGCGGCCGGCGATCTCCGCGGCCGCCTCCCGGTACGCCACGGCGCCGGCCGAGGCCGGGTCGTAGGTCAGCACCGTCTGCTGATAGCTGGGGGCCTCGGAGATGCGGACGTTGCGGGGGATCGCGGTGTTCAGCAGCTGCTCCGGGAAGTGCGTCCGGACCTCCTCCGCCACCTGCACGGCGAGGTTGGTCCGCGCGTCGAACATCGTCAGCAGGATGGTGCTCACCTGGAGGCGCGGGTTCAGGTGTTTCTGGATCATCTGCACGTTCTTGAGCAGCTGCGAGAGGCCCTCGAGGGCGTAGTACTCGGCCTGGATCGGGATGAGCACCTCCTCGGCCGCCACGAACGCGTTGACCGTCAGCAGGCCCAGGGACGGCGGGCAGTCGATGAACACGTAGTCCAGCCGCTCCTGCCCGACCTCCTCGCGCCAGGCGGTGTACGCCTCGAGCGCCCGCGACAGTCGCTGTTCGCGGGCCACCAGGGAGACCAGCTCGATCTCGGCACCGGCCAGGTCGATGGTCGCGGGCACCACCTGAAGGCCATCTACGTCCGGGGCGTCCTGCACGACGTCCTGGATCTCCATCTCGCCCAGGAGCACGTCGTACACGGAGGCCACGTCTCCGGTGTGGGGGATGTTCAGCGCGGTGGACGCATTGCCCTGCGGGTCGATGTCCACCACCATCACCCGCATGCCCGCGCGGGCGAGGGCCGCGGCCAGGTTGACCGTCGTCGTCGTCTTGCCGACGCCGCCCTTCTGGTTGGACGTCGTGAACACGCGGGTGCGGTCGGGGCGCGTCAGACGGCGACGCTGGAGCCGCGCGGGCTCCTCGGCGTCGGCGCCGCCCTTCTCGGCGGTCCGGCCGGTCCACTTCTGGCGCAGGGCCCTCCAGGCCCCACCCCGGCTCTCCTGCTCCTGCGCCATGCGGCTCTACCTCCTGGGTCGCGGGTGTGCGGATCTGCTGCCGCCCGGCCCGTCCCGTCCCGGTGGGGGAGGGGTCAGCGGGGACGCGCGCTGACGCGCACGACGGTGGTGGTCTCGGGCAGCAGGCCCTCGCCCACCGTGAGGATCTCGGGCTCGGCACCACCATACTTGCGCAGGACCTTGCGGGCGGCGGCGATCTCGTCGGCCGCGGAGCGGCCCTTGATGGCCAGCAGCTCCCCGGCGCCCTGCAGCATCGGCATGGTCAGCGGCACGAGGGTCTTCAGCGCGGACACGGCGCGGGCGGTCACGACGTCGACGTCGAGGTTCCCGGAGACCTGCTCGGCGCGGCCGCGGATCACGTCCACGTTCTCCAGGCCGAGGTCGGCGACCACCATGTCCAGCCACTCCACGCGCCGCTCGAGCGGCTCGATGAGCAGGAACTGGCAGTCGGGGCGCGCGAGCGCGAGGCACAGGCCGGGCAGGCCCGCGCCGGAGCCGACGTCGGCCACGAGCGCGCCCTGCGGGAGGAGCTCCTCGACCACGGCGCAGTTCAGGACGTGGCGCTCCCAGAGACGGGGTGCCTCGCGCGGGCCGATCAGGCCCCACTCGATGCCGGTGTCCGCCAGGTGGGCCACGTATGCCTCGGCCCGGGGGAGGGCCTCGCCGAACAGCTCGACGGCGGCCGGCCGCAGCGCGTCGGTCAGCGGCGGCGCCGGCTGCCCCACGGGCGCGGGGCGGTCGCCCCGGTCCTGCGGATCCAGCCCGGGGCGCCGCTCGTAGGCCGAGCCCCGCTCAGTCATCGGCGGAGATGACCACGTGCCGGCGGGCGCCCTCGCCCTCCGACTCGGAGGTCAGGCCGGCGTCCGCGACGACGTCGTGGACGATCTTGCGCTCGTACGCGCCCATGGGCTCGAGGTGCACGGGACCCTCGCCGTCGCGGACGCGCTCGACGGCCGCCTGGGCGGCGGTGCGCAGGGCGACGTTGCGGCGCTCCCGGTGCCCGCAGACGTCCAGGATCAGCCGGGAGCGGTGCCCCGTGGCGGCGAGCACGGCCAGCCGGACGAGCTCCTGCAGGGCCTCCAGGGTGCGGCCGTCGGGGCCGACGAGGCCGTCCAGGCGCTCGTCGTGGTCCTCGGAGACGACGGACACGTACGTGCGCCCGTCGCGGATCTCGATGTCGATGTCCCCGTCCAGGTCCGCGATGTCGAGCAGCTCCTCGACGTAGTCCGCGGCGACGTCGCCCTCCTCCTCGAGGCGGCGCACCGCCTCCGAGACGGCGGCATCGTCCTGCTCCGCGACGCGAGAGCCCTGGCCCGCGGGGGTCTCGACGACGGCGTCCTCGGCCTCGGGGGCCGGGGTCACGTTCTCGGCGGACATGCTCACTTCCTCCTGCGGTTCTTGCGCTGGGGCTGGACGCGCTGACCCGACTGGCGGACGACCTCACCGTTCAGCACGGCACCGCCGCGGCCCGCCTGGGTGTGCGCGGACGAGGGCGTGGCCTCGGCGTTCGACACCTTCTGGCCCACGGGGGGCAGGCCCTTGGCGGCGCGGCGCTCGTTGAGCTCCTTCTCGGCGAGGGAGCCCGGGGTCGGGTTGTTGCGGATGATCCACCACTGCTGGCCGACGGCCCAGAAGTTGGAGTAGGTCCAGTACAGGAGCACGCCGATGGGGAAGTTGATGCCGCCGATGCCGAAGATCAGGGGCATGGCGTAGAGCATGATCTGCTGCGTCTGCATCATCGGGCCGGTGAGGGCCTGCTGCGTCATGTTCTTCGTCATGAGCATCTTCTGCATGTAGAACATCGAGCCCGACATGAGCAGGATCAGCACGATCGCCGTGACGATCACGGGCGTGCTGCCCGGCGCGCCGAGCGAGTTCATGAAGGTGTCCGACATGCGGGCGCCGAAGATCGTGGAGCCCTCGAAGGAGCGGACCTGCTCCGCGGAGAGGGCGTCCATGGCCTCGCCGCGCTCCGCCGCGCCGCGCGCTCCGAGCAGCACCTGGTAGAGCGCGAAGAAGAACGGCATCTGCACGAGCAGGGGCAGGCACGCGGCGAACGGGTTCGCCTTGTGCTCCTTCATGAGGGCCTGCTGTTCCATCGCCATGGCCTGGCGGGAGAGCTGGTCCTTCTTGCCCTTGTACTTGGCCTGGAGCTTCTGCAGCTCCGGCTGGATGGCCTGCATGGCGCGCTGCGCCTTGATCTGCTTGACGAACAGCGGGATCAGCAGGGTGCGGATGAGCACCACCAGCAGGAGGATGGACAGGGCCCACGTCCAACCGGAGTCCGCGGGCAGGCCCGCGAAGTCCAGGACGCTGTGGAACGCCCCGAGCAGCCAGGACATCAGCCAGCGGAACGGGGAGAGGATGGCTTCGAACATGGGGGTCAATCCTCCTGCGGGAGATCAGGTGGGATGGGAGGGTGGTTCAGGGCGAGGATGCGCGGCTGCCGGCCCGGCGGCCAGCGCCGGTGCCCGGGCGGGACCGGGTCCACGCCGCCGTCGTTCCAGGGATGGCACCGGCCGATGCGCCGCGCGGCGAGCCACGACCCCTTCACCGCGCCGTGCACGTGCACGGCCTCCAGCCCGTAGGCGGAGCAGCTGGGGAAGAACCGGCACACGGGTCCGTACAGCGGGGAGACCACGGCCCGATAGACCGTGAGCAGGCCGGCCAGCAGGGCGGACGGCAGCGCGCGCAGCGGCCCCCACTCACGGGAGGGCTCGAGCACGACGAAGGGCGAGGGCGTGACGGTCATCTACGCGTACTCCGAGGCGGCGGGCAGGTGCGGTTTCAGGGCCTTGCCGAGCGCGCCGACGGTCTCGCGGCGCAGCAGCGCGTAGTCCGCCCCGGCGGCGGCCGGCAGCGCGCGGACCTGCACCAGCACCGGCAGGTCGCGCAGCGGGGGCAGGCGCATCTGATCCGCGACGACGGCGCGCAACCGCCGCTTCACCCGGTTGCGGGTCACCGCGTTCCCCACGGCCTTGGACACGACGAACCCGGCCCGCGGCCGAGGGGCGCTCGGCGACGTGGACCGGGTCTGGTCGGGGTCCGTGGCGACACTCACCACGACGGTGCGCCGACCCGCGCGGGTGCCGGTGCGACCGAGGTGACGGAACTCCGCGGGCGTGCGGACGCGACGGTCACGGGGCAGCACGGGGCGCGCCGTCCCTGGACCGACGTCCTCAGGCGGACAGCTCGGCGCGGTTCTTGCCGCGGCGAGCGGACAGGATGGCGCGGCCGGCGCGGGTGCGCATGCGGGCACGGAAGCCGTGCTTGCGGGCACGACGACGGTTGTTGGGCTGGAACGTGCGCTTGGTCACTGTGATCTCTCCACGACGTGTTGTGTGCCTTCGACCGTCGACCTGAGCAGGTGGACCAGGGGGAAGGACCGGTGAGGCTCTGACATGAAATCCCCGGCGGGCACGATCAACCGACACCCGGGGGACCAGACAACTCTAGTGGCCGGGGTGCGCGGGGGTCAAACGGGTGCGCGCGGATCCCGGACGCGCACGGGCGCCCGGGACGGTCGTCCACAGGATGATAGGGGTTGTCCACCGTCTGTGCACAACCCTGTGGACAACCGTTAGACTCCGAGCACCGTCGTACGTCTCGCGCAGCCGCCCCCGTCCCCGGGGACGTCTGTCCCAGGAAAGGAAGCCTCCGTGGTGGCAGACCAGGCCGTGCTCAGCTCGTGGCGCTCCGTCGTGGGCTCCCTCGAGGACGACGCGCGGGTCAGCGCCCGCCTCATGGGCTTCGTCTACCTGGCCCAGCCGCAGGGCCTCATCGGCAACACGCTCCTGCTGGCCGTGCCGAACGAGACCACCCGCGAGACGCTCCAGGGCACCCAGGTGGCCGACGCCCTCACGGACGCCCTGACCAAGGAGTTCCGCGAGGAGATCCTGCTGGCCATCTCGATCGACGCGAACCTGCAGCCGCCGCGGACCCCCTCCTCCGAGGCCCGCCGCTCCTCCCTCGCCGGCGGGCCGTCCGGCGCCGCGGCGCCGGACGTCGAGCTGCCCCCGGCCGCGACCGCCGCCACCTCCCGCCGCGCCGTCGCCGAGGAGCTGCCGGGCTTCCGCATCGAGCCGCCGGCCGACGTCGTGCCCGCCGCGACCGCGGCCCCGAGCGGGAACGGCAAGCCGACCCCCGCGCCGCCGTCGACGTCCGCGGAGACCAGCCGCCTCAACGACCGCTACCACTTCGAGACGTTCGTGATCGGCTCGTCCAACCGGTTCGCGCACGCCGCCGCGAACGCGGTGGCCGAGGCGCCGGCGAAGGCGTACAACCCGCTGTTCATCTACGGCGAGTCCGGCCTGGGCAAGACGCACCTGCTGCACGCGATCGGGCACTACGCCCGTCGCCTCTACCCGGGCCTGCGGGTGCGGTACGTGAACTCGGAGGAGTTCACCAACGACTTCATCAACTCCATCCGCCACGACGAGGGCGCCTCGTTCAAGCAGGTCTACCGCAACGTGGACATCCTGCTGATCGACGACATCCAGTTCCTGGCGGACAAGGAGGCGACGGTCGAGGAGTTCTTCCACACCTTCAACACGCTCTACAACAACAACAAGCAGGTGGTCATCACCTCGGACCTGCCGCCCAAGCAGCTCTCCGGGTTCGAGGACCGGCTGCGCTCCCGCTTCGAGTGGGGGCTGATCACGGACATCCAGCCGCCGGACCTCGAGACGCGCATCGCGATCCTCCGGAAGAAGGCGGAGGCCGAGGGGCTCGTGGCCCCGCCGGAGGCGCTGGAGTACATCGCCTCGCGCATCTCCACGAACATCCGCGAGCTCGAGGGCGCGCTGATCCGCGTGACCGCGTTCGCCTCGCTCAACCGGCAGACCGTGGACATCGAGCTGGCCGAGCATGTGCTCAAGGACCTGATCACGGACGAGACGGCGCACGAGATCACGCCGGAGCTGATCCTGCACGCCACGGGGGAGTACTTCAATCTCACCCTCGAGGAGCTGACCAGCAAGTCCCGCACCCGCACGCTGGTGACGGCGCGGCAGATCGCCATGTACCTGCTGCGCGAGCTGACCGAGATGTCCCTGCCCAAGATCGGCCAGGTCCTGGGCGGTCGCGACCACACCACCGTCATCCACGCGGACCGCAAGATCCGCGAGCTGATGGCCGAGCGGCGGACGATCTACAACCAGGTCACCGAGCTCACCAACGAGATCAAGCGGAAACAGCGCGGCGCCTGAGCCACCCGCTGCCCCCCTCGAGTCCCGGTTCGAACCTTCGACCGGGACTCGAGTCTTCTTCCACATTGTCCACCGGTGTGGACAACTCTGTGGAGAACCCCCGCCGCTGTGGACAACCTCCGCCCCTGTGGATGGCGGAATCAGGCCGCTCACGCCGCGTCCACACCCCTGGGGACGATGACGGTGCACAGGCTGGTGAATCACACGGATGTCATTCGGTTGCCCACACGTATCCACAGGTCTCCACAGCCGAAAACCGCATGATCTCGCGGGTTTCGACGGGTGTGGATGTGCCCTGTGGACAGGAATGTGGACAACTGGGGGGTGGATCCGGGGACGAGTCTGGACAACCCCGGTCGGGCCTGTGCAGAGCGGGGGGAGGGCCTCCGAGGCCCGTCCACATCGGATGCACACCCCGAACGAGCGGGCGTCCACACGGTTCCCCCAACCGGATCCGCATGGTGCCGCGGCAGAACGGCGTTCTCCACAGGATCCACACCCGCTACCACTCCTTCTGATCCCTCTGGAGAGATCCCGCCAAGCAACATCAACTCCGCCGTCCCGCACCGAGCTGAGCGCCTCGACGGCCCGGGCTGCGCCCGGGCGCCCGAGATCCGTGGAATCACACCGCTGTCATTCGTCGGCGACCTGACACCCGCCGCGCGGACCGCCTATGCTGAGGCCCGCGTGTCGCCGTTCCCCCCGGGCCCGCAACCCCCGTCATCACCCCCAGAGAGGCAGTGCAGCTCGTGAAGTTCACCGTCGAACGCGACATCCTCACCGACGCCGTCTCCTGGGCCGCCCGCTCCCTGTCCCCGCGCCCGCCGGTGCCGGTGCTCTCGGGCCTGCTGATCACGGCCGAGGCCGGCGTCGTGTCCATCGCGAGCTTCGACTACGAGACCTCCGCGCGCCTGGAGATCGAGGCCGACGTCGAGACCGCGGGCCAGGTGCTCGTCTCCGGGCGCCTGCTGAACGACATCGTCCGCTCCCTGCCGCAGGCCCAGGTCACGGTGGAGCTCGACAGCGGCAAGGTGCTCGTCACCTGCCGCTCCTCCCGCTTCGCCCTGGCCACGATGCCCGTGGGCGACTATCCGGCGCTGCCCGAGCTGCCGGCCCCCGCGGGCACCGTGGACGGGGCCGCGTTCGCCCACGCCGTCGCCCAGGTCACCGTCGCCGCCTCCAAGGACGACACCCTGCCGATCCTCACCGCCGTGAAGGTGGAGATCGAGGGCGACACCATGACCTTCCTGGCCACGGACCGCTACCGGCTGGCCATGAAGGAGATCCGCTGGACCCCGGCGGACCCGTCCCTCTCGACGTCGCTGCTCATCAAGGCGCGCACGCTCACCGAGGTCGCCAAGTCCCTCGGCTCCGGCGGCGACCTGGAGATCCTGCTCGGTCAGACCGCCGACCTCGTGGGCTTCGCCTCCGGCGGCCGCCGCACCACCTCCGTGCTCGTGGACGGCGAGTACCCCAAGATCCGCTCGCTCTTCCCCGAGTCCAGCCCCATCCAGGCCGTGGTGGACACCGCCGCCCTGGTCGAGGCGTCCCGCCGCGTGGCCCTCGTCGCCGAGCGCAACACCGCCCTGCGCATGGTGTTCACGGACGGCCAGGTCACCCTGGACGCCGGCACCGGCGACGACGCGAGCGCCAACGAGTCCGTGCCGTGCACGCTCGAGGGCGAGGACATCACCGTGGCGTTCAACCCGTCCTACCTCTCCGAGGGCCTGGCCGTGGTGGACCAGCCGCAGGTGCGCTTCGCGTTCACGTCCGCGCCCAAGCCCGCCCTGCTCACCGGCGTGAACCAGGAGGACGGCGTCGTCTCCGACTACCGCTACCTCGTGATGCCGGTGCGCATCGCCTGACGCAGGGGGCTGGACGCTCCCGTGTACCTGTCCCACCTCACCGTCGCGGACTTCCGGTCCTACCGCTGGGCCGACCTGGAGCTGACGCCGGGGTCCACGGTGCTGCTCGGGGCCAACGGGGTGGGCAAGACCAACCTCGTGGAGGCGATCGGCTACCTCGGCGCCCAGCAGTCCCACCGGGTCAGCTCGGACGCGCAGCTCGTGCGCTTCGGCCGGGACCGGGCCCGGATCGCCGGGCGCGTGCACCGCGGGTCCCGCACCGTCGCCCTCGAGCTGGAGATCCTGCCGGGCCGGTCCAACCGGGTGGCCATCAACCGCGGCGCCCCCGTGCGGGCGAAGGAGGGCCTCGGGATCCTGCGCACCGTGGTCTTCGCCCCGGAGGACCTGAGCCTCGTGACGGGGGAGCCCGGTGGCCGTCGTCGTCTCCTCGACCAGCTCATGGTGCAGCTGCGTCCGGCCCTCGGTGAGGCCGCCGCCGACTACGAACGCGTGCTGCGCCAGCGCAACGCCCTGCTCAAGTCGAGCCGCGGCTCTCGCCGCTGGGGCCCCGAGGAGGACGCGACCCTCGCCGTCTGGGACGAGCACCTCTGCGCCGCCGGCGCCCGCCTGCTCCACGGCCGCCTGCACGTGCTGCGCCTGCTGGCCCGCCCCCTCCAGGAGATGTACGCGGCGCTGACCAACGGCTCCAAGGCCGCGGCCTACGCCTACGAGTCCACCGTCCCGCTGGCCCGTGGCACCCACGCGGAGGTCCCGGCCGTGGCGGACCTGGCCGCGGACATGCACCGGACGCTCGAGGCCCAACGGGAGGAGGAGCGGGCGCGGGCGCTCACCCTGGTGGGCCCGCACCGGGACGAGCTCGCCCTCTTCCTGGGCCCGGCGCCCGCGCGCGGCTACGCCTCCCACGGGGAGACGTGGTCGCTGGCGCTCGCCCTGCGCATGGCGGCCTACGACGTGCTCGTGGCCGACGACCCGGACCCCGACGCCCGCCCCGTCCTGATCCTGGACGACGTGTTCGCGGAGCTCGACGCCGCCCGTCGCCGCCGCCTCGCCGCGCTCGTCCACCGGGCCGAGCAGGTGATCGTCACGGCCGCCGCGCTCGAGGACGTCCCCGAGGAGCTCACGGCCCACCGCGTGCTCATCCGCCAGGACGCAGAGGGCTCCGAGGCCGTGGCCGCCGCGGCCCCCGTGGAGGGCGACATCCGCGAGCCCCGGCGCGAGGGCGGGGCCGATGGCTGAGACCCCCGCCCCGTTCGAGCCGGACCGGCCGGACCTGGCGCTCGTGCAGCTGCGCCGGGTCCGCGAGGCCGCCCGGGAGCGGGGCGAGGCGCCGCTGCGGGCGCGGGGGACGGGCGCGGGCCTGGCCGGGGCCATGGCGGGCACGACGTCGGCCGGCCGGGAGCGGCAGGACCGTCGGCGCCCGTTCGGGGGTGCGGACCGGGACCCGGCCACGGTGTCCACCGTGTTCGGCCGGCTCATCCGCGACCGCGGCTGGTCCACCCCCGTGGCGGTCGGCTCCGTGCTCACCCGCTGGGCCGAGCTGGTGGGGCCGGAGATCGCGCTGCACTGCCGCCCGGAGAGCTTCGAGGACTCCGTGGTGCGGGTCCGGACGAGCTCCACCGCGTGGGCCACGCAGCTGCGCCTGATGAGCCCCGTGCTCCTGCAGCGCTTCGACGAGGCGCTCGGGCCCGGCGTCGTGACCCGCATCGAGGTGGCGGGGCCGCAGGCCCCGAGCTGGCGCAAGGGGCCGCGCACCGTGCGCGGCGGCCGCGGGCCGCGCGACACCTACGGCTGAGTCCGGGGCCGCCCCCCGCGCCGCCCGACGACGTCCCGGACGCGGCGAGGCCATGGGCGCCGCTCTGGCGCGCTCACAGGGTCGGTGACGGCCCGGGAGGCATGGGCGGTCTCCTGCGCACGTCCTGAGCCGTGTCCCTGGCCGCTGAGCGGGTGTTCTCCCCCGGCGGACCCCCGTCGATGCGGGCCCTCGGGGTGTCAGGCGGTACACTGGGACCAGTGAAAGGGGGCCGGCCGTCGTCCGTCCCCCGCCCCCGTGGATCTGCGGGAGCGTGTCGCGTGCCGGTCCTGTCCGGGCGGCGTCGCGCGCCTGCGCGCGGGTCGACCCTGCCGCCGACGTCCGAGGAAGTGAGCCACCCGTGGTTGACGCCATGCCCGAGAACCCCGCGGAGGAGCCGACCGCCGCGTCGGCCGCGCCGAACCCGGAGGCCGTGCCGGACGCCGTCGGGCAGCCCGAGGCCCCGGTGAAGGACCGGAAGGTGCCCGGTGAGTACGGCGCCAGCGCCATCACCGTGCTCGAGGGCCTCGAGGCCGTCCGCAAGCGCCCCGGCATGTACATCGGCTCCACCGGGCCGCGGGGCCTGCATCACCTCGTGTACGAGGTCGTGGACAACTCCGTGGACGAGGCGCTGGCCGGCTACGCCACCGGCATCGACGTCACGCTGCAGGCCGACGGCGGCGTGCGCGTGGCGGACGACGGCCGCGGCATCCCCGTGGACCTGCACCCCACCGAGGGGAGGCCGACCGTCGAGGTCGTCATGACGATCCTGCACGCCGGCGGCAAGTTCGGCGGCGGCGGCTACGCCGTCTCGGGCGGCCTGCACGGCGTGGGCATCTCCGTGGTCAACGCGCTCTCCCGCCGCGTGGACACCGAGGTCCGCCGTCAGGGGCACGCGTGGCGCATGTCCTTCGCGGACGGCGGCGTGCCCCAGGGCGAGCTGGTCAAGGGTGAGGCCACGGACGCCACGGGCACCGTGCAGACGTTCTACCCGGACGCGGAGATCTTCGACTCGATCGAGTTCGACTACGAGACCCTGCGCGCCCGCTTCCAGCAGATGGCCTTCCTCAACAAGGGCCTGCGCATCACCCTCACGGACGAGCGCGTCCAGGAGTCCAACGAGGTCGTCGACGACGAGATCGCGGGCGAGGGCGCCGCCGGCGAGGACGTCGCGGAGAACGGCCTGGCGGAGGACGCGGAGCAGGAGCCCCAGCGCCGCTCCGTCACCTACCTGTACGAGAACGGCCTGCTCGACTACGTCCAGCACCTCAACTCCGCCAAGAAGGTCGAGTACGTCCACGACGACGTCATCGCCTTCGAGGCCGAGGACCTCTCGGACGGCCGCTCCATGGCCGTCGAGGTGGCCATGCAGTGGACCTCCGCCTACTCGGAGTCCGTGCACACCTACGCGAACACGATCAACACCCACGAGGGCGGCACCCACGAGGAGGGCTTCCGCGCCGCGCTGACCTCCCTGGTCAACCGCTACGCGCGGGAGAAGGAGATCCTCAAGCCCAAGGAGGACAACCTCTCGGGCGAGGACATCCGCGAGGGCCTGACCGCCGTGATCTCCGTGAAGCTCTCCGAGCCGCAGTTCGAGGGCCAGACCAAGACCAAGCTCGGCAACTCCGAGGCCCGCGGGTTCGTGTCCAAGGCGGTCACGGACCACCTCGGCGACTGGTTCGAGCGCAATCCGGGCCCGGCGAAGGAGATCATCCGCAAGGCCATCATGGCCTCGCACGCCCGCCTGGCCGCCCGCAAGGCCCGGGACAACGCGCGCCGCAAGTCCCCGCTGGAGTCCTTCGGCATGCCCGGCAAGCTGGCCGACTGCTCCTCGAAGGACCCCGAGCGCTGCGAGGTGTACATCGTGGAGGGCGACTCCGCCGGCGGCTCGGCCAAGCAGGGCCGCAACCCGGAGACGCAGGCCATCCTGCCGCTGCGCGGCAAGATCCTGAACGTGGAGCGCGCCCGCCTGGACAAGGCCCTCGGCAACGCCGAGATCCAGTCGATGATCACGGCGTTCGGCACCAACATCGGCGAGGAGTTCGACATCTCCAAGCTGCGGTACCACAAGATCGTGCTCATGGCGGACGCGGACGTGGACGGCCAGCACATCACCACGCTGCTGCTGACCGTGCTGTTCCGGTACATGCGCCCGCTCATCGAGGCCGGCCACGTGTTCCTCGCGCAGCCGCCGCTGTACCGCATCAAGTGGTCCAACGCCCCGCACGACTACGTGTTCTCGGACGAGGAGCGCGACGCCGCCGTCGAGGCCGGCCTGGCCAAGGGCTGGCGCTACCCCAAGGACAACGGCGTGCAGCGCTACAAGGGTCTGGGCGAGATGAACTACCAGGAGCTCTGGGACACCACCATGGACCCGGAGCACCGCACCCTGCTGCAGGTGACCATGGAGGACGCCGCCGCCGCGGACGCCGTCTTCTCCATGCTCATGGGCGAGGACGTGGAGTCCCGCCGCACCTTCATCCAGCAGAACGCCAAGGACATCCGCTTCCTGGACGTCTGAGCCGGACCCGCAGACCTGCCTGAGCCGACCACCCTCCCCGCCGTCGCGGGGAGCACGAGAGGACCCGCGTGAGCGACGAGACCACCCCCCAGACCCCGGACGAGCCCGTCGAGGGCGCCCCGACCCCGCAGACCGGCCAGACCGGCCTGGACATCGAGGTCGAGCACTACGTGCTCCCCGAGGGCGCCGCCGACAAGGTCGAGCCCGTCGACCTCGAGTCGGAGATGAAGCGCTCGTACCTGGACTACGCGATGGCCGTGATCGTCGGCCGCGCGCTGCCGGACGTGCGCGACGGCCTCAAGCCCGTGCACCGTCGCGTGCTCTACGCGATGTACGACGGCGGCTACCGCCCGGACCGTGCGTTCAACAAGTCCGCCCGCGTGGTGGGCGACGTGATGGGCAACTACCACCCGCACGGCGACACCGCGATCTACGACGCCCTCGTGCGCCTCATCCAGGACTGGGTCCAGCGCTACCCGCTGGCGCTCGGCCAGGGCAACTTCGGCTCCCCGGGCAACGACGGCGCGGCCGCCCAGCGCTACACCGAGACCAAGATGGCCCCGCTGGCCATGGAGATGGTCCGGGACATCGACGAGGACACCGTCGACATGCAGGACAACTACGACGGCAAGCAGCAGGAGCCCGTCGTCCTGCCCGCCCGGTATCCGAACCTGCTGGTCAACGGCTCCTCGGGCATCGCCGTCGGCATGGCCACGAACATCCCGCCGCACAACATGCGCGAGGTGGCCGCGGGCGTGCAGTGGTATCTCGAGCACCCCGAGGCCACCCGCGAGGAGCTGCTCGAGGCGCTCCTGGCCCGCGTGCACGGCCCCGACTTCCCCACGGGCGCCCAGGTCCTGGGCCGCAAGGGCATCGAGGAGGTCTACCGGACCGGCCGCGGCCCCATCACCATGCGCGCCGTGGTCAACGTGGAGGAGATCCAGGGCCGCACGTGCCTCGTGGTCACCGAGCTGCCCTACATGACCAACCCGGACAACCTCGCCGCGAAGATCGCGGAGATGGTGCGGGACGGCAAGATCAACGGCATCGCGGACATGCGCGACGAGACCTCCGGCCGCACCGGCCAGCGCCTGGTGATCGTGCTCAAGCGCGACGCCGTCGCCAAGGTGGTGCTGAACAACCTCTACAAGCACACCGAGCTGCAGTCGAACTTCTCGGCCAACATGCTCGCGCTCGTGGACGGCGTGCCGCGCACCCTGTCCCTGGACGGCTTCGTGCACCACTGGGTGAAGCACCAGATCGACGTGATCGTGCGTCGCACCGCGTTCCGCAAGCGCAAGGCCGAGGAGCGCGCGCACATCCTGCGCGGCCTGCTCAAGGCCCTGGACATGCTGGACGAGGTCATCGCGACCATCCGCCGTTCGGCCTCGGCGGAGGTGGCCCGCGAGGCCCTCAAGGAGCTCCTGGACATCGACGACGTCCAGGCCCAGGCCATCCTGCAGATGCAGCTGCGCCAGCTCGCCGCCCTGGAGTCCCAGAAGATCCAGGACGAGTACGACGACCTCATGGCGAAGATCGCCGAGTACAACCGGATCCTGGAGTCCCCGCAGCGTCAGCGCGAGGTCATCTCCGAGGAGCTCGCCGAGATCGTGGCCAAGCACGGCGACGACCGCCGCACCGAGATCATGGCCGGCTTCGACGGCGACATGTCCATCGAGGACCTGATCCCCGAGGAGGAGATGGTCGTCTCCATCACCCGCGGCGGCTACGTCAAGCGCACCCGGATCGACCAGTACCGGTCCCAGGCGCGCGGCGGCAAGGGCGTGCGCGGGGCGACGCTGCGCGGCGACGACGTCGTCGAGCACTTCCTCACCGTGTCCACGCACCACTGGCTGCTGTTCTTCACGAACTTCGGCCGCGTGTACCGCATCAAGACGTACGAGCTGCTCGAGGCCGGCCGCGACGCGAAGGGCCAGCACGTGGCCAACCTGCTCGCGTTCCAGCCGGACGAGCGGATCGCCCAGATCCAGCCGCTCGTGGACTACGGCCGGGCCCCGTACCTCGTGCTCGCCACGCGCGGCGGCCTCGTGAAGAAGACGCCGCTGCTGGACTACGACACGAACCGCACCGCCGGCCTGATCGCCATCAAGCTGCGCGAGGGGGACGAGCTGGTCTCGGCCCGCGTGGTCTCGCCCGACGACGACCTCATCCTGATCTCGCACAAGGGCCAGTCCCTGCGGTTCACCGCCACGGACGAGGCGCTGCGTCCCATGGGCCGTGCGACCTCGGGCGTGACGGGCATGAAGTTCCGCGACGACGACTCCCTGCTGACGATGGACGTGGTGGAGGAGGACGGCTACGTCTTCACCGTCACGGACGGCGGCTTCGCCAAGCGCACCCACGTGGACGAGTACCGCCTGCAGAACCGCGGCGGCCTCGGCATCAAGGTCGCCAAGCTCGTGGACGACCGCGGCGAGCTCGCCGGCGGTCTCGTAGTGCGCGAGGACCAGGAGGTCCTCGTGGTGATGGCCTCGGGCAAGGTGGTGCGCTCCTCCGTCGCCGGCGTGCCGGCCAAGGGCCGCGACACGATGGGCGTGATCTTCGCCAAGCCGGACAAGCGGGACCGGATCGTCGCCGTCACCCTGAACAATGAGCAGGAGATGGAGGCGAAGGCGGACGCCGAGGCCGAGGCGGGGCCGGATGTACCCTTGGACGCAGACATCGACCCGACCGACCCCGTAGCCGCACCGGAGGACGCCCTGACGCAGGACGCCGGTGAGGGTGCAGACGGAGGAGAGCAGTGAGCACGTCCGCGTCGTCGCGTCCCGGCCAGGGGCGGAGCACCGGGAAGGCCGCCGAGCCGCGGTCCGGCCGCCCGGTGCGCAAGGCCAGCGGGTCCTCGCAGGAGGACCTGGTCCGCGCCGTCCCGAAGGCCAAGGTGCGCCGCGCCCGCCTGGTCCTGACCCGGGTGGACCCGTGGTCCGTGCTGAAGCTGGCGTTCCTGCTCTCGGTGGCGCTGGGCATCCTCACGGTGGTGGCGGCGGTGGCGCTGTACTCGCTGTCCGACGTCCTCGGGATCTTCGACAGGGTCAACGACGTGATCGGCACCGTGCTCGGCTCCGAGGCCGGGCGCTACACCGTGGCGTCCCTGGCCCCGCTGAGCACCGTGACCTCGCTGGCCACCGTGCTGGCCGTGGTCAACGTCATCCTGCTGACCGCCCTGGCCACCGTGGCCGCGCTGCTCTACAACCTCTGCGCGAGCCTCGTGGGCGGCCTCGGCGTCACGCTGACGGACGACTGAGCAGACCCTCGACGACGCCCCGCGCGGATTTGCGCGGGGCGTCGGCGTTCCTGTACAGTCATCTCCTGTTGTGAACGGCGTCAGCCGTGAGCGACGGTGAGGGCGTATAGCTCAGGCGGTTAGAGCGCTTCGCTGATAACGAAGAGGTCCCAAGTTCAAGTCTTGGTACGCCCACTCCCACCACACAGAGCCCCGGTCCGCTGGGGCTCCGTTCGTCTCCGGAGGTCTTCCCATGGGTCGACTGGCACGCGTGGCCCTCGTGGTCAGCGCCGCGGCAGCCGCCTATGGGGCGCGTCTCTGGCGGGAGAACAGTGCGGGGAAGGACGTCTGGGCCACGGCCACGGACGACCTGCCGGAGGACGCCGACGGCGTCGAGCCGGCACCGGAGGACTGACCGGTCCTCACGGGGGCATGGCGCAATTGGTAGCGCACCTGCTTTGCAAGCAGGGGGTTAGGGGTTCGAGTCCCCTTGCCTCCACCGAAGAAGGGCCCGGGAGTCGTGAGACTCCCGGGCCCTTTCGTATGCCCAGGGTGGCCGCCGGCACCGTGGGCAGAAACCGGCGACCCGGGGGCTCCTGGGGCACAAACCGCAGGACTTCGGGCCCCGTGGGCAGAAGAGAGGGCGTTTCTGCCCACGGAGGGACGGGGATGGCCTGCCCCGAACCCCCGCCGCCGGATCCGCCCACCGCTCCCGCCGCCGTCGTGCGTGGTGTTGGATGGTCCGGTGAACACCACCATCGACACCCCGTCCCCCGACCGACCCGCCTCTGGGCAGGGCACTCCGGCCTACGCCCGGGTGCCCGCGAGCTACTACGACATCTTCGTGGGCGTCTTCATCGCCCTCCTCATCCTCTCCGGCGTCACCGCGGCCAAGCTCTTCTACGGCCCCACCGTCCCGGTCATCTCCGACCTCTTCTACGACGGCGGCCCCCTCATCTTCGACGGCGGCGCCTTCCTGTTCCCGTTCGCGTACATCGTCGGCGACATCCTCGCCGAGGTGTACGGCTGGCGCCGGGCCCGCCGCGCCATCGTCCTCGGCTTCGCGATGCTCGTGCTCGCCGCCCTCACCTACACGGTGGTCTCCTGGACCACGCCCGTCGAGGGCTTCGAGGTGTGGGACCAGGCCCTCGCGCCCATGCTGCGGATCACCGTGGCCGGCTTCGTCGCGTTCCTCGTGGGCTCCCTGCTCAACGCGTCCATCGTGGTCCGCCTCAAGGAGCGCATGAAGGAACGGCACGTGGCGTTCCGGCTCATCCTCTCCACCGTGGTCGGCCAGTTCTTCGACACCCTGATCTTCTGCACCATCGCCTACGCCGGCACCATCTCGCTGCTGGAACTGGCGAACTACACGGTGACCGGCTTCGCGTACAAGACGCTCGTGGAGATCCTCATCGTGCCGGTGACCCTGCTCGTCATCCGCGCCCTCAAGCGCCGGGAGCCCACCTACCGGGCACCCGGCTTCGAGATCCACCGCGACGACGATCCCGCCCTTGCCCCGGCCGCGTCCCGCTGACCCGCACGGGCCCCGGCGTCGGCCGCGCCGGGGCCCGTCCGTCGCGCGCACCCCGCCCAGCGACTACCGTCGGTGCCATGGGCAAGGACCTCTTCGAGCACGAGCAGCAGCAGACCCTCAGCCGTGAGCAGGCCGCCGCACGCCTACGCGACCTCGCCGACCAGCTCTCCCGGCAGAACGAGGTGCGGGTCGAGCACGGCGGCCGCGACGTCGTCGTCACCGTCCCGGACCGCGTGGGCCTCGAGGTGGAGCTCGAGGTCGAGGACGGCGGCGACGCCGAGCTGGAGATCACCCTCAGCTGGTGACCGGCCCCGGGGCGGCCGCTGCCTCCCCGTGCCTCAGAACGTCCAGAGCTCCCCGGGGGCCAGGCGCCGGTAGTCGGTCACGCCCTCGGCGAGACCCGAGAGCACCCGATCCACCACGCCCTTGCCGTCCTCGCTGAGGATGCCGTCGTGGATGGGGCGGGTGTGCGTCGCCGCGATGGCCCGCATCTGGTCCACCACGTCCGCGATGCGCAGCCACGGCGCGGCGGCGGGCAGCAGGAGCACCTCGACGTCGGCGTCCGGCACCGTGAACGAGTCGCCGGGGTGCAGCACGGCCCCGTCCACGAGATAGGACACGTTCACCGGGCGCGGCACCTCGGCGTGGATCACCGCGTGCTCCCCGCCGAGCACCTCCACCCGGAAGCCGGCGGCCTCGAACGTCTCCCCGGGCACGGCCGTGTGCACGTGTCCGGCGTCGAGCCCCGCCTCCGCCAGCGGCCCCGTGAGGTCCCGTGGCGCCCACACGTGCGTCTCCGTGCCGGCCAACGCCCGGGCCAGCTGCTCGGGGACCACGTGGTCCGGGTGGCCGTGCGTCACGAGGACGGCGTCCGCGCCGTCCAGGACCGCCGCGTCGCTGAACGCGCCGGGGTCGAACGCGAGGCGCCGGCCGGCCTTCTCGAGGCGGACGGCCGAGTGGCCGAAGAGGGTCAGGGTCGTGCTCATGCAGATCACTCCTCCGCCCGGCGTCGGGATCCCGGGCGCTCCCAGCCTCCCGCGCGCTCCCGGCGGTGGACAAGGCCCGCGCCCCGTTCGACGGCGGCCCACCGGCTCCCGCCCCGACCTGCGCCCGGACGCGCGCCGGCCCGCGCCCCCTCGGTCCTGCCGAGGATGCGCGGGCCGGTCGCCGTCCGCTGCGCACTCAGAGCGCGGGGGAGCGGGTCAGCGCTGCTGCCCGGGCTGGACGCCCAGCACCTTCGCGTTGGCGGCGGCCACCGGGTCCGGCGTGGCGGTGTCCACCCGCACGCCCTGACCCGCCGCGGCCGAGCCGGCCTCGGCCACGACCTTCTGCTGCTGGGCGTAGGGGTTGTTGGCCTCCACCACCGGGATGTTCGCGGTGATCGGGCCCGGCACCGGGGCGGTCCACGGATCCTGCACCGGCTTGGTCAGGCGCCACAGGGCGAAGCCGGCGCCGGCGGCGGCGGCCGCCATGCCCGCGACGATCCAGGCGCGGCCGCCCGAGCGGGAGGCCCGGCGACCGGCGGCACGGTTCAGGTCCTTCTCGGCGGCGCCGGCGTACTGCTCGGCGCCCTGGCGCAGGCGCTTCACGATCGCCTTGTCCCCGGTGAGCTTGATCAGGGCCTGCTCCAGGGCGTCCGGGACCTCGACGTCGTGGGCGGTCTTGCGGGCGTGCGCGGCGCCGTCGGCCAGGCGGGCGGCGGCCACGGGGAGGACCTCCTCCTTGCGGCGCTGGGCGTAGTCGCCGGCGTCGGCCAGGCGGGCCTGCACCTGCGGGGCCACCTTCCCGCCCTGCTCCTGCAGCGCGGACAGACCCGTGGCGAGGAGGCCGGCGAGGGTCAGGCCGCCCGCGGCGGCGGCGTCCTTGGCCTGGCCGGCGCGGTCGCTGAACAGGGCGGCGGACCGCTGCGCGTCCTTGCGGGCGCCCTTGGCGGCCTTCTTCGCGTCCTTGCGCAGGCCCTTGGCGGCCTGGCGGCCGTCCCGGCGCAGCTGCTTGGCCTTGCGGCCCCCACGACGGCGGCCCTTCTTCGCGGCCTTCTCAGCGTCCTTGCGCGCCGCGGCGAACTGCTGCTGCACCTCGTGGCCGGCGTCCTGCGCCTGGGCCTGCAGGTGCTCGAGGAAGTCCTGGACGGTGTCCACGCCCTTGGCGACGGCGGGGGCCAGCAGCCCGTACTGGTGCGCGACGGCCTCGCCGGCCTTCCGCGCCCCGCGCTCGACCACGGGGCCGTACTCCTGCTTGGCGTCCTGGGCCTTGCGGCGGCCCTCCTCGGCCGCGGCGGAGCCGCCGATCAGCCCGTAGGCCGCGGCCACCTCGCTCCAGGCGCGGGTGGACTCCACCTTCGGGGCGGCCCAGTGGCGCAGGTTCTCCGCCTGGCGTGCGACGAACGCGTTCGCGCCGCCGTCGTGCTGGATCTCGTCGTGCAGGGTCTTGCGAGCCATGTGATGCCTCCCGTGAGTTCTGGATGGTCGTTGAACGCGGTGGTCCTCGAGGCCCAGCCTAGTGGCCGACCCCCGCCGTGGCACGGGTCCCGGCACGCCGGGAGTGCGTACGCCGATCGCGGAAGACCCGCCCCCGGACGGCGGGATCCGGACGGCCCGCCGCCGCGGATGGAACAATGGGGCGCATGGCGAACAAGACGCACACCGCGACCATCCACACGAACCACGGCGACATCGTCGTCGAGCTGTTCGGCAACCACGCCCCGAAGACCGTGAAGAACTTCGTGGGTCTCGCCACCGGCGAGCAGGAGTGGACCCACCCGCAGACCGGTGAGAAGAACAACGGCGCCCCGCTGTACTCCGGCACCGTGTTCCACCGCATCATCAAGGACTTCATGATCCAGGGCGGCGACCCGCTCGGCATGGGCATCGGCGGCCCCGGCTACCAGTTCGGCGACGAGATCCACCCCGAGCTGCAGTTCGACCGTCCCTACCTGCTGGCCATGGCCAACGCCGGCCCCGGCACCAACGGCTCGCAGTTCTTCATCACCTCCGTGCCCACCGGCTGGCTCAACGGCAAGCACACCATCTTCGGCGAGGTGAAGGACGAGGCCTCCCAGAAGGTCGTGGACGAGCTCAACGCCGTCGCCACCGATCCCCGTGACCGCCCGCTCGAGGACGTCGTCATCGAGTCCATCGACATCGACGAGGCCTGAGCAGCCCCTCGGTGAGCACCACCCCCTCTGACCCGCACGGCCCGGACTCCGCGGACGGCACACCCCCGGTGTGCCCGCGGCATCCGGGCCGTGCCGCGTATGTGCGCTGCGCCGTCTGCCGGCGCCCCGCGTGCCTCGACTGCCAGCGTCCCGGCTCCGCGGCCGGACCGGTCTGCGTGGACTGTGCGTCCGGCGTCGTGGCCGGCCCTGCTCCGACGGTGGCTCCCGTCGGCGCCGCCGCGTCGGTCCCGGTCCGACGGCGGACGGGCTTCGCCGCCTCGCCCGTCACCTGGATCCTGCTGGCGGTCACGGCGGTGGTCTACGCGGCGCAGTGGATGACCCGGGACCAGGCGTCCGGCGTGACCGAGGCGCTCTGGTACGCCGGGCTCTACACGTCCCCGTACGGCATGGAGCCGTGGCGGATGGCCTCCTACGCGCTCGTGCACGACGTCTCCGGTCCCACGCACCTGCTGCTGAACATGCTCGCGCTGTGGGTGATCGGGCGTGTGCTCGAGCCCGCGCTGGGCTGGTGGCGGTTCCTCGCCCTCTACGTGCTCTCCGCCGTGGGCGGTGCGGTGTTCGCGCTGTGGGTCTCGGACCCGCTGCAGCCCGTCGTCGGGGCGTCCGGCGCCGTGTACGGCATGTTCGCGGCCCTGTTCCTGCTCACCCGGGTGCGGGGCGGGCAGGTGCGCTCGATCGCCGTGCTGATCGGCCTGAACCTCGTCTTCTCGTTCCTGCTGCCCGGGGTGGCCTGGCAGGTGCACGTGGGTGGGCTGCTGACGGGCGCGGTCGTCGCCGTCGTGTTCTCCCTGGCCGGCGGGCTGCGGCCCGGCCGCGCGCGCGTGCCGTCCGTGGGCGCCCAGGCAGCCGGCCTCGTGGTCGTGGCGGCGGCGCTGGCGGCGCTCACGGTGCTCGGCGCCGCCCGGGTCACGGTGGCAGGCCTGCTCGGCTAGGCCGTCGTCCCCGACCGTCCCCGGAGTTCTCCACAGCCGGGTGTGCACTTCTTCCCACAGGGGTGTCCACACCTGTGGACAACTCCGGGGACAACTCGTCTCCGGGCCGGATCGTGCGGATCGGCCATCCACAGGGTTGTCCACCACTGTGGAGAACTACACGCGTGTCATTCGCTCCAGCGGGACATCATCAGGAACCCGACGAGCGCGATGCCGAAGCCCACGAGGATGTTCCAGCCGCCGATCTGCACGATCGGGAAGAGGCCCTGGGTCAGGTAGTAGACGATGATCCAGAGCAGGCCGAGGATCAGCAGGCCGAACATCACGGCCTTGTACACGGGGGAGAGGGGCTTCGGACCCGGGTCCACGTCCCCGAGCTCCGTCCGCACGGCGGAGCGGCTGCGGCGCGCGGCCTCGAGCTCCTCGCGCTTCCGACGGGCCGAGTCCTTGCGCTTGCCGGCGGGTGCTGCCACGGGTCTTCTCCTCGGGTGGGGGGTGGTGGGCGCCCCCACCGGCGGAGACCGGGGCGGGGACGGTATCCTGCTGACCTGCCCAGGACCGGGGTCAGCGACGTGCCCGGCCAGTCTATGCACCCCGCTCCCACGCGGCGGGGAGGAAAGAGCGCCCCCGTGCAGAGCCCCGAGGTCTCCGTCCTCGTCGTCGACAACTACGACAGCTTCGTCTACACCTTGGTGGGCTACCTCGAGCAGCTCGGGGCCCGCACCACCGTGATCCGCAACGACGAGGTCACCCCCGCCCGCGCCCTCGAGCTCGCGGCCGAGCACACGGCCGTGCTCATCTCGCCCGGGCCGGGCGCACCCGCCGACGCCGGTGTCTCCCTCGACCTCATCCGCTCCGCCGCCGACGGCGGCCGCCCGCTCTTCGGGGTGTGCCTGGGGCACCAGGCCATCGCGGAGGCGTTCGGCGCCACCGTGACGCACGCGGAATCCCTCATGCACGGCAAGACGTCTCTGGTCCGCCGCGGCGAGCACCCCATGTTCGAGGGCGTCCCCTCGCCGTTCACCGCCACCCGCTACCACTCGCTGGCCGCCGTGCGGCCCACCGTGGACGAGGCGGTCCTGGAGATCACCGCCGAGACCGAGGACGGCGTCGTGATGGGACTGGCCCACCGCACCGCGCCCCTGTGGGGCGTGCAGTTCCACCCCGAGTCCGTGCTCACCGAGGGCGGCTACCGGATGCTCGGCAACTGGCTCGAGTCCGTGGGGCTCTCCGGGGCCGCCGAGCGCGGCGGCCGGCTCTCGCCCCTCGTCCGCCAGGACTGACCGGCCCCGGGGCCCGGTTCGCGGGTCCGACGGCGCCCCGTCCGCTCAGGTGGACGGCGGCGGATCGATCGAGGGCTCGGGCTCCGGCGTCAGCGTCGGCAGCGGGTCCACCGGCGTCGCGGTGGACGAGGTGCTCGGCGACTGCTCGGTCGGCTCCGACGAGGTCGACGGGGCCGCCGACGTCGGCGCCGGGCTCTGCGTCGGTGACGGCGTCGCGGTCGTCGTCGGCTCGGGGCTGGGCGTGGCCGAGGCGGACGGCGAGGGCGAGGGTTCCGCGCTCGCGGAGGGCTCGGGGCTCTCCGACGGCGGGGGGCTCGGTGACGCGGACGCCGACGGCGTGGGCTCGGGCGCCTCGCTGGACGGCGGCGCCGGCTCGGAGGGCTCGGCCGTGGGCGCGATCCACGAGGACGCCGTCAGGGTCAGGGAGGAACGGTTGTCCACGCGGACGCCGGCGGGCGGATCCTGGGCCACGACCGTTCCGGTGTCCGTGGTCGCGCCGTCCTCGTCCTGGATCCGCACGCGCAGCTCGGGGGCGCTCAGCGCCAGCTGACGCCGCGCGTCCGGAGCGCTCATCCCCACCACATCCGGCACGTCGACCATGCCGCTGGACAGGTGCAGCACCACGGAGGAGCCGGGCGGCACGTGCGTGCCCATCGCGGGGTCGGTGCGGGCGAGCAGCCCGCGTTCGAGTCGGCCGTCGTCCTGGTACTGCACGGAGGAGACACGCAGGCCCAGCCGTTCCAGCTCGCGGCGGGCCGCGTCCTCGGACAGCCCGTGCAGGGAGTCGGACAGCGCGATGCCCTCCTCGCCGCGGGACACCCGGATCCGCACCTCGGCCCCGCGGGGCACCTCCGTGCCCGTCGGCGGGTCGCTCTGGGTGACGGTCCCGTCCGGGGCGTCGGCCATGTACGCGGACGAGACGACGGCCACCAGACCTGCGTCCTCGAGCGCCGCGACCGCCTCGTCCTGCTGCAGCCCCACCACCGCGGGCACCTCCGCGGTGGTGGGCAGAGCCGCCGCGAGCCACGGCGCCAGGACCAGGGCCAGCGCGATCAGGACCGCGCCGGCCGCCAGGAGCGTGCGCCGGCGGAGGCGCCGGCGGACACGACGGTGCGTGGCCGTCGCTGGCGCCGGCGTGTCCCCTTGCGGTTCGGGCCGGGGCGTCGCGACCGCACCGGGCATCACCGGCTGGC
Source organism: Micrococcus sp. KRD096 (assembly GCF_017168495.1). NCBI lineage: Bacteria > Bacillati > Actinomycetota > Actinomycetes > Micrococcales > Micrococcaceae > Micrococcus > Micrococcus sp. KRD096. The sequence continues at coordinate 9,213 of NZ_JABFAY010000007.1, read as the reverse complement.
CGACCGTCACCGGGCGGGGGCCGTCCATGGCGGCGGCGGCGGCAAGCTGCGCGGCGGAGGCGGCGCCGAGCAGTCCCGCACCCGCCACGGCATGGTTCGCCGCCTGGGGCTGTGCGGCGTCCGGCTCGGCCGGGACGGAGGGCGTCGGCCGGGTCAGCGGGACCGCGGCCGTCGGCACATCGGCCCCGTGCTCCGCGGCCGCGGCGCCCAGCACCGCGCCGACGAGGGCGGGAGGGACGGCATCGAGCGGCGGGGTGTGACGGCCGGGGCCGGCGTGCGGATCCGCGGCGGCCTCCTCGAGGGCCGCGAGGAACGCGGCGCCCGTGGGGAACCGGTCCTCCGGATCCTTGCGCAGGGCGCGCAGCACCACGGGGTCGAACGCGGGCGGCAGGTCGGGGTCGACGTCGGAGGGTGCCGGCGGCTCCTCGCGCACGTGCTGGTAGGCCACGGCCAGCGGCGTGTCACCCGTGAAGGGGGGTCGGCCCGTGAGCAGCTCGAACAGCAGGCAGCCGGCCGCGTAGAGGTCGGCGCGGCCGTCCACGGTGCGGCCCGTCGCCTGCTCCGGAGCCAGGTAGAGGGCCGTACCCACCACGGCCTGGGTCTGCGACGTGGTGGCGGAGGTGTCGGCCAGCGCATGGGCGATCCCGAAGTCCATCACCTTCACGGCGCCCGTCTCCGTGACCATGACGTTCGCGGGCTTCACATCGCGGTGGACGATGCCCTCCTCGTGCGCGTGCTCGAGCGCTTCCAGCACGCCCCGGGTCCAGGCCACGGCACGGTCCGTGCCCACGGCGCCCTCGGCGTGCAGGATCTCCCGCAGCGTCCGGCCGGAGACGAGCTCCATCACCAGGAACGGGCAGTCCACCGGATGGAGGCCGTCCTCGAGGGAGACCTCGCCCGTGTCGTACACGGAGACGATCGAGGGGTGGTTCAGGGAGGCCGCCGAGCGTGCCTCCTTGCGGAAGCGCGCCTGGAAGTGCGGATCGCGCGCCAGGTCCCGGCGCATCAGCTTGACCGCCACCGGGCGGTGCAGCCGCAGGTCCTCGCCGCGGAAGACGTCCGCCATGCCGCCGCGCCCGATCAGCTCACCGATCCGGTACCGCCCGTTCAGGATCCTCTGCTCATCCACAGACACGTCCGCGTGCCCGTCCCGCCCGCCGCTCAAGCGGAGGGCGTGGCGTCGGCGGACGAGGCCTCCGCACCACGCGCGTCGGCGGAGGAGGCATCCGCGCCGCGCGCGTCGGCGGACGGGTCGGTGGTGGGCTGGCCCGTCGGCGCCGTGGACTCCCCGGAGGACTCCGTCGTCGGATCCCCCGTGGGCGTCGTCGGCTCCTCGGTCGGCTCCGGCATGGGCTCCGGGTCGGCGGTGGCCGTCGGGGATTCGGCGGTGGGGGACGGGCTGGGCTCGTCCGAGGCCGACGGGCTCGGCTCGCTGCTCGGCTCCTCCGACGCGCTGGGCTCCGGCTCCGAGGCGGGCTGGGAGGCCTCGCGGGTCGGCGCGGCGTCGGACCCGCCGGTGGCCACGATCAGCTGCACGTGCGTGTCATAGCGGTGACGCTCGCCCTCGCCGGGCACCACGCGCACCACCTCGCCGTCGGCGCCGTCGGCGCCGTCGGCGGACGGGTCGTCCACCCGGTCCACGGTGAAGCCGCGGTCGCGCAGCGTCTGGATCGCGCTCTCCACGGGCTGGCCCACGAGGCCCTCCGGGATGACGCCCTCACCGGTGGAGACGGCCAGCGTGACGGTCTCACCGCGCCGCAGCGCCCCCACGGGGTTGATCTCCTCGACGGTGCCCTGCGGGCTCTGCGCGTCGCGGTCCTCCTCGCGCACCGCCAGGCCGAGGCCCTCGAGCTCGGTGCGCACCTCGCTCACGGGGCGACCCTTGTACGCCTCCGGGTCCACGTGCACGGACGACTCCTCCTGCGAGGTCGCCGGCGCCGAGCCGCCGACGCCGCGGCCACCCGTGAGCAGCGGCCACAGCAGGGCCCCCAGCAGGGCGAACACCACGAGCCCGAGCAGCGCCCACAGCGGCCAGCGGTTGGCGCGTCGCCGGCGGGCGGGTGCGGAGCCGCCCCCGGCGGGCGGGCCCGGGTCCACGACGTCGCCCGGGCGGGTCTGCTGGTCGCGCACGGCGGCGATCTCGTGGTCGCGCGTGCTTGTGCTCGCGGCGGCGCCGGCCGCACCGGCCGCCGCACCGGCGGCGCCGGGGCCGCGGGCGGCGTCGTCGGTGCGGGGCTGGGCCGCGGTCACCGGCAGCGCCGCGGTGGCGGGGAAGCCGTCCGTCCGGGTGCCCTCGGCGCGGGGATGGGTGGTGCGCATGCCGTCGTAGTCCAGGGGGGCGGTCTCGGCGCCCGAGGGGTCGGCCACGCCCTGCTCCTCGAGGAAGGCGGCCAGGCCGGGCACGGCCTCCACAGCGCCGCGGGTGTCCTTGCGACGCAGCGCGTCGGCGGCCTCCGAGAGCGCGGTCGCGTCCGAGGGCCGCTCCTTGGGGTCCTTCGAGAGCATGCACATGATCAGGGCGCGCACCGGGGCCGGGACGGTGTCCGGCAGGGGCGGCGGGGTGTCGTTGACCTGGGCGAGGGCGATCGCGATCTGGGACTCGCCCGTGAACGGGCGATGCCCGGCGAGGGCCTCGTAGCCGATGATGCCCAGCGAGTAGAGGTCGGAGGAGCCGGTGGCCTGCTGCCCCGTGGCCTGCTCGGGCGCGAGGTACTGGGCGGTGCCCATCACCTGGCCGGTGGCCGTGAGCGGGACCTGGTCCGCCAGGCGCGCGATGCCGAAGTCCGTCACCTTCACCCGGCCGGTGGGCGTGATCATGAGGTTGCCGGGCTTGACGTCGCGATGCACGAGCCCCTGGGCGTGGGCCGCCGAGAGCGCGGCCGCCGTCTGCGCGATGATCCCCAGGGTCCGCTCGGGGGAGAGCACCTTCTCCTTCTCGAGGATGGAGGACAGCGGCTGGCCGGGCACGAGCTCCATGACGAGGTAGGCGGAGCCCTTCTCCTCGCCGTAGTCGTAGACGTTGGCGACGCCGGGGTGGTTCAGCAGCGCGGTGTGCTGGGCCTCCGCCCGGAAGCGGCGCAGGAAGTTGGGGTCACCCGTGTACTCCTCCTTGAGGATCTTCACGGCGGTGATCCGGCCCAGGACCTTGTCCCGCGCCTTCCACACCTCGCCCATGCCGCCGATCGCGATGCGATCGGTCAACTGGTACCTGCCGCCGAGGGTGATGCCCGATGTCGGCCTCATTCCGTGACCACCGCTTCCATGATTGCCTTCATGCCACTGACGACTGTCTGATGTCCAACCCCCGGCGGCTCGTCCTCCACCACGATCGTCACGGCCGCCCGGGGGTTCTCGCTCGCGTCGAAGCCGGTGATCCAGGAGTGCACGTTGCCCGTGTCCCCGACCTCGGCCGTGCCCGACTTCGCCGCGATCCGCACCGTGTCCGACTGCACGGATCCCAGGATGCCGTCCTCCACCGCCGAGACCATCATGTCCGAGACCTGCCCGGCCACCTCGGGGGTCGTGGCCCGGCCGCGCTCACGGGGGCTGAACTCCTGCACCGTGGTGAGGTCCGAACGGCGGACCGCCTTGATCAGCTGCGGCTCCATGACCACGCCGTCGTTCGCGATGCCGGCGGCCACCATGGCCATCTGCAGCGCGGTGGCCTGCACGTCCCGCTGGCCGATCGAGGACTGCGCCAGCGCGGCGTCGTCCAGGTCGGAGGGGAACACGGAGGCGGTCACGGGCAGCGGGTATTCGAAGGAGTCGTTGAAGCCGAACCGCTCGGCGGCCTCCCGGATCCGGTCCTGGCCCAGCTCGACGGCGGCCATGGCGAACGGGGTGTTGCAGGACTGTGCCAGCGCCCATGTGAGGGTCTGACGCCCCACGGTGTTGCACGGTGAGCCGTCGTAGTTGGGCAGCTCCGTGGTCGTGCCGGGCAGCGTCCACGCGGCGGGGATGTCCACCGTCCCGTCCGGGGTGTAGTCACCGGACTCGAGCATGGCCACCGCGTCGATGAGCTTGAACGTGGAGCCGGGGGACACGAGCTGCTCCGAGGCGCGGTTGCGGTACGCGCTGGCACCGGGGATCTGATCGATCGCGGCCATCGCCGCCTGCGCCTCGGCCGGGTTGTGCGAGGAGAGCGCGTTGGGGTCGAAGCTCGGCTTCGACACCATGGCCAGGATCTCGCCCGTCGTCGGGTCCGTGACCACGGCGGAGGCGCGCACGCCGTCCGGGAGCGCGTCGTACGCCAGACGCTGCAGCTCGGGGTCGATCGTCAGCTCCACCTGGTCGCCCTCGGGCGTGGCACCCGTGATGATCTCCATGGCGCGGTCCACGAACTGGGACGTGGGGGTGCCGGAGAGCTGCTCGTTCATGGCCGCCTCCAGCCCGGCGGTGCCGTAGGTGAGCGAATAGAAGCCCGTGAGCGGGGCGTACAGCTCGGGCTCGTGGTAGACGCGCTGGTAGTGGTACGCGTCGTCGGAGGGGACGGACTCGGCGATCGGCTCGCCGTCCACGAGGATCGGCCCGCGCGGGGCGCCGAACTCCAGGAACATCTGCCGCGAGTTCAGGGCGTGCGTCTTGAGCTGGTCCGCGGCCAGCACCTGGATGACGGACGCAGCCAGCGCGAGCACCAGGATCATGGCCGCCATGACGGTCCACGTGCGTCGGATCGCCTCGTTCACCGCTCCTCACCTCCTCCCGGGGGCACAGCGGCCGCCGGGAGCGCCGTGCCGGGGTCGAGGTGGCCGGCGCCGGGCCCGGACGCGTTGACCATCCCGTCCACGACCGCGGGACGGCGGGCGGCGTTCGAGATGCGCAGCACGAGCCCCACGATGATCCAGTTGGCCAGCAGCGACGAGCCGCCGGCGGCGAGGAACGGCGTCGTGAGGCCGGTGAGCGGCAGCACGAGGGTCACACCGCCCATCACCACGAACACCTGCCACGCCATGGTGAAGGCCAGGCCGGAGGCGAGCACCTTGCCGAACGCGTCGCGCACGCCGAGGGCGGCGCGCATCATGCGGGTGACGAGCAGGAAGTACAGGACGAGCACGGCGGCCAGGCCCACGAAGCCGAGCTCCTCGCCGATGGCCGTGAGGATCATGTCCGAGAAGGACAGCGGCACCTGGGTGGGGTTGCCCGCGCCCAGGCCGGTGCCCATCAGCCCGCCCGAGGCCATCGCGAACAGGCCCTGGACGACCTGGTAGGAGCCGCCGAAGTCGCGATGGTAGATCTCGGGGTCGAAGGCCCTCAGCCAGATCTCGAACCGGGCGGTCACGTGCGGCATGAACAGGAACGCCAGCGCCGCGCCGAAGGCGATGAGGCCCAGGCCGAGGAGGATCCAGGAGGCGCGGGACGTGGCGATGTAGAGCATCGCCATGAACATGCCGAAGAACAGCAGGGCCGAGCCCAGGTCGCGCTGGAACACGAGCACGCCGAGCGCCAGGAGCCAGCCGGCCAGCAACGGGCCGAGGTCCCGGGCACGGGGGAAGGTCACCGGACCCACGCGGCGGCCGGCCAGCAGGATCAGGTCGCGGTTCGCGGAGAGGTAGCCGGCGAAGAAGACGGCCAGCGTGATCTTGGCGATCTCACCGGGCTGGAAGGTGCCGAATCCGACGTCGATCCAGATCCGCGCCCCGTACATGCTCAGGCCCAGCCCGGGCACGAGCGGCAGGAGCAGCAGCACGCCGGACGCGACGAGGAACAGGTAGGGCCAGCGCCGCAGCACCCGATGGTCGCGCACCAGGAACACCAGGGCGGAGGCCACCAGGACGGCCAGGACGGACCACACGAGCTGCGAGGTGGGGTTGGCCATCGCGGCGTCCTGGCTCAGCCGGTGGATCATGGCCAGGCCCAGCCCGTTGAGCAGGGCGGTGATCGGCAGCATGAACGGGTCCGCGTAGGGGGCGCGCAGCCGCAGGACCACGTGCAGCACCAGGGTGGCGGCCCCGAAGATGCCCAGCGGCACCCAGGCGGTGGAGTCCAGCGGGGCGTCCGTGCCGATCATGCCCAGCAGGTCCGCCCCCAGGGCGATGGCCAGGGCGGCCAGCAGCAGGACCAGTTCGATGTTCCGGCGCGGGCGTGCGGGGGAGATCACCTCGGTCACGGGGCCTCACCTCCCGTCGCGCTCGGGGACGACGCCGGGCTCGTCGGCGCGGCGGAGCCGGACGCGTCCGAGGGGCGGGCGGAGGACGACGACGGCGTCGTGCTCGGCCGGGCCCGCTCGGAGGGCTCACCGGCGGGGGCGGGGGCGTTCGGGTGCAGCGAGTCGCGCAGCTCGGCGACGATCTGCTCCGCGTGGTCCACGTCCCGGGCGGCCATGCCGGCGTTCACGCGGTCGCGGGCGTACGCGGGCAGCGCGTCCACCGGGAGGTCGGTCTGGCGGTCCACGTGGGACAGCTCGAGCGGGCCCAGCCGCTGGGAGACGCCCTTGAACACGGCGATCCGACCGTCGTTGGCCCCCACGTAGTACTGCGTCTGGGTCCACAGGTAGCCCCACACGGCCACGGCCGCGAGGGTGAGGGCGAGCAGCGTGGTGAACACGGGGATGAACCAGCCGCGGCGGTACTGCACCGGGCGGTCGTCCTTCCCACGCCGCCGACGCGCGGCCCCGTCCTCGGGGCCGCCGGCGGGCCCGGCGGTCGCCGGGGCCGTGGTCGACGTCTCGGCGGCCTGGTCGGACGGGCGGTCGGCAGCGGTGGCGGCCGGTGTGGCGGCGGCCGCGGTGCCGCGCGGCGCGGCGGGCGGGGCGGACGGGTCCGGGCGCGCGGCGACGTCGGGATCCGGCCCGTCCGTGAGGACGGCCGCGGTGCGCCGGGGACGGTTCTCCGGCACGGGCGTCTCGCCGAGCAGGGCGGCGGCGCGGCGGCGCGTGGAGCTGCGCGTGACCACGGGGATGCGATCGGTCTTCACGGCGTTGGAGGCCGCGCCGACGAGCAGGTGGGGCCGTGCGTCCAGGTCCTCGCGCAGCAGCAGGCCGGAGACCGGGCCGACCTCGGGCGGGTGGGCCGCGGCGAGGGCCTGCTCCGACAGGTGGACGTCCGGGACGGGGGCCAGCTCCTCCGCCGTGCCCTCCGCGATCTCGAACGCCACCACGGTCACGTTGTCCGGGGCGCCGCCCTTGAGGGTCAGGTCCACGAGGGTGTCGACGGCCTGGTTGAGAGCCTCCGAGTCCCGCAGCACCTCGTGGATCTTCTCGGGGGAGACCACGTCCGTGAGGCCGTCCGAGCAGAACAGCCAGCGCTCTCCGGGGGCGACGGGCACCTCGAACACGTCCAGCTCGGGGGAGGCGTCCACGTCGCCGAGCACGCGCATGAGCACGTTCTTGTTCGGGTGGAACGGGGCCTCCCCGGCCTCGAGGCGCCCCTCGTCGACGAGCTTCTGCACGAACGTGTGGTCCGTGGTGACCTGGGAGAACTCGCCGTCCGCGAGCCGGTAGGCACGGGAGTCGCCGATGTGCGCGATGTGCAGCGTGGTCCCCGCGAGCAGGCCGGCGGTGCACGTGGTGCCCATGCCGGCGAGCTTGGGGTTGGCGTGCACCAGCTCGTTGAGGATCAGGTTGGCGTTCTGGATCTCGTCCGGCAGCACCGTGGCCGGGTCCTCGTAGCCCACCGCATCCAGCGGGGCCAGGTCCAGCACCGTGGACGCGCTTGCCACGTCGCCGCCCACGTGCCCGCCCATGCCGTCCGCGAGCACGGCCAGATGACGGCCCACGTAGGCGGAGTCGTCGTTCTTGGCACGGACGCGGCCGACGTCGGAGCGGGCGGCGTAGCGGAGGACGAGGGTCATGGGTCAGGCCTCGAGCTCCATGACGGTCTTGCCGATGCGGATGGCCGTGCCGGGGCCCACGGGCAGCGCGCGGGTCACGGGGGCGCCGTTCACGTAGGTGCCGTTCGTGGAGCCGAGGTCCTCGAGGAACCAGCGGGTGCCCTGCGGGAACAGCCGGGCGTGGCGGCCGGAGGCGTAGTCGTCCACGAGCACCAGGTCGGCGTCCTGGGCGCGGCCCATCAGCAGGGGACGGCCCTCCAGGGCGATGGTCTGCCCGGCCTTCGGGCCCTCGACCACCCGCAGGGTCCGGGACAGCCGCGGGGCCGGCGTCGTCGGCGCGGACGCGGCGGGGGCCGGCGTCGACGCGGGCGCGGGTCGGTCGACCGCGGACGAGCCCGCCCCGGCGACCCCGGCCGCGGGCGCCGCGGTGACCAGGCCGGCGTCGCGCTGGGCCTGCTGGAGGCGCGTCTTGTTGCGCCGGCCGACCACGAGGTCGCGGCCCTGCGCCATGACGATGGAGATGATCAGCACCCACAGGGCCAGCAGCAGGCCCATGCGGAGCACGGCGACGGCGAGCTCGCTCATGCGCGGCCCCCCGTCCCGCCGAAGAACAGCAGCTCGGTCTGGCCGACGGTCACCACGTCCCCGTCGCGCAGGGTGACGGAGCCGTCCACGCGGCGGCCGTTGACGAGCACGCCGTTGCGGCTGCCCAGGTCCAGGAGCGTGACCGTGGAGCCGACGGTGAGCAGGCGCAGGTGCTCGCGGGACACCGAGGAGTCCGGGATCACGAGGTCGGCACGCTCGGCCGAGCGGCCGAGGATGAGGTCGTCCCCGTCCAGGGGGAGCATGCGGCCGTCCAGCTCGAGGGCCGGGCCGGCGGGCTCGGTCACGGGGCGGCCCGTCACGACGGTCGGCTGGTCGGCGTGGGCGGGGGCGGCGGCGGAGGCTCCCGGGCCGTGGGCGGTGGCGGGCGAGGGGCCGTCGTCGTGGGAAGCCGGGGCGGGGCGGGAGCCGTCGTCCAGGCGGGTGACCACGCGCAGGTCCCCGGCGCGCACGTCCGCGTCAGGGTGGAAGGCGACCCGGACCGTGCCGGGCAGTGCATAGCCCTGGGAGTCGGCGTGGCGGATGACCTCATCGCACAGCTCGCTGGCGAGGGTGGACCCCCACGAGCGGGCGCGCTCGAAGTCGGCGGGGGAGAAGTGGACCACGTAGTTGTTGGGCGCGACCGTGTGGCCCTCGGACAGCGCGAACGACTCGTCGTCCATCGCCTGTCGCAGGGCCGAGGCGATCTCCACCGGCTTGACCGCCCGCGGACCGCCGGCCGAGAAGGCCGAGCGCACGGCCCGCTCCAGGCCGCGTTCGAGGTTGTCCAGAAGTCCCACGACGGGGCCCCTTTCCACAGTTGTCCGTCCCGATACTACGGGCCGGGCTGGGAGACCGCCGAGA
>NZ_JABFAY010000068.1:0-626 GCF_017168495.1 Micrococcus sp. KRD096 | reverse complement strand
GTTGCCAGCGGTCATGCAGCTGAGTCTACGGGCGACCTACTCGCGGAGCCTCGCGTTCAAGCTCGCGGCTTCCGCTACCAGGGCATGAATGAGGTCTTGGAAGCTCTGGCGCTCGGTGCTTTCCGGCGGGAGGACAATGTCCACCGCGAGGTCATGGCTGACCAGGTTGAGCGCCTCGCGAACACCGCCCGTGGTCTCCGTCGTCACGACGGCCTTCTTCCCGGCCGCGGAGAACCAGCTGGCGGACTCATTCACTACGTCACGCATCCGTTGCATCGCTCGCTTCGAGCGGTTCGGGCGGTCGATCGAGACCTTCAAGGTGACCTGAAGATCGGTGCCGATTGCGTCCGACAGGGCGCTCAGCACGGCGTCGAGGGAGCGGCCTTTGCCTTGCTGGTCGTGGTTGAAGAGGTCTCTCCGTGTTGTCATGGTGAGGTCCAGGGCATGCACCCCGGCGACGTCCTGGAACTCCCGCATCTGCCCTTCGGCCACCATCGGCTGCACATCCCAATGGGTAGCCGGCGGCAGGTCGATGAAGTGCCGCATGAACGCCTGGACGTCGGGGTGCCCCGGCGACGAGTGTTCCCCCTTGCAGAGCAAGAACGCGGCGTTGCGCTCCAGGAAGA
>NZ_JABFAY010000067.1:0-615 GCF_017168495.1 Micrococcus sp. KRD096 | reverse complement strand
CGACCAGCCCGGCCCCGCGTTGAGCCAGATCCAGCCCTCCGGATCCGGGGCCACCAGCACCGGCGCCGCCTCCGCCGTCGACGGCAGATCCGAGACCGTCACCAGCCGGTACGCCGTCGTGCGAGACGTGTGCGGGGTCGGGTCCACGAGCGCCGTATCCAACGGCAGGCCCACGGCCAGCCGCGACCACGGCGCGCCGTCCACGGACCGCCAGATCTCCGCCGACGTCGCTTCCGCTTCACCCTCCGCTGGTGGCGGCACCGCCACCGTGAGCATGACCGAGGCCGAGTCCGGCAGCCACTCCGCCGTGAGCACACCCACGGGCGGCTCCGGGTAGTCCACGGCCACCGTGACCTGGCCCCACTCGGACCACAGGCCAGACGCTGCGCGGGCCCGCACACGGATCACGTAGGAGCGGCCGTCCTGCAGCCGGACCGGCGGCGTCAGACCACGCGACGCGTGCTCCCAGGTGCGCTGGTAGACGATCGAACCCTCGTCGTCGAGGATCTGCACCGACCCCGCCGCCTGCTCGTCGCCCTCCGGGTCGAAGAAGTCGAAGACGATCTTCGCCTGTGACGCGGCCAGCGGCCCATCCTGCAGGGAGGTGATCGTCAC
>NZ_JABFAY010000066.1:0-419 GCF_017168495.1 Micrococcus sp. KRD096 | reverse complement strand
ATGTTTCACTTTCCTCTCCACAGTGGATTGTCTGGTAAATATCTTTCGTTTTATTTCATTTAATATCGCACCAGCCTGCGTCAAAAATAAAACGAAAGATAATGGTTTTCCGATCTGATTCACAAAAGAAACATAATGAAAGTCTATGACCCGCGAAAAAGGGCCATTTTTGCCACCGGAGGGGTCTTGCATTTCGCGATAAGAAAGGGGTTAATAGATAAATCGAAATGAAACGAAAGAAGCGGATAAAGGATCTTTTATGAGTAGTAGCGATACTGCTGCAGGTAAGCGCGTCTCCGGCACCAGCGAGAGGCGGGAGCTGATTATCCAGCGGCTGCGGCAGCACGGAAGCGTGCAGGTTAACGATCTCTCTGCGCAGTTTGGCGTCTCAACGGTCACCATCCGCAACGACCTGGCCT
>NZ_JABFAY010000065.1:0-6196 GCF_017168495.1 Micrococcus sp. KRD096 | reverse complement strand
AGGCGGAGCCGAGGGGGACGACGGCGCCGGGCGGCGCCGTCGTCGGGGCGGTCAGTTGCCGCCGAGGGCGACCAGCGGGTCGATCCGGGTGACGCGGTAGACCGCGACGACGGCGGCGAGCATGCCGAGCACGAGGACCCCGGCGGCGGGCACCGCGGTGGTGGCCCACGAGAGCTCGAACGGGACGGCCCGCCCCGCGAACGCGCCGACCACGGCGGCCAGCCCGGTGCCCACGGCCACGCCCCCGACGAGCACGAACGCGGCCTGCGCGAGCGAGTCCTTCAGCACCCAGCCGTTCGAGCCGCCGAGGGCCTTGAGCACCGCGATGTCGCGGGTGCGCTGCACCGTCCAGATGGACAGGAACGCGATCACCACGAGCGCCGAGATGCCGTACAGGAAGCCCTGCATGGTCATCAGGGAGCCGTTCTCGGACCGGTAGCTGGGCAGGGCGGCGTAGGAGCCCTTCACGGTCTCGGCGACGGTGCCCGCGGCGTCGTCACCGGCGGCGGCCACGGCGTCGACGTCGGCGCCGGCGTCGAAGCGCACCAGGCCGGCGGTGCCGAGCACCGCGTCGTCGGCGGTGTGCGAGATGGCGTTCCAGTCCTCGAGCGCCAGCCACGTCACGGGGGAGTGGGAGTAGTACTCGGTCGGCACGACGTCGGCCACGGTGTAGACGAAGCCGGAGACCGCGACGGCGTCACCCTCCTGCGCGTGGAGGGAGTCGGCCACGTCCTGGCTGAGCACGATCTGCCCGGGCTCGACGCCGGCCGGCGCGTCGGAGCCGCCCGGGGTGAGACCGATGAACGCGGTGGTGGCCACGCCGATGGTGGGCTCGCCGGACACGTCCGCGCGGCCCTGCGGGTCCGTGTCCACGGGGTGCTCGAGGCCGATGGCCCGGCCCTGGCTCACACCGAGCGGCTCGACGGAGGCCACGCCGTCCGTGGCCGCCCACGCGTCGCGCTGGGCCACGGTGAACTCGGACTGGGTGAACGACGCGGTGGGCTCCTGGCCCGCCGCGCCGCCGAAGACCAGACGCTGCACGCCCTGCTCGCCGAGGCGGTCGATCGCGGCGGTGTTCTGCCCGCCCAGGCCGGCCGTGAGGCCGGAGAGCATGACGAGCAGCAGGCTGATGAGGGCCACCACGGAGCCCATGAGGGCGAACCGTCCGGTGGCGAAGCGGAGGTCGCGGAGTGCGAGGAACACGGGTCGCGTCCTTTCCTGGGAGAGGTCTGTCCTGAGATTGCCTCCACGGTCTCGCGCGGGGAGGGGTCGGCACATCGCCCGCGGCGGCTGGACCCGGTCAACCGAATGGTTGATCCCGGCGGCGCAGCGGCGCAGCCCCGGGGCCGCGGGCCGCTGTCGCGTCCGGGGCGCGCCCTAGGGTGGAGCCATGTCCGTCGCACCCCGCGCCGCCGTGCCCCCCGCGGCCGCCGAGACCGGCACCACCGCCGTGCTCGCCGGCCTGCGCGTGGCCCTGCACGTCACGTTCGCCGCGCTGCTCACCGTGGGGCTGGCGCGCGCGCTCGCGGACCGGTCCCCGGAGGCGTCCTCCGGTCCGTTCCCGGCCACCACCCTGGTGCTGCTGACCGCCGCGCTGGCGGGCGTCTACCTGGCCGGGACCGTGCTGGAGCGGCGCCGGTGGGCCCGGGGCGACGACGTCGGCCGCGGTCCGGCGGTCGCCTGGCTGGCCCTGGTGCTGCTGCTGTGGGGCCTGCTCGTGGCCCACCACGGCGACTTCGCGTGGGTCGCCTTCCCCCTCTTCTTCGTCGTCCTGCACGTGGTCGACCGGGTGGCCCGGCAGGCCTGGGTGCGCCACGTGGTCGGGCCCGCGCTGGTGGTGGCGATGGCCGTCGTCGTGGTGGACGGGATGGCGGCGGGCGCCGGCGGCGTGCGGGTGCCGGCCGTCATTGGTCCGCTGGTGGGCGCCGCCGTGGCCGTGGTGCTCTCCGGGGCGTACCGCGCCCTGCACGCCGAGTCCGAGCGCCAGCGTGCCGTGGCCGAGCAGCTGCGCGCCGCGCAGGCCGAGCTCGCGCGCACCGAGCACCGGGCGGGGGTGAGCGCCGAGAGGGAGCGGCTCGCCCGCGAGATCCACGACACCCTCACCCAGGGGCTGGCCTCGATCGTGCTGGTCTCGCGCGCGGCCCAGGACGCGCTCGACGCCGCCGACCCCGCCCTCGCCCGGCAGCGCATGGAGACCGTGCGCGCCACGGCCGCCGAGAACCTCGCCGAGTCCCGCCGCTTCGTCCGCGACCTGCGCGGCACCGGGGCACCGTCCCTCATCGAGGCGCTCGAACGAGCGGTCGCCGGGTTCGCCGACCGGCAGGCCGCCGCCGGGACGCCCGTGGCTGCGGACGTCGAGGTCGTGGGGGAGCCGGTCGCGGTCGCCGAGGCCGTGGAGACCGCGGTGCTGCGAGCCGTGCAGGCCTCCCTGGCGAACGTGGGCGCGCACGCGGGCGCTCGGCGCGCCCGGGTCACGCTGGGCTACCTCGGTGATGAGCTGACGGTGGACGTGGCCGACGACGGCGCGGGGTTCGACCCGGCCGTCGTCGCGGCCCGCCCCCGGGCCGGAGCCGCCGGTGCCGACCCGGGGGCGGGGACCGGCGTGGGGCTGGCGAGCGTGCGCGAGCGTCTCGCTGCGGTGGGCGGCGAGGCCACCGTCGAGTCGGCCCCCGGCGAGGGCACCGTGGTGGCGCTGCGGGTGCCGCTGGCCGCCGCCGGGGCCGGCCGGAGCGCTGATCCCGAGCAGACCGAGAGCGAGGAGACCGCATGAGCGTGCGGGTGATGCTGGTGGACGACCACCCCGTGGTCCGGGCGGGGGTGCGGGCCGTCGTCGAGGCGCACCCGGACCTGAGCGTGGTGGCCGAGGCCGCCGACGGGGCGGAGGCGATCGGCGTCCTGGAGGCGGGCGAGCCCGCGGTGGACGTCGTGCTGATGGACCTGCAGATGGGCGCGGGGATGGACGGCGTGACCGCCACCCGCGCGGTGCGGGAGCGGTGGCCGGGGGTGCAGGTGCTGATCCTGACGACCTTCGACACGGAGGCGGACATCCTCGCGGCCGTGAACGCGGGCGCTGCCGGCTACCTGCTCAAGGACGCCCCGAGCGAGGAGATCGCCTCGGCGGTGCGGCAGGCGGCGGCGGGGCGCAAGGCGCTGGCCCCGCAGGTCGCGGCCACGCTGATGGGGCGCATGTCCGGCGGCTCCGAGGTGCTGTCCGAGCGGGAGATCCAGCTGCTCGAGCTGATCGCGCGGGGCGCCACGAACAAGGTGGCCGCGAAGGAGCTGTTCATCTCCGAGGCCACCGTGAAGACGCACCTGGTGCACATCTTCCAGAAGCTCGGGGTGGACAACCGCACGCGCGCCGTCGACGAGGCCCGGCGACGGCGCATCATCCGCTGACGGGCAGGCCGAGGCGGCCGGCCCTGGAGGGCCCGGCCCTGCTCAGCGGCGCCGCACGTACCGGGTGATCACCGCCGCGGCGACGGCGGCCAGCGCCAGCACGCCGAGCGCGGCGGGCAGGCTGAGGTCGCCGCGCTGGACGCCGAACCCCCGCAGCGTCCAGAAGACGATCAGGGCGCACGTGAACATCACGCCGACGAACATCCAGACCGACCGGAGCCCGGGTCCCAGCCCCGCACCGGGCCGGTGGCGGGGGTCACGGGGGTCACCGTCGTCGCCGGGCTGACCGTGGTGGAGGGGAGGCATCGTCATGCGCTCCACCGTAGGGGCCACGGGCCGGGCCGGGCCAGGGCCACCGCGTAGGCTTCAGGCTCGTGAAGACCCTTGTGCTCGGCAACGGCGGCCGCGAACACGCGCTGCTCACCGCCCTCTCCCGTGATCCGCAGGTCAGCGCCCTCCACGCGGCGCCCGGCAACGCCGGCATGGCCGACCTCGCCACCCTCCACGCCGTCGAGGCCACCAACCCGGCCGCCGTCGTGGAGCTCGCGCGCGAGCTGGGGGCCGACCTCGTCGTCGTCGGACCCGAGGCCCCGCTGGCCGCCGGCGTCTCCGACGCCCTGCGCGAGGCCGGGTTCGCCGTGTTCGGCCCCTCGCAGGCCGCCGCGCAGCTCGAGGCGTCCAAGGCCTTCGCCAAGGAGGTCATGGCCGCCGCGGGCGTGCCCACCGCCGGCTCCCGCGTGTGCACCACCGCCGCGGAGGCCGCCGCCGCCCTCGACGAGTTCGGCGCCCCGCACGTCGTCAAGGACGACGGTCTGGCCGCGGGCAAGGGCGTCGTGGTCACCTCCGACCGCGCCGAGGCCCTCGCCCACGCCGAGGCCTGCTTCGCCGCCGGCGGCACCGTGGTGATCGAGGACTTCCTGGACGGCCCCGAGGTCTCCCTCTTCGTGATCTGCGACGGCGAGGCCGCCGTCGCCCTCACCCCCGCCCAGGACTTCAAGCGCATCCACGACGGCGACGCCGGCCCCAACACCGGCGGCATGGGCGCGTACACGCCGCTGCCGTGGCTGCCCGAGGGCTTCACGGACGAGGTCATGGACCGCGTGGCCCGCCCCGTGCTCGCCGAGATGGCCCGCCGCGGCACCCCGTTCACGGGCGTGCTGTTCTGCGGCCTGGCCGTGACCGCCGAGGGCGTGGAGGTCATCGAGTTCAACGTGCGCTTCGGCGACCCCGAGACCCAGGCCGTGCTCGCCCGCCTCGAGACGCCCCTGGGCGGGCTGCTCGCCGACGCCGCGGCCGGCCGGCTCGGCGCGGACCGTCGACTCGAGTGGAGCGACGACGTCGCCGTGGACGTGGTCATGGCCTCGGCCGGCTACCCGGCCTCCTCCTCGAAGGGCGACGTGATCACCGGGCTGGCCGACGCGGCCGGCCTCGAGGGCGTGCACGTGATCCACGCGGGCACCGCGGTGTCCGGTGAGGACGTGGTGACGGCGGGCGGCCGGGTGCTGGCCGTCGTCGGGCGCGGGGCGGACCTGGCCCAAGCGCGCGAGCGCGCCTACGCGGGCGTCGAGCGCATCCGGTTCGACGGCGCCCAGTGGCGCACGGACATCGGACTCAAGGCCGAGCGCGGCGAGATCACCGTGCCGGGGACGGAGGGAGCGAAGTGAGCGGGGAGCGCGTGGGGTTCACGGGGGCCGAGGCCCTCGAGCTGCCGGGCTGGCGGCACGTCTACTCGGGCAAGGTGCGGGACCTGTACGAGCCCGCCGACGCCGAGCCGGGACGGTCCGCGACGCTGCTCGTGGTGGCCTCCGACCGGATCAGCGCCTACGATCACGTGCTGGAGCCGCCGATCCCGGACAAGGGCGCCATCCTCACCCGGCTGACCCTGTGGTGGTTCGAGAAGCTGGCCGAGGGCTACAACGGGGCCCACGCCGAGCCGGTCGAGCACCACGTGGTGAGCACGGACGTGCCCGCGGCCGTGGCCGGGCGGGCGATGATCGTCAAGCGCCTGGACATGTTCCCCGTGGAGTGCATCGCCCGCGGCTACCTGACCGGCTCCGGCCTGGCCGAGTACCGCGCGTCGGGCACGGTGGCCGGCCTGCCGCTGCCCGCCGGGCTCGTGGACGGCTCGCGGATCGACCCGCCGATCTTCACGCCGTCCGCGAAGGCCGAGGTCGGCGAGCACGACGAGAACATCACGTTCGAGCAGATGGTCGAGCGCGTGGGCACCGAGGCCGCCGAGCGCCTGCGGTTCCTCACCCTGGACCTGTACGCCCGCGCCGAGGCGATCGCCCGCGAGGCCGGCATCATCCTGGCGGACACGAAGGTCGAGTTCGGCGTGGACCCGGCCACCGGCCAGGTGGTGCTGGGCGACGAGGTCCTCACCCCGGACTCCTCCCGGTTCTGGGACGCCGAGGACTACGAGCCCGGCCGCCCCCAGGCGAGCTTCGACAAGCAGTTCGTCCGCGACTGGCTCACGGGCCCCGACTCCGGTTGGGACAAGACCAGCGGGGAGGCCCCGCCGGAGCTGCCCGCCGACGTCGTGGCCAAGACCCGCGACCGCTACGTGGAGGCGTACGAGCGCCTGACGGGCCGCCCCTTCGACGCCTGACCCGGACTTTCGAACGTGGGGTAGGCCCTCTCTCACGTTCGAAAGTCCCCATTCGCCCGATTTCACGTTCGAAAGTCCGGGGCGGGGCGGGGCGGCTCCTGCACAGGGGCCCGGCCCCGCACAGGAGGGGGTCGGACGCCCGCCCACGACGACGGCGCCCGCATCCTGGCCGCATGCCACGCCGCCCCGCAC
>NZ_JABFAY010000064.1:0-7396 GCF_017168495.1 Micrococcus sp. KRD096 | reverse complement strand
GGGCGCAGACGGGGCAGCGGTGCTCGGGGTCGTCGGCGGCGCAGGCCGCGCAGCGGACCTCGAGCGTGGTGCAGGCCGGGTCGGCGCAGTTGCGCAGCGCCGAGGTCGGGGTCTGGCACGTGACGCACCGGCCGATGGTCTCGGCGTCGGCGGTGAAGCGGGTGGACAGGCGTCGGTCGAACACGGCCAGCTCGCCCCGCCACAGTCCGGTGTCGCCGCGGGCCTCGCCGTAGCGGACGATGCCGCCGTCGAGCTGGTAGACCTCGGCGAAGCCGCGGTCCTTGAGCAGGGCGGAGAGGACCTCGCAGCGCACGCCGCCCGTGCAGTAGGTGATCAGCGGCGCGTCCTTGAGGTGGTCCAGGGCTCCGGAGTCGACGGCGGCGAGCAGGTCGCGGGTGGTGTGCGCGTCGGGGACCACGGCCCCCTCGAAGCGGCCGATGGCCGCCTCCACCGTGTTGCGGCCGTCGAGGAAGCGCACGGGGTTCGCGGTGCCGGCGCGCTCGGCGACGAGCGCGTCCACCTGGGCGGGCGTGAGCCGCTCCCCCGTGCCGACGACACCGTCCGCATCCACGGTGACGCGCTCGGGGGCCCCGAACGCGACGAGCTCGGGCTTGACCTTGACGGAGAGGCGGGGGAAGTCCGCCGCCGAGCCGTCCGACCACTTCACCTCGAGGTCCCGGAACGCCGGATGCTCCCGCGTGCCGCGCACGTAGCGCTTGACCGCGTCGACCGGTCCGCCGACGGTCCCGTTGATCCCCTGCGGCGACACGATGATCCGGCCGGTCAGGCCGAGGGACGCCGCGAGCGCGCGCTGCCACAGCCGCACCGCCTCGGGGTCGGCGAGCGGGGTGAACCGGTAGTACAGCGCGATGCGGGAGAGGGCGGCGGTGCTCATCGAGGTCCAGGCTAGTGCGCGGCCCCGGACGTGACGGCCGTGAGGGACGGGCGGGGCCTGGCCCGCACCGGCCACACGCCTTACCCTTCAGACATGACTGAGCATCTGGATCCGGCACTGGTCGACATCTGGTTCGCGGCCTGGTCGCGATCGCGCGGCTACCGCACGAGCCAGGAGGCGGGGCGACGCGCGGCCCTGCGCACCCCCCGCCCCGCCCACATGATCCCCGGCGGCTCCGGTCGCGCCACGGTGGACGTGCCGGCCACGTGGGAGCACGTGGTGGTGAACCCCTCCCGCGCGGAGCTGGAGGACCTGCGCGAGGCGCTGCGGGACCAGGAGCAGATCCTGCTCACCGTGTTCGGCGACGCCGGTGAGGACCCGAAGGCCATGGGCCTGAAGTCCCAGGCCGAGCCGGAGCGCTTCATGACCATGGACATGGATCCCGAGCTGCAGGACGTGGAGCCCCCGCTGCTGCCCGAGGGCTATGAGGCCCGCGTGGACCAGCCGATGGAGGGCAGCCGTCGCCTGCGCATCCTGGCCGTCGGCGCCTCGACCGCGCCCGAGGGCGAGGAGGAGCTCGCCGCCCTCGGCTGGGTCACCGAGGCGGACGGCACCGCCGTCTACGACCGGATCTGGACGTCCCCGAACCACCGTCGCCGCGGCCTCGGCTCCCTCGTGATGCGCTACCTCACCTCCGAGGTCATGAGCGAGGGCGAGATCAGCCGCGGCCTGCTCGTCGCCTCCCCGGACGGCCAGAAGCTGTACCGCCACCTGGCCTGGACCGACCTCGGCCCCGTGTCCATCTGGGGTCGCGGCCTGGTCGAGGACAACCCCACCGCCGAGCACACCGGCACCATGGGGGCGTGACCGGCCACCTCCCGGAGCACGATCCCTGGGCGGATCCCGCGGGCGGCTGGGGGACGCCCGGCGCGGCGGACGCCGCGCCGCCCGTCGACGACGCTGACCCGGACTTCTCCGGACCGGAGCCGCAGCCCGTCGGTGAGGTGGTGGCCGACGTCGTGGCCGGGCTGTCCGTCACGGCACCCGGCGACCTGCGCCCGGACACCCCGGCGGGGGCCGGACTCCGTGCGGCGCTGGGCCGGACCGGGCTGCCCGAGCAGATCCGCCACGTCACCGAGCTGCCCGCACGGCAGGCCCGGCACACGGACTGGCCCGCGGACGCTCCGGAGGGCCTGGTCGGGGCGTTCGCGGCGCGCGGCGTCGAGCGGCCGTGGCTGCACCAGGTGCGCGCCGCGGCCCTGGCCGGCGCGGGGACGCACACCGTGCTCGCCACGGGCACGGCGTCGGGCAAGTCGCTGGGCTACCAACTGGCGGTCGGCACCCGGCTGGCCGCCGACCCCCGGGCCACCGCGCTCTACCTCGCCCCCACCAAGGCCCTCGCGGCGGACCAGCTGACCTCCTGGCGCGCCCTCGAGCGGGACGGCGCCCCGGGGCTGCGCGCGGCCCCCTACGACGGCGACACCGCACCGCAGGACCGGATCTGGGCCCGCGAGCATGCCACCGTGCTCATGACCAACCCGGACATGCTCCACGTGGGGATCCTGCCGCACCACGAGCGGTGGGCCGCGTTCTTCCGGAATCTGGCGTTCGTGGTGGTGGACGAGTCGCACACGTACCGGGGCGTCTTCGGCTCGCAGGTGGGGATCCTGCTGCGTCGGCTGCGGCGCATCGCCACCCA
The DNA here is from genome assembly GCF_017168495.1 of Micrococcus sp. KRD096. NCBI lineage: Bacteria > Bacillati > Actinomycetota > Actinomycetes > Micrococcales > Micrococcaceae > Micrococcus > Micrococcus sp. KRD096. The sequence goes on along the minus strand of NZ_JABFAY010000064.1, from coordinate 4,802 downwards.
CTACCGCGGGGACCGGCCGGAGACCGTGTTCATCGGGGCGTCGGCGACGTCGGCGGATCCGGCCGGGCACTTCGCCCGACTGATCGGGGCGCCGGCCACGGCCGTCACCGAGGACGCGTCCCCGCACGGGGCGGTCACGGTGGCGTTCTGGGAGCCGGAGCTGACAGACCGCCGGGGCGAGAACGGCGCGCCCGTCCGCCGCTCGGCGATGGCCGCCGCCGCCGACCTGGTCACGGACCTGGCCCTGCAGCAGGTGCGCACGCTGGCGTTCATCCGCTCGCGGCGAGGGGCTGAGGCCATCGCCAGCGCGGCCAAGCGGCAGCTCGAGGAGGTCGAGCCGGGGCTCGGCACGCGGATCGCGGCCTACCGCTCGGGCTACCTGCCCGAGGAGCGGCGGGAGCTGGAGGCGGACCTGCGCTCGGGTCGGCTGCTGGGCATGGCCTCGACGCCGGCGCTGGAGATGGGCATCGACGTCGCGGGGCTGGACGCCGTGGTGGTGGCCGGCTGGCCGGGCACCCGCGCGTCGTTCTTCCAGCAGATCGGCCGCGCCGGGCGCGGCGGCCAGGATGCGCTCGCGTTCTTCGTGGCCTCGGACGACCCCCTGGACACGTTCGTGGTGGACCACCCGGAGGCCGTGTTCGACCTGGGCGTGGAGGACACCGTGGTGGACCCGGAGAACCCGCACCTGCTCGGCCCGCAGCTGTGCGCGGCCGCCGCGGAGCTGCCGATCACGCCCGAGGCGTTCGGCTGGTTCGGGGAGCCGGAGCGGGTGCGCGCCCTGCTGGACGTGCTGGTCGAGCAGGGGCTGCTGCGCCGTCGGCCGGCCGGCTGGTTCTGGACGCACCCCGAGCACGCCGCCGGCATGGTCTCCCTGCGGGACGACGGGGGCGGTCCCATGGACATCATCGACGCCGAGTCCGGCGCCCTGCTGGGCACGATGGACTCGCCCCAGACCCACTACCAGGCGCATCCCGGCGCGGTGTACGTGCACCAGGACCGCACGTACCTCGTGGAGGAGCTGGACGAGGACGCGCACGCGGTGGTCGTCACGCGCGCCTGGCCGGACTTCACCACGCAGGCCCGGGACGTCACGGAGATCGAGATCGTGGCGGTGCACCGCCGCCTGGACGCGCGCGCGGGCACCCTGCGCTGGTGCCTCGGGGACGTGCAGGTCCGCACCCAGGTGGTGTCCTTCCAGCGCAAGGCCCTGGTCTCCGGGGAGGTGCTCGGCGAGGAGCCCCTCGACCTGCCGGCACGGGACCTGTTCACCTCCGCGGTGTGGTTCCAGGCAGCCTCGGACGAGCTCATCGCCGCGGGACTGACCACGGATCGCCTGCCCGGCGCCCTGCACGCGGCCGAGCACGCGATGATCGGCATGATGCCGCTCGTCGCCTCGAACGACCGCTGGGACATCGGCGGCGTCTCGATGGTCCTGCACCCGGACACCGGCTCCCCCGCCGTGTTCGTCTACGACGGCCGGCCCGGCGGGGCGGGCTTCGCCGAACGCGGCTTCGAGCAGGCGCGGCGCTGGGTCGAGGCGACGGCGGGGGCCATCGCGGCGTGCGAGTGCGCGGAGGGCTGCCCGTCCTGCGTGCAGTCCCCCAAGTGCGGCAACCGCAACAGCCCGCTGGACAAGGCCGGCGCGCTGACCGTCCTGCGGTTCCTGATGGACCACGCCGATCACCTCGTCCCGGCGGACGCCTCGACCGACGGCTCGGGCGGCGGTGCCTCCGGCGGGTCCGCGGACGCGGCGCCCGGGGCCTGAGACCGCGGCGGGCCCGCGACGGCGTCGGCCGTGGCCGCCGGCAGCGGGGCGCGGGTGAGCTCGACCGCGACGCGCACGGTCCCGTCCTCGCGCACCTCGCACGCCACGACGGCGGCCCCGTTGCGTTCGGCGGTCCGCCCGGCCAGCGCGCACGGCTCGTGGTCGGAGAGCCCGCGCCGGGCGTCGGAGGCGGCGAGCGCCGCCAGATCGGCGGCCCCGGCCGCCCGGGCGCCGGTGACCGAGGCCTGCCCCAGCGCCGCGACCGCCAGCAGCAGCCCCGCCCCCAGGGCGGCGGTGCCCAGGACGGACACGGTGCCCGAGCCGCGTTCGCCCCGCGCGGGCGCCCTCCCGCGGGTCATGACCGGTCCTCCGGCGAAGCGGCGGGCGTTCCGGGCCGCTGGTCGGGGGCGGCGGCGTGCGCGGTGAGGGTGAGGGCCTCGGCCCAGGCGAGCGGCCCGGGACCGGGCTGGACGACCTCGACGGTCACCCAGCCGCCCTCGATGGTGTGCGAGAGCGAGGCATCGTCGCCGGCCATGCGTGCCACGGCGTCCCGGGCCGCCGCCTCGTCATCGCCCCGGGCGAGGATGCGGGCGGCCGACGCCGCCGCGTCCTGACCCCGCACCTGCTGCACCGCGGCGGCGCCGGCCAGCAGGACGGATACGAGCACGAATGCGATCACGGGCAGCAGCACCGCGTACTCGGCGGTGACGGCCCCGGTCTCGCCGCCCCGGAGCGCCCGGGGCCGCCCCGCCGTCCGGGCGCCCGTGCGGCGCGCGGACGGCGGGGCGGAGGTCGGGTGCTCAGTCACGCTGGAGCGCCCCGGTGACGAGGTCCACGAGCAGCGACTGCACGTCCGGGCTGGTGAGCACGACGGCCAGCACGCCCGCGAAGCCCACGGCGGCGAGCGTGAGGATGCCGTACTCGGCCGTGATCGCGCCGGTCTCCTCGCCCGCGGCGTCGACGACGCGGGCGAGGCGGTCGCGGTCGCTGGGGCGGGTAACGGCGGGCTGGGCGGTGTGGGAGCGGTGGGTCATGGTGGTCCTCCTGGAGTGGGCCCCGCGGTGCGGGGCGGTGGTGACGGCCCGGCCGGGCCGCTGGTCCCAGGCTGGCCCGCTCCGGGGCCCGCGCGCCGGGGGCGATGCGGATCCGGGGATGGGCCGGGGCGATCGGGGCCCTGTGCAGGACCGGACGCCCTGGCGTCGCCACGGCCTCAGCCCGGTCCCGCCCCGAGCAGGGCCATGACGACGGGCACCACGCCCCAGCACACGAAGGCGGGCAGCAGGCACAGCCCCAGCGGCATCACCAGGCGCACGGCGAGCTCCTCGGCCGCCCGTTCGTCGGCCCGCCGGGTCTGTTGACGGACGGCGGCGGCGGTCTCGGCCAGCGTGCGGGCGCCGGCCATCCCGGACCGGTGCAGCGGTCGCAGTCGGGCGGCGGTCTCGGTCCACACCGGGTCCGTGTCGAGGCCCGCCCACGCCTCGTCCCAGTCCCGGCCCCAGAGCAGCAGCGCCGCCGTGGCGCGCAGGTCGCGGGCGCCCGGCAGGGTCCGGCCGAGGTCGTCCAGCGCGGCGGGCAGGGATCGGCCGGCGCTGAGCAGCGCCGCCAGCACGTCCAGCACGACGGCGGCGCCCACGGCCGCCGGCTCGCGCGCGGCCGAACGCAGCAGCAGGCGCGTCCAGGACCGCCCGGCCAGCCAGAACAGCAGCCCCACCGCGGCGACCACGGCGCCGAAGGGCGAGCGGACCAGGTCCCACGGGGAGGTGCCGAGCAGCCACGCGAGGCCGAGGCCGCCCAGGGGCAGCCACTGCAGCAGTCGGGACGTCGCGCCCGGCCCCGCCGCGGCCGAGCGGCGGGCCCGGGCCGCGTCCACGTCCGCCTCGAGGCTGTGGGCCAGCCGCCGGGCCACGGCTGCGGGAGCCGCGCCCGCCCGGGCCCCGGCCGCGAGCGCCGCATCGATCAGCGCCCAGCCCGGGTCCCGTGCGGGGGTCCGCCAGGACGGGGTCCCGCCGCGGCGCGCCGCCTCCCGGTGCAGGGTGGCGTCATGAGCCATCGCGTCCCCCGCCTCCACATCCCAGGCCAGTGCCTCGGCCCGGCGTCGGGCGCGGTGATGGGCACAGCACGCGGTGCCCGCCTCGCTCGGGCCCGGCCCGCAGGCGGGCAGGGTGCACGCGGTCTCCCGCCAGGCCTGCTCCTCGGTCAGGCCGGCTGAGACGAGGGCGGCCCAGCGGCGCAGCACGCCGACGAGCACCTCCGTCTCCTCCTCCGGCGTCGGCCGCCCCGCCCGCCAGGGCAGCAGCGCCGCGGCACGCCCAGCGCGCGACCGTCGTGCCTGCCCGGCCGCCGTCGTCGTGCTCACCGGCCGCTCCGCCCCGCGAGCCGGGCCGCGAGCGCGGGCACGCCGGGTCCCTCGATGGTCCGCCCGCCCGCCGCCTCCGTCCCGGGTCGCCACGTGAGGGCGGGCAGCAGGGCGAACCCGTCGGCGCGCGGGTCCGGGACGGCGAGCTCGACGGGGTGCCGCCCGTGGCCGTCGCGGGCGAGGTGCAGCACGGCGTCCACGCCGGCGCGGGCCTGCGCGGCCACCGTCTCGGGCCGCCAGCCGGCCAGGGAGGCCATGGCCGTCAGCCGGGCGGGCACCTCGGCGGCGGCGTTGGCGTGCAGGGTGCCCCACGCGCCCTGGTGGCCCGTGTTCAGGGCGGTGAGGACATCGGCCACCTCGGCGCCGCGGCACTCGCCGACCACGAGCCGGTCCGGCCGCATCCGCAGCGCGTGGCGGACGAGCTCGGCCAGTCCGACCTCGCCGGCGCCCTCCGCGTTGGCGGCGCGGCACTGCAGGGCGACCACGTGCGGGTGATCGGGCGCGGCCTCGGCCGTGTCCTCCACGACGACGATCCGTTCGTCCCCCGGCACCCGGCCGAGGGCCGCGGAGAGCAGGGTGGTCTTGCCCGCCCCGGTCGCGCCGCTGACCAGGACGGTGGCGCGGTCGCGCACGAGCGCCTCGAGGGCGTCGGCCCAGAGGGCGCCGTCCGGCCAGCCGTCG
>NZ_JABFAY010000063.1:0-451 GCF_017168495.1 Micrococcus sp. KRD096 | reverse complement strand
GCCAGCGCGGCCAGCGACGGCGTCGCCGCGGCCGGGATCCGCAGGCTCAGCAGGGTGCCGCCGCCGCTGACCGGGGGCAGGACCGCGTGGACGCGCACGCCGCCCACGCGGGCGTCGGCCAGCGGCACCGCCGCGTCGAGGCGGCGGCCGGCCCGGTGCAGCAGCCGCACCGCGAGCGCCCGGGCGGTCTCGGGGTCGAGCCGATCGGGGCGGCGGACGAGGCCCTCGTCCCCGTCGGTCCACACCGCGCCCGCGCCGTCCACGAGCACGTCGGTCACGCCCGGGGTGCGCACCCAGGGTGCGAGCGGGCCGAAGCCGTCGAGCTCATCGACCAGCGCCGCCACGCGCGGGTCGTCGATCGGCGCGTCGAGGGCCTCGGCGATCAGCGGGGCCAGCGGCGGCTCCGCCCCGTCTGCGGCCGACGCACGGGCCTCGGCCACACGCCGGCGCA
>NZ_JABFAY010000062.1:0-550 GCF_017168495.1 Micrococcus sp. KRD096 | reverse complement strand
ATGCGCTGGTGCGCGCGGAGACGGTGCTCCATCCAGTCGATGTCCTCGGCGCCCTGCCACGTGCAGGACCCGCCCGAGCGGATCGTGGCGTGCACGTTGTTCTCGAACCGGAAGTCCCTCACCCCACGCAGGGTGCGGATGAACCGGTTCGTGCGGGCGTGCACCAGCTCATAGATCCACTCGACGTCGCGGGAGCCGGCCAGCAAGTCCACTGCGGCCGGCCCCCACTCGGGGGCGTCGATCAGGTGCAGCTGATCCGTCACTGCTCCACCGCCTCCGCCTCCGCCTCGACATGGTCGATCTCGTACACCGTGAAGGACGCCTCCTCGAGGATCCGCTCCTCACTGCCGGAGACCTCCGAGATGTCCGCGAACCAGCGGCGGCCCTTCGCGTCCCGGTAGAGGATCGGCAGGTCAGCGTCCGCGAGGAACTGCTCGAGCTCCGCGTACGTGCACCCGCCGTCCGGGTTCGGGGCCAACCGGACCGACACGCTCACCGACCGCTCGCGCTGCTCTCCACGGACCGCGATCGGCAGGGATGAGCCCGCCAT
>NZ_JABFAY010000061.1:0-476 GCF_017168495.1 Micrococcus sp. KRD096 | reverse complement strand
GGTACGGGAGAAGTAGTCGAGGTCGGAGACCGCGGCACCGTGGATGACCAGCTGGCCGCCACGCTGCGCGAACGTCTCCATCCAGCCGGCCATCTTCACCCGCTGGTCGACCGACTGCGCGTACCCGTCGAGCCTGCCCACCCAGTCGATCGCCCGCTGGGTCGGACCGGGGTCGTGCGAGCCCGGGGCCGCGACCGAGACACCGAGTCCTTCGATCTTCGGGGCCTGGGACTCCCAGAAGTTCAGCTGGAGATCGCGCTCGTGCTGGAGTGCCGTGTCGAACATGCACTGCGTCGACATGACGCGGCCGGTACGGATCTCGTCCGCCGTCCGGTTCGACATCAGGGTGACCTCGTACCCGTGCGACTGGAGGCCGAGGGCGAGCTGGAGTCCGGACTGGCCGGCTCCGACGACGAGTATCTTCCGCATGCGCGTCCTAACTCTGCGTACGTCTTATTCGGGGCTCACGTCGAGCG
>NZ_JABFAY010000060.1:0-4423 GCF_017168495.1 Micrococcus sp. KRD096 | reverse complement strand
GCCCTGCCGGGCCGCCCCCCCTTCTCATGCCGGCTCAGCTCTTCGGCAGCCAGGCGTCGTACACCGAGGCGACCATGGCGCTCCGGGAGGGGGCGCCTAGACGGGCCACCTGCTCATCCAGCCAACCCCGCTGCTCCTGATCCAGGCGCAGCTGCACCTGCACGCCGCCCTGGCCGCGCGCGGCACCTCGGCGCCCACGCGGCATCCCCCCGTCCCCACGCGGCTTGTGCCCGCAGGCCGCCCAGAGCTGATCGTCGCTGAGCTCGTCGAACGCGTCGATCAGCAGGTCCGTGTAGGTCCGATGCCGCTTGGCGGCCGCGGTCCGCAACCGATCCAGGACCGGGACGGGTAGGTAGACGGCCGTGTTGCGCACGACCAGCTCTTCCTCTTCGGGGACGTCCACACGGTCCAGCTCGACCACCTGCGCGCCTTCCTGCGGGAACGCGCGCCTCACGTCTGGCATCAGTTCCGGTGCGGTCTCCCGCGCGGCGACAGGCACCGTTTCCGGTGTGGTGTCCTGCGTGGATTCCGGTGTGGCATCTGGCGTGGTTTCTGGCATGGCGTATGGCACAGAGTCGACCTTCTCCGCCGGCTTCTTCTTGCCCCGGCCACGCGCGTTGAACACAGCGCCGAGTCCATCTGCTCGATTGGGGGTCTCCATCTCAGGCGTCCTCCTCCTCGTCCTGGCCCAGGGCGCTCAGGCGTCCCAGAATCTCCTGGGCCAGTGCGGCGTAGTCCCCTGCCAGGCCATCCATGGTCGACGCATGGAAGGTCGAGGCTTCACCGGCCTTGATGCGCGCGAAGCGCTCTCGGTGAGCGCGGGCCACATCGCTCTCGAGCTCGTGCACCAGGCGTCCGCTCTTGCGCAGGTCCTGGGCGGCGCCGGCGGCGTGCCGAATACGGGCGGTGAAGACGGCCTCGTCGAAGGCCAGCCCCTGGAGCATCTGCTCGAGCGCCTGGCGGGCCTCTCGCTCGATCTTCACGGCGCGCGCCTCCACGTCGAACAGCGCCAGGCCCAACAGCTGCACGTCGGGGTTCGTGGTCTCGTGAACGGCCTGGAAGCGCTCGGCCGTCACAGCGACGCCGTCGAGGGAGCGGAGATCCGTCTTGGAGACGATGACCACGCCCTCGGCGACGCTGAAGGCGGCCTCGACCAGGGCGCGGTCTCCCGGGGGCGTGTCGATGACGACCAGGTCCCACTCCTCCATGACCTGGCTCAGGCTCCGGTGCAGAAGAGCCCCGAGGGGCGGGGCGTCGTAGCCGCGTGCCACCAGCAGGCTGATGATGTCGGCCAAACGAGGACCGCCGCGAACGACGCCCAGGCCTGGGCGCATGGGATCCGTGGAGATCGGCAGCGGCGCCCCATCTTCGAGGGCTCGACGCAGCTCGATTCCGTCCGACTTCTCTAGGCCGAGGTCGGGGGAGAGGTTGCCCTGGGGATCCAGGTCGATGGTGAGGGTGCGGATGCCGGCGGCCGCGGCCAGACCGGAGAGGTTGGCGACCAGCGACGTCTTGCCGGTACCGCCCTTGCCGTTGGCGACCGCCAGGACGCCTGGGATGGCGTATGAGCGCGCAGGGGTGGACATGAGGACCTCCTAGGTTCCCTGTGATCTGACTCCTCCAGTCTACTGCATCTCTCGGGAAATACCGAGAGATTTCCCGCAGTGTTATGGCGTTCAACTGGTGTAGCGGACGGTTGGGGACTGGCGCGCAGACGGCGGTGTTATGGCATGAACAGCACTCCTGATGTGGCGCCGGTATGGCATGAGGTCACCGCTCGACGATCGCGCCCAGGGCCTCGATCATCGCGCTGTAGGCCTCCCGGTTGAGGCGGTAGGTCAGGCGTCGGCCCCGGCGCGCTTCGGAGGTGTCGCTGGAGGTCAGCAGGCCGGCCTCCTCGAGGGTGCGCAGGTTCAGGGAGAGGGTTGCGCGGGGGATGTCCAGGGACGTGGCGAGGTCGTGGGCGCCGAGGCCGGGGGAGCGGGCGACCAGCACGAGGATGCGCATGCGCAGCGTGGAGTTGAACGCGACGACGGCCGTGTCGAGGGGGGATGCGGGGGCGCTCATGCAGAAATGTCTACCGTACAGAGGGACATGAGGGGGCGGTCCGGGCTTTATGTCTGGTGAAGGACCAAGCCACCTGCCATCACGGCTGGCAGGTTTGATACGCTCCCCGTGCAGTCCCCCCAGTAGCGAGAAAGGCAGGCCAAGGTGGCTCTGAGAAAGCGGTCGCCCAAGGTGACCCCCACCGAGAACCCGCGCGTCAGCGAGGCCGGCTCCAGCGCGGCGGCTCCCGTGGGCCGTCCTGCGCCGACGCCGGTGGCCAAGCGCCGCGTGGGCGGTGTGGCTGTCGCCGTCGCCCTGGCTGCCCTGGGCGGCCTCGGCGCGTTCGTGGGGACCCAGGCCAACGAGGCCAAGCCCTACCTGGTGGTGAACGCTCCCGTGGAGCGAGGGCAGAAGATCGAGTCCTCCATGCTCTCGTCCGTGCGCGTGGCCGGCGACCCCAGCGTGCTGGTCCCCGCGACCGAGGCCCAGCAGATCCAGGGGCAGGTGGCCACGACCGACCTCCAGCCGGGCAGCACCATCACGCGCACGTCCACGGCAACGTCCTTGGGTGTGGAGGACGGCGAATCGCTGGTGGGCCTGGCTCTGGAGGTCGGGCGCCTGCCTGCCCGGGAGATGGCCGCAGGAGATCACGTCCAGGTCCTCTTCACCCCGGGCAACCAGAACACCAAGGCCGGTGACGAGAACCAGAATCACGACCCCGTCGCGGCCGTGGTCGAGGCCAGCCACCATGACCAGAACAGCGGGAAGACCACCGTGGATCTGCGCGTGAAGCAGGCTGACGCCCAGAAGGTCGCCACCTGGGGTGCCGCCGGCACCGCCAGCGTGATCATGCAGGGAGCGCAGAAGTGAGCATCCTGACCCTTGCGGCCTTCGGCGTCAGCCCGGGGGTGAGCACCACGGCCGTGGCCATGACGTTGCAGTGGCCGCGCCCTGTGCTGCTCGTGGAGGCCGACGTCAGCAAGCCCTCATCCGTGCTCGCCGGGTGGTTGCAGGGCAGCATGCCGGCCGACAGCGGCCTGATGGGCATCGCCCACAACTCCATGCGACAGGCCCTGACGGAGCAGGACATCTGGGACTACGCCGTCGACCTGGGAACGGGCCAGGACGCTGGCCAGCCTTCCCGCTGGCTCCTGCCCGCCATGTCCGAGCCGCTGGCCGCGCGATCCATGCGGGGCCTCTGGCCGGAGTTGATGATGGCTCTGCGCGCCGTCTCTGGCCAGGACATCGACGTGATCGTCGACGCTGGCCGCTCCGAGAACGCCCACGGACGGGAGGCGCTCTGGCGTGACAGCGACCACCTGAGCGTCGTGGTGCGCAGCGACCTGGTCTCCGTGGCCGCGGCGCGTGCCTATCTGCCGGCCGTGCTGGAGGCCCGCGCTACCGCGGGGGCAGTGGACACGTCCTCCCTGCTCGTGGTCGAAGATCGAGCCCAGGAGTTCCCCTCCAAGGACATCTCCAAGGTGCTGGGCCTGCCGGTGCGTGGACGCCTTCCCCAGAGCCCGGAAGCCGGCGCTCACTTCGGCGGGGGCGCCCAGGCGACGTCCTGGAGGCTGCGTTCCTACACGCGGGCCATCGGTGCCGCCAACGCCTCCCTCGCGGACGCGCTGATGGCCCGCCGCCAGCTCATCGAGGCGGACATGCCCACCGAGACCGGAGGAGAGCAGCGATGAAGGATCAGACCCCCGACATGTCCCTGGACCTGCTCAACCTCCCGTTCCTGACCGAGAGCACCCCGGCCAAGCCGGCCCGGCCGTCCCTGATCCCCGCCTCCGCCGGCGCTCACCTGGCTCGCCCGCTGGGCACTACCCCGTCTCCCACCGATTCCGCTGAGCTGCCCGGGCTGTCCCGGCCGCTGACTGCTGTGCCCGAGCCGGCACCGCAGGCCGAGCAGAGCGCCCCGGCCCGGCCGAGCAACACCACGGAGCTGACGGGCTTCTGGTCGATCGTCGACGTGCTGCGCGCCAAGGCCGTGGACTGGCACGCCGAGGAGACCGCCGACCGCATCGACCTGCCCGAGAGCGAGCTGCACGCCATGGGCTGGCGGCACATCGACCGCGCGATCATCGAGCAGATGCGTGAGAACGTGCAGACCGGCGGCCGCGACGCCGCATGGACTGCCGAAGAGCAGGCGGCACTGCGCCAGGCCACCTTCGATGCGATGTTCCGTCTGGGCCGATTCCAGGCACTCGTGGACGAGCCCGGGGTGGAGAACATCCACATGATCGGTTCCGACCACGTCTGGGTGGAGAAGGCCGGCGGCAGCATGGAGCGCCGCCCTCCCGTCTTCGAGACCGATGAGCAGATGATGGCCGAGCTCCAGTTCCTCGCCGCGAACGCGGGGGAGGAGTCCCGCCCC
>NZ_JABFAY010000059.1:0-396 GCF_017168495.1 Micrococcus sp. KRD096 | reverse complement strand
CCGCTCATGAGGACACCGAGGAGCGCCTGGGCGAAGGTCTTCACCGCCCTCTCCCCGGCGCCCTGCCAGAACGCGGACGTGGCGTAGATGCTCATGCTGTTCTCCTTCAGGCGACGCGGAGGACGTCGCCGGGGTGGATGGTGTCGGCGGTGGTCTTGCCGTTGAGGGCGGCGAGCGCGCCGTGGGTGGTGCCGTGGCGGGAGGCGATCGCCCACCAGGAGTCGCCGGGGCGCACGGTGTAGGTGCTGATCGGCAGGGCGATCACCTGGCCGATCTCGATGCGGTCCGGGTGGACCTTGGGGTTGGCGGCGATGAGCGCGTCGAGGGAGACCTTCGCGGTGCGGGCGATGCGGCTCATGGTGTCGCCGGCGACGACGCGGTGGACGGTGCCGGCCT
>NZ_JABFAY010000006.1:108821-130761 GCF_017168495.1 Micrococcus sp. KRD096 | reverse complement strand
GGCTGGGGCTGCCGGGCCCCGTGGCCGCTGGGCCTCTGGGTTCCGTGGGCAGGAGAGCGAAGGTTTCTGCCCCCGGAAGCGAAAACCCTGCCGGTTCTGCCCCCGGAACAGGGGAGAGCGCGCTTTCTGCCCACGGAGCGGGCGGGGCTGCCGGTTCTGCCCACGGAACGGGGCCGGTGCGGGACGCCTCCGCTGCGGTGGGCCCGCCGGTAGACTGCCGGACTGTGGCTTTGACTATCGGATTCGTGGGACTGCCCAACGTGGGCAAGTCGACCCTGTTCAACGCGCTGACGCGCCAGACCGTGCTCGCGGCGAACTACCCGTTCGCGACGATCGAGCCGAACGTGGGCGTGGTGAACCTGCCGGACGAGCGGCTGCCCCAGCTGGCCGAGATCTTCGGCTCCGAGCGCATCCTGCCGGCGACGGTGTCCTTCGTGGACATCGCGGGCATCGTGAAGGGCGCCTCCGAGGGGGAGGGCCTGGGCAACCAGTTCCTGGCGAACATCCGCGAGGCCCACGCGATCGCCCAGGTGGTGCGTGCGTTCGACGACGGCGACGTCGTCCACGTGGACGGCAAGGTGGACCCGGCCTCGGACATGGAGACCATCAACACCGAGCTGATCATCGCGGACATGCAGACCGTGGAGAAGGCGATCCCGCGCGTCGAGAAGGAGGTCAAGGGCAAGAAGAAGGAGCCCGCCGACCTCGAGGCGCTCAAGGCCGCGCTCGCGGTGCTGGAGCGGGGCGAGACGATCTTCGCGGCGAAGGACAAGGACAAGCTGGACATGGACCGGCTGCGGGAGCTGAGCCTGCTCACCGCCAAGCCGTTCATCTACGTGTTCAACTCGGACGAGGGTGTGCTGGGGGACGAGGCCAAGCAGCAGGAGCTGCGCGATCTGGTGGCCCCCGCCGACGCCGTGTTCCTGGACGCCAAGCTCGAGTCCGACCTCGTGGAGCTCTCCGAGGAGGAGGCCGCCGAGATGCTGGAGATGGCCGGGCAGGACGAGTCCGGGCTGGACCAGCTGGCCCGCGTCGGCTTCTCCACCCTCGGCCTGCAGACGTACCTGACGGCGGGGCCGAAGGAGACGCGCGCGTGGACCATCCCGGTCGGCGCGACGGCGCCCGAGGCTGCCGGCGTGATCCACACCGACTTCCAGCGCGGCTTCATCAAGGCGGAGATCGTGAGTTTCGACGATCTGATCGCTGCTGGGTCCATGGCCGATGCCAAGGCTGCCGGCAAGGTGCGCATGGAGGGCAAGGACTACGTCATGAAGGATGGCGACGTGGTCGAATTCCGTTTTAATGTCTAAAAATTGGCTTTGACCTGGGGTTCTATCTTCTCGACTTCTGATTGAGGCCGGTGGGCGAGTTCCGATCCACCATCATGCCCGGAGCGTTTCTGCCACTGAACAGGGGTTTTATAGTTCTAGGTTGGCGGGTGATGGACGAGTTCCGATCTACCACTACGCAGTGGTCTGGCAGGCTCGGATGAACTGTTCTGGGGCAAGTTCGAGTTGTCCGGCGGGTGATTCCGCCGGCAAGAGCGGTGACTCAAAAATCAACTTGACTCAAAAGTCGGTGACCCCAACGAGACCTGGATTCACTAGGGCCGGTTAGCTTTCCGCCGGGGCGCAAGTGGTCTTTTCCCACTGGCTGGTTGCGAGGATCGAGTTTCTGGGGATCTACAGCTAACTCAGCTCGTCTCTTGCGGGTGATTGAGCGCAGAGTTCGGGGATTCAGTGTCACTGATGGATCAACACGTAACCGCGCCGCTTGGACCCTTGGAAATTGTCGCGAAGTTCGCGCATTGTCGTTTCCTTGAGCTCGTCGGAGAACGGAATGCTGCAACCTCCGCTTCCGCCACCCCGCGAGTAACCGGGGCCGGCGTTCGGCTCGCAGCGAAGGTCCGGGGGAACCTGCCGATCCACCTCGACGCAGATGTCGTGGAGGTGTTTGGAATGGCATTCAATCTTGACACTGACGTATCGGTCGGGCTGAGGCATCTTTGTCTCCTTGTGGTAGCGCCAGAAACTGCAGGCTCCCACGCGTGTGGCGGTGGCCACCGACATTCGACTTTCCAAGCGACTGTAGATCGGAAGCGGGCCGCACGGTTGCTTTGCCGTCTCACGCGGCGATGGTCGGCTCGGGAACGCCACCAGCCGGACTGGTCGGGCTGACCCGGACGCCAGGCATTGGAGAGTAAATGAGTCTCCGCCATTTGGACATTCCGGGTGGTCGCTAATGTGTAGGAGTCTTCGAGGACCGGCAGGTGCATGCTCCGACATTGCAGTTCTGATAGCCCCGAAAACTATGCCGATTGCATTTTCCTCGGATCGCCCCAACTGTAGGTTCGCTTCCGATGGCTGAATGAGCGGTTCTGTGGCAACCAGGCCGTCCTCAGGTGCGGCTACTCGGACGTTGCTGCAGGCTGTGCTGCAAGATTCTTAACTCCAAACGGGACATGCACACTCGGAACAACTGCACTCGTCCCTTCCAGATGAGTCATCTGATCGTCAAAAAAGATGTGCGGCTTGAGAATCGCCAAGACATCAGACTTCTCCCATCCGCCGAGGAAGAACGCATCGTTCACGCGCAAACCCCAAGACTTCAGCGTGCGTATCGCACGGGTGTGCGCCGGAGCGTTGCGCGCAGTAACCAGAGCGACGAACAGATGCCGTCGATAGTCTACGTTCGCTCTCGCTTGCTCGTCCTCGAGATCCTGTATCCGGTTTATGGCCGCGAGCAGGTCCTTCATCGGGCCGGGCGGTAGCGGGGTTGCCTGATTTTGAGCTTCGTGTTCCCAGAATTTATCGATGCCATCAGCGGCGTAGATCTGCTCTGCTGAGTCGTCTGCCAGTACTGCATCAAAGTCGAACGCGATGCGGAGATCGAGGTCGTCGGGATCGTCCGCGGCGAGTTGCCCTGCCTGTCCAACGACCCGACCGGCGGGGTAGCCGCGCTCGAGAGCTTCCTTCACGTCATCCGGATTTGCGGACAAGAATAGCTTCATCTTGAAGGCGGGCATGAACTTGAAAGGTGAGCGACCTTGCATGAAGACCGCCCGCGTCATAGGAAGCCCGTGGGTTTCAATCGATCGCATGACTCGTGCCCCGGTCTCGGGGTCATTGCGCGAAAGGACAACTACCTCAACGAGCGCGGGGCCGTCAGCCTTTAGCCTGTTTAGGGTCAGTAGACGCTTGATGAAGGCGAATGCGATTCCTGGTGAAAGCTGCGTCTCGTAGTTCTTCTCTTGGAAGTGCCGGTATGCGTCCTCGCCCTGCTCTTCGAATACTGCGTTGGACTCGGTGAGATCGAACAGTGCACTGGATGCGATACCGATGACAAGGGTCTCGTCGCCATTAACAGACATACCGCAATCGTAGCGGCCCTCGGGACTGGTTCGCTGTGCAGGAAGCTGGTCAGCGCCTCGTTGGGTTCCATCCCACCGTGGAGCCGGTGGGGAAGCGGTTGGCAAACCTGCGCATTACGTCCATCGCCTGCGTGGACCAGCTCGATGGCTGGAACGGTATCGATTCGTGGCTGGATGCCGAGCGCACGCTGGGTGCAACCATCGGCCGTCAGGTCATGGAAGCTGCCAGGCCCGGCGACACTGTGGAACGGCGGCTGGAGAACCTCGACCCGCTGATGACCTGGGCACACGTGCTGAGCAGCAACCTGCGCCACTTCAGATCGGTCGGCCACGACGCGGATGCCCTTGCCAAGCTCCAGGCCAACGCGGAAGGGATGGTGCATGACATCCATGCACGTCACGGATGGGATCTGCCGCCGTGGTCCAACCCCAGGATCCAGCCGCTGGAGTAGCCAGTTGGCAGTGACTTGGCCTTAGGGGTTGCTCAGTACGGTGAACGACGTGGCCGTGTACTTGGGCTTCACTTCGCCAGCGGGACCAGTTTCCTCCGTGACCGCCACATCGACTGAAACTGACATGCCGGTGCGCAGCGTCGCAGTGTTCGCCGTAGGGATCTTCTTCGCGTCGACTTTGACGATCTCGCCATCCTCGATCTCCAGTTGCCAAGCGCTGATCTCGCTGACTGTCCGCAAGATGCCGCGGATGGTGGTCGGCTCGAGCTCGAGTTCCCGAGAAGCGATGAGTTCCCCGATGTGAGCGAGCTCGGCCGTAGAGAGGCGCGTGCGAAGGCGCGCCTGGCGAGGCTGGGACCAGGTGAGATCCGGCTCGAAGCCCGACTTCACCAGACCAGTCGAGAAGTCGCGCAACGTCGTGGCGACGCGCGGTCCGTACTCGCGTATGCGCGCCAAGAAATCGCTGGTGTCGGCGTCTGGGCCTAGACGGCGTCCGTCCTCGAGCAGCCCCAGTGCTCGCTTCATGGCGGTGTCGACCAACTGGGGCTCTGCGTTGTCGTCGCCGAACAGGCCGACTTGGCCATCAGGCGAGATCTCGTCCGCGGGAGAAGTCGCCGGGACGATCTGCAGGATGAGGCTTCCCGGCAAAGGCGAACCGTTGAGGTTCAATCGGGTTTTAGAGACGACGTCAGATGGCGGCTGCCCCCGCAACGACTTGTGCCCCTTCGCTGCAAGGCCTGTTGCAAGCACAAGGCGCTGGAAATTGCGGAGCGTGTCAGCAATCCCGTCGATCGCACCCGAGTGGATGGTGATTCCCGGTCCAGTCAGGCGCAGCGCACCCGAAGAAGCATCGCGCCGCAGCAGGCCGTGCTCAGCGCGCAGGCTTTCGATGCTCATGCGCGCGAGGTCATCGGCGTCCTGCCACTCAGCTTCACCTTGGACGCCGGCCTTGAACTGCTCCCAGTCAAACGCCATGGAAACCGTCCAGGGTCACTTCGAAGTAACCGCGCTGCGGCAGGGCATCCGGCCGCTGCGGAGGATCTTCTTTCGCGCCGTTGCGCTTGCGCATCCAGAAGTCATCCCAGTAGCCACGGTTCAACGCATATGACTGGTGCTCGACTGAGTGGGCGCGGTCCGCCTCGGGGAACACGTGCCATAGGCAATATCGGGTATCAACGCGCAGGCCCGTTGCTGGCCGGACCTGGTTCGTCCCGAACAACTGCAGGAGGTACCGATCCTTGGGGTCGGTCACCCGGTCGACGAGAACGTCTTCGCACCAGTAGACGAGGTCGATGTCGTCAGGGTCGATCTTGTCGGTGAGGAAGCTGCCGCCCACCCACACGCACACCACGGGGACAACGGAGCGGATGCCCTCGGTGGCCGACTCGAAGTGCTGCCAGATCTCGGCGCGGGTAGCCGACTCCGCGAACCGGGGATCGTCAACGTAGTGGGACTTGATCTCATCCAACGACGCGCCGAATCGGCCCAGCGGAAGCAGCCCGGTCTGCTCATCAAGTGCAGGCAGCACCAAGTCACCTCCCTGTGGGTCGCAGTCACCTGTCATTATGTCCTACCAAGGGCTGCCGACAGCGACGGACGCGAGATCGGGTCGACCGCTCCCGCTGCAACACCTTCTGCGCCCACGGAACGAGCGAGTTGGCGGCCCAGGCAGGGTGTGCAACCACAGGTGGCTTGCGTCAAATGCCTCAGAAGCGGTGACAATGCCCGACAGCGCCGACAGCTGCTAGCAGGCCAGCGGGATGCTTAGCAACACTTGCGTTGGTCGCAGGGCAGCGTGAGGCGGGCAGGGCTCCGTTGGGTGCAGTAAGCCTTCAATCCTGCGCGGAGGCAGTCAGCTCCATCATCGCGTTGGCGTAGGCGTTGCCGTCTATCTTGCCGTCGTCATACTGACGCATCAACTCGTCGATCCTGGCTTTCAGCTCGTCCCGATCCATGTCTTACTCCGCCTCGTCCTCATGCTCGCACCAGTGTTTGCCGTCGTGGCCGGTCTCCAGACGACAGAACATGCCTCCCAGCTTGTGCCGACCATGAGGGAAGTACAGGGCATTGCACCACTTGTCTGAATCGACCACGGGGGCCTCCATCTCGTTGGTAAGTTTTATCATTCGAACTGAAGTGCCCGATGCATCGACGTCGTGCTACCTCGCGCACCTGCTTTCGAAGCCTACGGCTCAGGAAGCGTCTCGCGCGCCCTGAACGGGATCGAGCGATGTGTGCGTCGAGCGTCTGGACGAACCTCGCCGCCTATGCTCGATTCGGTCGTCGCGCCCGGGATGGGCCAGCCCGTCGAAGTGATTGGAGTATCCGTGGGACTGTTTGACGTTTTTCGCCGCAAGACTTGGGAAGAAGAAAATGCCTACGAGGGTGGCACGCCGCCGTGCCCCCGCTGCGGTACGTCGTTGACCAAGCGTTACGAGTTCTCCGAGATATACTGCGACAGCTGCAAGTACGGACTCGACGATGACGAGCACGACGACCAGAGCGATGAATCGTTGAGCGTCTACGAGGCTGCAAGCATCTGGGCCTCGAATGGGAAGGATGACGACTACACCTTCGGCTATTCCGAGGCTGAGCTCGACGCAGCGCTGGGCAGCTAGTCCGGCGTCGACCGAGTGGTCTGAACGCGGTCACCAATGATTGACGACCACAGGTTGGTATGTACCGGAACTCGGTTGAATTCAGGTTCAATGTCTAATACAGGCTTCTTGCCTACCTACCTGCGCATCAGTCCCTGACGCCGGGCACTCCCGTAACATTGCGGGTATGAATGGGGCGCTTTCGAAGGGTCGAGCGAATGTGCCACCGGCACGGGCTGGCCGACTTGACTCCACGGACCGCCGGTACGAGCCTTTCGTGCGCCTCGTCCCTGCACCAGTGCGGCGGGTGGCCTCGTCGTGGAGGTGGGATGCGCCGGACGGGGGTGGTTCGTGGGACCTGCACATCGAGCACGTGGGTGCCCCGACGGCTTCGGTCCGAATGCTGCTTGTCCATGGAGCGGGAGGGAACGCGGCGGCGATGTGGCCCTACGCTGCACACCTGAGTCGCCTGGGCGCTCGGGTTACGGTGGTCGATCTGCCCGGTTACGGGCGAACGATCCGGGTGCGGCGTGGACGCCGCAGCGTTAGTTATGGCGACTGGCAGCAGCTGCTCGTCGATCTCGTGGGTCGCGAGCATGACGAGCGGCCAATCGTCCTCGTCGGGGCGAGCATGGGTGGTGCCCTCGCGGTCGACACCGCTGCAGTGACCGGACTGGCCAAGCGGGTCATCGCGACTTGCCTGCTCGACCCGACTCGGCCGGGCATCGCTGCCGCCATCGTGCGAGCCCCGTGGATAGCGCCGCTGGGATTGCCACTGCTGCATTTCGCCCGGGGGCTAGCGGCGAATCCACGGATCCCGGTCCGCGTGCTGACCCCTATGTCTGCGATTTCGAACGACCCTGGCCTCAGTCATGCAGTGCTCACCGACCCGTGCGGCGGTGGTGGCGCGATGCCGGTGGGCTGGTACCGCTCGTTCCTCGAGGCAGGTCCGGCTATTCCACCCGAGCAATACCAAGGACCACCGGTCGTGCTGTTGCATCCGGCCGAGGATCGTTGGACTATGCCGGAGCTCAGCCTCGACTACCTTGGTCGGCTTCACGGCAAGACCCGGGTCGTGATGCTTCCTGGCTGCGGCCACTTCCCCCTCGAGGAGCCCGGCTTCCAGGTCCTCCTGGACGAGGTTTCGGATGAGATGGAACAGGTGCTGGATGACCAGCGGAGAGGCAGCTGAGTCGGCCATTCGCGGTGAGGGACCGTAGCCCTGAGACCGGTCTGGCCCGGTGAGGCGTGCATGCGTTCCTGGCCGTGGCGACGTGGTGGAGTTCCGGTTCAACGTGTAGTCGAGGCCTTATCGACGAACTGCCGCGGACGGTGATTACTGTGTCCGAGACCGGGTAATTTGTACCGTGGTGGTGTGAATTGATCCACTCTTCATTATACTGATCAGGTGGTCGCCCATGGGCATCATCCCGCTGCCAGACCTTTCGACAAGTGCATCAGCGAAATCCTTAGAGTGAGTGCGTTCGAGTTGCGCAAGGTGGAGTTTCCGGCACTGTGATGCATGATCATCTTCACGGCAGGATGGAGGATGTGGACTCTATTGTTGGGGGGAGAGTCGGGTAGCTAGTAGCCGATGGCACAAAGATTCCGATAACTGCGGGGCACTTGATTGCGATCACCCGGTAATTTATGCGGTTCGTGAACGACGGATGCGACGACGGCGGTCTCGTGGCCGTGCACGTCTGGTCACTGCTCTGTCCCGAAGCCTATTCGGTTATGGATGTTTTGAGCTTTCGAATCGCCGCCTAACCTCTCGAAATGAGGAGCCAAACAATAAAGTTTCTGAGTATCGCATCAGTTGTATATCTTAGAGAATATGCCTTGGAGTTCCTGCACCACATCGTCAGCATCTTCACCATGGAGTTCGCGTAGAGCTTCAAGACTTGTGATTTTCTCGCAGAACTCAATTGCCGTCGCGACCTTGTCTCTGCCCGCGTTCGTCCGGCAGTAGGTCTCGAGGTCGCCCCGACGCAGAACGAATACATTCTCTTCGGCGAGAGATGAGATTACGGTGTCGCGTGCAGAAGCGATCTCCTCCGAGGACGGATTTTCGAGTTCGTTCAGCTTGGCATCACCATTGCCAGCGTCGAAGAGCTCGCTCAGCGTCTCATCCAGGAGCCGGGCAACGTTATCGCTAGGAGCGTCGCGCCAATTAGACAGGTGGGACTGCGCGGCAGACCACAGCTCGCTGGCATTTCGGCGACCGGTGATGCTCCGCACTCTCTTGCTATTAAGCTCGCTAGTATCAGAAATCATTTCGCTGATCAGTCCCATCAGCCTTGAGTGCGCGGCTCGGGTCTCCGTATCTCGGGTCAGTTGCTCAAAGCCGCGCACGAGGGCATCCAAGTCGGTGATGACATGGATCGGGATCATGAAGCTGGAGAAGAACTCCCTGTAGCGGTTGATGTTCCCCTTGCCGTCGATCTTGACGAACATGATGTTCTTGTCGATGTCGTCCCAGTCCTGATTGATCAATCGCGCCAGATGGGGATAGGTGAAAGTGTCGCTGTCACCTTCGACCAGGACGACGCGCTGCGCAAAGAATGCGGCTTCGTTGTTCTCGTGTTGCACGATCTGATAGGCGTCCCGATGACCGATCGTGAGGTCAACGGGGTGCGCGGTTACCCCATCATCGGTCTTCTGGAGCCGGGCGAAACCCTCCGTCCCAGGGCGGAAGAACCCTGGAGAATGGGTCGTGACCAACACCTGGTGCTCGTTCGAGAAGGTGCCCAGGGCCGCCATAAGCTGGCGCTGAGCACGGGGGTGCAGGTAGAGCTCCGGCTCTTCGAAGAGTAGGACATAAGAGGGGCGCGGCGATTCTGATCGAGTATCGTCGCTCAGGCCGGTGCTCCGAATGCTTGCGTACGCTCGGAGCAGGGCAAATAGGACAGTCCGTTTGAGGCCGTCGCCCTTGCTGGAAATGGAGCCCTCGTGCCCGTCGTCGACGCGTAGCTCGGCACCGGATAGCAGCATGGATAGCGTCGGTGCGGGCACGTCCATGCGGAGTGAGACGCCGGGAAAGCTCGCGCGGACGAACTCTTCGATCGTCGATTCAATGCGTTGGACGGCCTCAAGTCGAGCGTCGACTTCCAAGCCGTCGTCATTCAGAGAACGGTTGAGTTTCTGATACACGGAGCGGAACTGATCGTTGATGTCGCTGAACTGGTCCGCTACTTCATCGAAGAGCAGTTCGAGAAGCTTGCTAAAGGCTGACGTCCCGGTAGATTTCGCCTCCACGGAGGCATCCTTCACGGCTTCGATGTAGATCACGGACGGGAGGAGCGGCTTGACGGACTGTGCGATGCCCGTGGGGTATGCGGTGGGTGTCTCTTCTAGTTCCTCGGGTGGAAGCTGCCCGACCAGTTCAGTCCACGCGTCTTTGACCTGCTGCTGAGTTGGCGCTGCGGGTAGCGCGGCTTTCATCGGGGGCAGTAATTCGACGACCGTTTGACGGAGCTGAGCGCCCTTCTTTCCTTTGATTGCCGAGTTGAGTGATTCTTGGCTCCATGACGGGTCGCGCGGGCCAAGCTTCAAGTACCTAGATTCGGCTTTCCCGTCGATTTCCTGCGTGCGAACGATCGTGAGCACGCCGTCCCTGAGCATTTCGCGTACCCGGTCTCGATGCGTCTCGTTCACCCTTCGAAGATCTTCCTCGTCGATCCCCTCGATGCGTAGTTCGACGCTCGCCGGCAGTTCTGGGTTCCGGAAATCCTCGGCGCTGAGCTTCTTGTCTTCTAGGACGTACTGGATCGCATGGAGCACAGACGACTTCCCTGCGTTATTCTCACCAATGAGGCACCCGAGCTGGGGTAAGGGGAGATCGGTGTTACTGTGGGCGCGGAAATTCTTGATTCTGACCTGGGTAAGGCGCACGGGAAGCTCCTAGTTTCGGGTCTGCTGGCGGTATCGAAAAGATGCGCGTCCGGCTCGCGTCTTCAGCCGCATCATCAATGACAGGTGGTAATTTCATCCTACCAAGCGAGGGGAGCGACGATCAGGCACCGACGCTTCGCACGCCATTCGGTCGGCGGGGGCGAACAGCTGGCCGACGCGGCCTAGGGGTAGTCACCGACCGGGGACGAAGGAACGGGCCTCTGGACTGCACGATGGGTGTTGTCTAAGCAACCTGAATCGCTCCGGGTCTGGTGGAGGCTCTGATCCAACGGAAGGATGCAGAGCATGCCCGCACCACGGAAGTACCCCGACGAGCTCCGCGAACGCGCCACGCGGATGACGCTGGAAGCCCGTCAAGACCCCGCCACGAGGACCGGAGCATTCCGCCGCGTAGGAGAACAGCTCGGGATCAATCCCGAGACGCTGCGCAACTGGGTCCGCCAAGCCGAGATCGACCACGGCCACCGCCCCGGAATCACGACCAGCGAAGCCGCCCGGGTGGCCGAGCTGGAGAAGGAGAACCGTGAACTACGGCGGGCGAACGCGATCCTGCGCTCGGCGTCGGCTTTCTTCGCGGCGGATGCTCGAGACGCCCACAGCGCTGATCGTGGACTACATCGACGAACACAAGCACGAGTTCGGTGTCGAGCCGATCTGCGCCACGCTGTCCGCGGCAGGCACACAGATCGCACCGAGCACGTACTACGCGGCCAAGACGCGCCCTCCTTCAGTGCGCAGCCTGCGCGATGAGCAGGTGCTCGTGGAAATCCGGCGGGTGCATGAGGCCAACTACGGGGTCTACGGGGCCCGGAAGGTCCACGCGCAACTGCGGAGGGAGGGCCTGCAGGTGGCCAGGTGCACGGTGGAGCGGCTCATGCGAGCCGCAGGCCTGCGCGGGATCAGCCGCGCGAAGGGACCGAGGACCACGGTCCCAGGCCGCGGCCCGGATGAGCGTCAAGACCTGGTCCAGCGAGACTTCACCGCGGCGGCTCCGAACCAGCTGTGGGTCGCTGACATCACCTACTGCCGCACTTTCAGCGGATGGGTGTACGCCGCGTTCATCATCGACGTGTTCTCTCGACGGGTGCTGGGTTGGCAGCTGTCGAAGTCGCTGCGCACGGACCTGGCCCTGGACGCGTTGGAGATGGCGTTCTGGACGCGTCAGCGCGCAGGCCAAGACGTGGCCGGGCTACGGCATCACAGCGATAAAGGAGTCCAGTACGTCGCCGTGCGATACACCCAGCGGCTCGCCCAGGCCGGCGCAGTCGCCTCAGTCGGCTCGACGGGGGACTCGTATGACAATGCCCTCGCGGAGGCGTTCAACTCGCTGTTCAAGGCGGAGCTGATCCGGAACAAGGGGCCATTCAAGTCCATCGAGGACCTGGAGATCGCGGTCGCGGAGTACATCGACTGGTTCAACCATCGTCGTGTGCACGGCGAGATCAGGCTGGTCCCTCCGGTCGAGTTCGAGGACGTCTACCATCATGAGAACCCCGTGCCGGCGCCCGCCGGGACGGCACTTACGAGCCTCTAACAAACCCGGGGCGATTCAGTCCGCGTTCTCACTGGCCGAAGTCTCGGTCGAGGATTTGGGTGTCTGGGCGGCATCGTCTGTGTTCGACAGATTCGTCGGCGCTCCGGACGGCAAGATCGACGGGAATGGGCACATCTCGGTGAAGCCTGCCGAAGTGTGGTCGGTTTCGGTCGGTAGCACCCAGTATCACCTCGTACATACCCGTACACTCCCGTACTTCGACCATCGCAAGGGTGGCACTATCGGGCGCATGACGGACACCGTCTCCCTCCGTGTCGCATCCGCGGACCGTTCTCCCTGCACGATGCGCTGCAAGCGGCGAGCCTGGTGCAGGACCCGATCTCCCTGGCGATGAATCGCGCTGCAGGCCTAAATTGGCTTCGGCTGGAGATTGCAGGGACCGAGTCACTTTTGCCGAACGGTCAGCCTGGGCCGTGTCGGCGCGCGGATGTGCTCTAGATGCGCCGCCGCACGGCATTGGATCTGGTTCTCTGCTCCAGGAGCCAGGTCCGGTTCTTCACCTCGCGCACCTCGGTATTCTCCGCCGCAGTGGCGCCGGACGTGAACCCGTCTTGGCTCATTGGCCCGCGTCATCCCGTTCCGCAGACAGGTCTCAGCGATGCCGAAGTCGGCGGCGATCTGCTTAATCGTCTGCCCTGACTCCTGGCTGCGAACGACGTTCACAACGTCGTCGCGGCACTCTCTGATATACGGCTCGGGGACAGTGCATTTCCTGCCAGCTGCGCAACCCAGCGCCGCAGTTCGATGTTACCTATCCGTGCGGCAGCCTCTGAACCTGTATGCCATCGCTGAGTTCCGGCGAGCGTTCCGCCTCATCCCGGCCCTCATGTACGTCGCCGCGAGGATTCTTGCCGGACCTCACTCACAAGCCCTCAGGGCAAGGAGTTCTGCCTCCGGCAGGGTGCCTCCTGAGTTCCACCTCACCGACTGGTACCATAAACAGGTACCACGACGCGCCCGAGGAGGCCCCCATGTCCATCAGTGCCAGTGAAGCCCGCAAGACCCTGTTCCCGCTCATCGAGCGAGTGAACGCGGACCGCGAGGCCGTGGAGATCGTCTCCCGCAAGGGCAACGCCGTCCTCATGCCCGCGGACGAGTACGCCGCCTGGCAGGAGACCGCCTACCTGTTCCGCTCCCCGGCCAACGCCCGGCGGCTGCTGGACGCCTACGAGCGCGCCCGCGCAGGGAGCGTCGAAGAGCATGCCCTGGACCGCCTGGACGGGGACGCCTGAGTGCGCCTCGTGTGGGACCGCTCCGCCTGGGAGGACTACACGCACTGGCAGACCTCGGACCGCAAGGTCCTCCAACGGATCAACACCCTCATCGACGCCGCCCTGCGTGATCCCGTCGAGGGGATCGGCAAGCCCGAGCAGCTGAAGTACGGCGCGGCCGGGGCATGGTCCCGGCGCATCACGGAGGAGCACAGGCTCGTCTACCTCGTCGACGGCGAGGACCTGATCATCCTCCAGGCGAGGTATCACTACTGACATGCGCTTCACCCAGGCCGAGCTCCAGCAGTTCCGCGACCGCACCGTCCCCGACCTGCTGCCAGACCCGCTGCGGCTGCTGTTCATCGGCATCAACCCCGGTCTGTGGAGCGCCGCCACCGGTGCGCACTTCGCCCGCCGCGGCAACCGCTTCTACCCGGCCCTGCACCGTGCCGGGCTCACCCGGCACCTGATCGACGCCTTCGACGGCTACAAGGCCGAGGACCTCGCCGAGCTGCACGCCCGCGGCATCGGGATCTCCAACCTCGTCCCGCGGGCCTCCGCCCGCGCCGACGAGCTCACCGCGGAGGAGCTCGCCGCCGCCCCCGCCCGCCTGGACGCGCTCGTGGCCGCGCACGCGCCGGCCGTCGTCGCCGTGTTGGGGGTGACGGCCTACCGGCAGGCGTTCGGACGCCCGAAGGCGGCGCTGGGGGAGCAGCAGACGCCGTGGCCGGGCACGCGGCTGTTCGTGGCGCCGAACCCCAGCGGGCTCAACGCCCACGCCACCGTGGACTCGCTCGCCGCGGACTACCGTGCGGCCGGTGTCGCGGCGGGGCTCGTGGACTGAGTGCACCCGCCGTCCCTGCGGCCGCGCTGACGCCTCAGGCCCGTCAGAACAGCGGCCAGGGCACGGCCGGCGTCAGCCCGCTCGGGGCAGGGAAGATCCCGTCGTCGAGCAACCGGGCACAGCGTTCGGCAAGGGCGTCGACTTCCTCGGCACCCAGCAGCTCCGCCAGCCCCTGCCCCAGCTCGCCGTCGAGCCCGTCGAGAACCCGGGCGACGCCGTCGCGCTCCTCCTCGTTCAGCGCCTCGCCCAGCCAGCCCCACAGCACGGTGCGCAGCTTGTCGTCCACATGGAAGGTCAGCCCGTGGTCCACGCCGTGGCGGTGGCCGCCGGGCATGGCGAGGATGTGGGCGCCCTTGCGGTCGGCGTTGTTGACGAGCACGTCGAACACCGCCATGCGGCGCAGCGCCGCCGAATCCTCGTGGGCCAGGACCAGCCGGTTTCCGTCCTCGTCCTCGCCCTCCAGGATCGTGAGCCACCCCGCGGTCGGCACCTGGTCCGCCGGGAACAGGTCCACAGCATCCTGCTCAGGATCCTGCTCCTGCCAGAGCTGCACCATGCCCTTACCAAACGGGCCGTCGCGCAGCCAGGTGCGCGGCACAATGTCCCACCCCAGCGCCTCGGACACCAGGTGCGCGGCCACCTCCCGGCGGGCCAGGGTGCCCGCGGGGAAGTCCCACAGCGGGGCCTCGCCGGCCACCGGCTTGTAGACCACCGGGGTGTCACCGATCGCGCCGAGGAACGTGGCGTTGGACGCCGTCGTGATGCGGCCGGTGAGCGTCAGCTCCCCGGCCACCAGCTCGCCGGCGGGCACGTCCGCGGCGCTCATCAGGAGTCGGGGAGAGTGCAGTCGTGGCCGTCGGGGTCGATGGGCTGGCCGCAGTCCGAGCAGAACGGACGCCCGGCGTCCACGACCTCCCGGGTGCGCCGGGCGAACGCCCGGGCCGCGCCGACGGGCATGCGCACGCGCACGGCCTCAGCGTCCGCCTCGAGCGCCGGGTCGGCGTCGTCGTCGGAGAGGGGGTGCGCGTCGATGAGCACCTGCGCGGTGGTGGGGTCCCAGCCCAGGCCGATGGCCCCCACCCGGAACCACTCCTGCACCGGGTCCAGCGGATCGTTGTCCACGAGTTCCACGGGCGTGCTGGCCGGGACGCTGTGCGGGTTGCCCTCCAGCGCCATGAGATCGTCGAGGATCTCGTCGATCATCTCCGCCATCAGGGCCGACTGCTGCTTCTCCAGCGCCAGGCTCACCAGCCGGGGCCCGGTGCGCACCTGCAGGTAGAACGTGCGGGCGCCGGGACGCCCGAGCGTCCCGATCACGACCCGATCCGGCCAGTCGAACTCATGGGCGGGGGCAGGTGCATCAGTCATGCCACGATCCTAGGCGTCCGCTCGTCCACCGCACCGGTGCCCGTGCCTGCGCCGCCGCCCACCGGGGCGTCGTCGGACGGGCCGAGGGTCGCCAGCCAGGACAGGTCCCCGGCGTCGGTGTTCATCGCCCAGACCCGCGGGCGGGCCGGACCGTAGCTCACGATGGACACGGAGGCGGGCCCCACCTCGATCCGCTGGAACAGATCCAGGTGCGTGCCGAGCGCGTCGGCCAGGATCGACTTGATGACGTCCCCGTGGCTCACCGCCACCCACACCGCCCCGGGCCCGTGCTCGGCCTCGAC
The DNA here is from genome assembly GCF_017168495.1 of Micrococcus sp. KRD096. Taxonomy (NCBI): domain Bacteria; kingdom Bacillati; phylum Actinomycetota; class Actinomycetes; order Micrococcales; family Micrococcaceae; genus Micrococcus; species Micrococcus sp. KRD096. The sequence continues at coordinate 115,147 of NZ_JABFAY010000006.1, read as the reverse complement.
CGCGGCGTCGTGCCGGCGGATCGCCGCCACCGCGCGGGCCTGCATGCCCGCCATGGACTCCCCACCGGGGAAGACGACGGCGGACGGCTGGGTTTGCACCGTCGCCCACAGGGACTCGGTGGCCAGGTCGCTGAGCGCGCGCCCCTGCCACTGGCCGTAGTCGCACTCGGTGAGGTCGTCGTCGACCAGCGAGGGCACCGTCCCCGGCTGGCGATCGAGGAGGGCGCGGGCCGTCTGCGCGCACCGCTCCAGGGGACTGGCCACCACCGCGGCCACGGGCACGGCCGCGATCCGGTCCGCGGTGCGGGCCGCCTGCTCCCGTCCGTGATCGTCCAGGCTGACCCCGGGGGTGCGGCCTGCCAGCAGTCCCGTCGCATTGGCCGTGGTGCGGCCGTGCCGCACGAGGAGAACCGTCGCCATGGCCTCAGCGTAGCGAGGGGATGCCCGCCTCTCGCGGACAAAGCCTCGCGGCCATGACGCAAAGGGTCAGTGACGCAACGCGAGCACGCCTATGCCCGGCAAGGCTGACGCCCGTCTGCAGGCCTCGAACGCCCGGAGCAGGCCCTCGAGGCCTAGGACGGCGCCCTGCTGCTGGTCACCCACGACCGCCGCATGCTCGAGGCCGTCCGACTCGACCGCCGCTGATACCCTCCCCCGGTAGTCAACCTCCTGCTCTCGGTGACGTTCGCGTGCGGCGTGGCGATCGCCGGGCTCCACGTGGTGAACCGGCGGTTCATCACGCCGATGTACGACGTCGTCCTCAACCTGGCCGCGTTCCTCGCCGCCGTCGCCTCCTCCGTGCTCCTGGGGCACGTGCTGCCCGCGGTGTTCGCCGCGCTGGCCGTGCTCGCCTGGCTGATCCTGGCCGTCCGCACGGTGCGCGCCCGCCGCGCGGGACATAAGTCTGCCGGCCAGCGCCCCGCCGGCGCCGGCCTCTAGGCTGGCGCCATGTCCTTCCTGATCCCTTCCGTCCCCGTCTCCTGCGGCTGCCGCCGCGAGGTCCGGGAGGAGACGGGGCTGGAGGTGACCGCCGGGCGGCTCGTCGCCGTCGACACGCGGCCCAGCAAGGCCGACGGCCGGATCGGCCTGCGCTTCCTCTTCCGCGCCGTCCACCCGCTCACTGCTGCGGACGTCGCCGCCATCCGCCTGCAGGAGGACGAGGCCTCCGAGCATAGCTTCGTGACGTGCCAGGAGGCCCGGAAGCTCCTGCGCCCGGCGATCGCCCGCCGCGTCGACGCCGCCTGGGACGCCGCGCACTGCGTCTACCTGGAGGACGGGCGTCCCGCCGCGGGGGTGGATCAGCCGGCGGGCTGAGGCCCGTCCTCCGGCCGGACGAGCGGTGCCCGGCGGCGTCCCCGTCCCGGATGAGGGCCGCTGCCTGATCTGCGGGCGTGATCGTGGCGGCGCGGTCAGGAGGGTGGACGCGGGACGAGACGGTGCGCCCAGGCAACGGCGGGACGGTCCCACGGACGGCGCTGCCGTGTTCTCCGCATCCGTGATCGACGACGCCACAGGCGTCAACATGGGCATCGGCTTCCTCGGCGTCGCCCTCGGCTTCGCCTGACCGTGGTGGCCATGGCCTACGCCGTGGGTCACGTCTCCGGCGGTCACTTCAACCCGGCAGTCACCCTGGGTGCGGCGCTCGCGGGTCGTCTGCCGTGGAAGCTCACTGTGCCGTACTGGATCGCCCAGCTCGTGGGCGGCGTGGCGGCCGGCGGCGTGCTGCTGGCGATCGCCTCCGGTCGTCCGGGCTACTCGCTTGCGGAGAACGGCCTGGCCACCAACGGCTACGGCGAACTCTCGCCCGCCGGCTACTCGATGGGCGCGGTGTTCCTGACAGAGGCGCTGCTGACCGCCGTGTTCCTCTACATCATCCTCGGCGCCACGGACCGCCGTGCTCCGTCCGGCTTCGCGCCGCTGGCCATCGGCCTGACCCTCACGCTGATCCACCTGATCTCCATCCCCGTGTCGAACACCTCCGTGAACCCCGCTCGCTCCTTCGGCGTGGCCCTGTTCGCAGGCGGGGACGCCCTCGGCCAGGTCTGGCTGTTCTTCGTGGCCCCGTTGTTGGGCGCCGCGGTCGCCGGTCTCAGCTACCGCTTCGTCTTCCCCAACTCCTCCCGGATGACCGAGGAGCTGCCCGAGCCCGCCGCCGACGGGACGCGTGACGCCGTCTGACCCCTGCCATTCGGACCTTGCCCTCACCGCCCCTTCTCTTCCCGCACCTCCTTGGAACGCAGCAGGCGCGGCGCCGTCGTCAGCGCCAACCCGCCGAGGATGTTCAGGGGGATCACCCACCACACCCAGCTGAGCCACTCGAGCCAGCCCACGCCGTGCGCTCCGGACGGGATGGCTCCGATGATGAGGATCGAGTCCATCACCGAATGGAAGAGCGAACCGCCGGCGAGGACGACGGCTCCGGCGACGGACGCGACGATCATCGCCGTCGGGCTGTCCGTCCCGGCCTGCATCCGCGTCACGAGGGTGATCGCCACCCCGGCCAGGACCGCCAGGGCGGCGCCCTGCCAGCTGAAGCCGATGTCCAGGAAGTGGTGGGCGCTCTCGGCCAGGGTGCCGTGCAGGTCGGGGAACCCCGCCACCACGAGGGCGATCATCACGGTGCCGCCGAGGAGGTTCATCACGAGGGTCACCGCCCACAGACGCAGCAGCTCCATCCACGTGCCCCGGCCGGCGGCGATCGCGGTGATCGGGTAGTAGAACCCCTCCGTGAAGAGCTCGGAGTGGGCGAGGAACAGGCTGACCAGGCCGATGGAGAACGCGAGTCCGGCCAGCAGGTGGCTGCCCGTCTCGTGGAGCGTGAGCAGGTACGCGAGCAGGCCGATCGTGATCTCGACGCCGCCCAGGAACCCGGTGGTCGTCAGGGCGGTGAGGGACCGATGCAGGCGTTCCGCGCCCTCGTCTGCCGCCTCCCTGTGGGCCGCCGGCCTGCCGGAGACGGACTGACCGGCATCGCTCCCTTCACGGTCATGTCCGTGGCACACTGGGCCCATGATGCATGACGAACGGCCCACGGGTCGGCTGGGCCTCGCCCTGGGCGGCGGAGGAGCGCGCGGGCTGTGCCACATCGGGGTCTGGCGGGTGCTCGAGGAGCTCGACATCCGCCCGGACGTGCTCGCGGGAACGAGCATGGGCGGCCTCCTCGGCGCGCTCATAGCCGCCGGTCATGACGCCGCCTCGCTCGAGAAGATCGAGCGGAGCGTGGACTGGCCGCGGCTCATCAACTGGGGCCTGACCGGCGGCATCCTCTCCAGCGAGAGGCTGCGGGCCTGGCTCCGCGAGCTGCTCCCGGACACCTTCGAGGAGCTGCAGATTCCCCTGGTGCTCACCGCGGCCGACGTCGTCGAGGGCCAGACCCGCTACCTGAACACCGGGGACCTCATCACCGCGATCCAGGCGACCACCGCCTACCCCGGCGCGCTGGAGCCGGTGACCGTGGGGGACTCCGTGCTGGTGGACGGCGGCATCCTCAACCAGATCCCGGTGGACGGGGTGCGCTTTCTGGGCGCGCAGCGGGTGATCGCCGTCGATGCCACCACGCTCGAGCCCCTGGAGCGGCCGGAGCCCGGGGCGCGCACCCGCCGTTCGCCCGCCACGTCGCTGCGCCAGGCCATGCGGGCGATCGACGTCATGCAGGCCCAGCTCACCACCGTCCGGCTCTCGCTCTACCGGCCGGACGTGCTCATCAGCCCGCCGATCGAGGGGATGACGGTCGCGGACTTCCGCAGCTCCGGCGTCGCCATCGCGGCGGGAGAGGAGGCGACGCGCGCCCGGGCCGAGAAGCTCGTGGAGCTCAGTCGCGGCAGAATGGCCTGACGCCCGCCGCACTTCCGTCAGGAGCACCATGACCGCCACCCTTGTCGCCTCCGGCCTCGCCGGCGGCCACGGCCACCGCACGCTCTTCGAGGATCTGGACCTCACGGTCGCGCCCGGGGACGTCGTCGGCGTCGTGGGGGCCAACGGCGCGGGCAAGTCCACCCTGCTGCGCATTCTCGGCGGGGACCTCGCGCCGCAGGCCGGCACGGTCAGCCTGGCCCCGGCCGACGCGTTCGTGGGCTGGCTGCCGCAGGAGCACGAGCGGGTGCCGGGGGAGACGGTCGCCGGGTACATCGCCCGCCGCACCGGCTGCGCCGAGGCCACTCGAGAGATGGACGCCTCCGCTTCGGGCCTGGCGGACCCGGACGTCACGGACGCCGCCGCAGACCGCTACAACACCGCCCTCACCCGCTGGCTGGCCTCCGGCGCCGCGGACCTGGAGGAGCGCATCCCCGCCGTCCTGGCCGACCTCGGCCTCGACCTCTCCGCCTCCCCGGAACAGGTCCTCATGACCTCCCTCTCCGGTGGGCAGGCCGCCCGCGTCGGCCTCGCCGCGCTGTTGCTCTCCCGCTTCGACGTCGTGCTCCTGGACGAGCCCACCAACGACCTGGACCTCGACGGTCTGACCCGCCTGGAGGCCTTCGTGCAGGAGCTGCGCGGCGGCGTCGTGCTGGTGAGCCACGACCGCGAGTTCCTGGCCCGCTGCGTCACCCGCGTCCTGGAGCTCGACCTCGCCCAGCGCACCAACCGCGTCTACGGCGGCGGCTACGAGGCCTACCTCGAGGAGCGGGCCACCCTGCGCCGCCAGGCCCGGGAGAAGTACGAGGAGTTCGCCGAGCAGAAGCAGGACCTCGTCTCCCGCGCCCGCACCCAGCGGGAGTGGTCCAGCCAGGGCGTGCGCAACGCGATGAAGAAGTCCCCGGACAACGACAAGCTGCGCCGCAAGGCCAACAGTGAGTCGAGCGAGAAGCAGGCCCAGAAGGTCCGGCAGATGGAGAGCCGCATCGCGCGCCTGGAGGAGGTGGAGGAGCCACGCAAGGAGTGGAGGCTGGAGTTCACCATCGGCGCGGCGCCGCGCTCCAGCTCCGTGGTCGCCACCCTCAACGATGCCGTGTTCCGGCTGGGTGGCTTCACGCTCGGCCCGGTGTCCCTCCAGGTCAACGCGGGAGAGCGGATCGGCATCACCGGGCCCAACGGGGCCGGCAAGTCCACCCTGCTGCGCGGGCTGCTGGGCCGCCAGGCCCCGGACGAGGGCACGGCCGCCCTGGGATCCAGCGTGCAGATCGGGGAGATCGACCAGGCGCGCTCACTGCTGGCCGGGACCGCCCCGCTCGCTGCGGCCTTCGAGGCGCTCGTGCCCGAGATGGCCTCCGGGGAGGTGCGCACCCTGCTGGCCAAGTTCGGCCTCAGGGCCGACCACGTGAACCGCCCCGTGGACGAGCTCTCTCCCGGCGAGCGCACCCGGGCATCCCTGGCCCTGCTCCAGGCCCGCGGGGTGAACGTCCTGGTGCTCGACGAGCCCACCAACCACCTGGACCTGGAGGCCATCGAGCAGCTCGAACAGGCCTTGGAGACCTATGAGGGCGCCCTGCTGCTCGTCACCCACGACCGCCGCATGCTGGACACCGTCCGCACCGACCGCCGCTGGCAGGTCCAGGACGGGCGGGTGACGGAGCGCTGATGTCCCGGGCACGGCGGCCGCGGCGTGAGGCTGGTGGGCGCCGTCACCCTTGCCCGAGATTCGGTTGTGTACGACCATGAGGGTTCAGTCCCCACCGACGAAAGGGCCCCAGACATGTCCCGCATCCTGATGATCCTCACTTCGCACGACCAGCTGGGAGACACCGGCCGCAAGACCGGGTTCTGGCTCGAGGAGTTCGCCTCGCCCTACTACGTCTTCACGGACGCCGGCCACGAGGTCACCCTGGCCTCGCCCCGCGGCGGCCAGCCGCCCATCGACCCGACGAGCTCGCAGCCGGAGATGCAGACCGACGCCACCCGCCGGTTCGACCAGGACGAGGAGGCCAAGGCCGCCCTGGCCCACACCACGCCCCTGGCCCAGGTGGACGTGGACGGGTTCGACGCCGTCTTCTACCCGGGCGGTCACGGCCCGCTGTGGGACCTGGTGTCCGACGCCGACTCCACGCGGATCATCCTCGACAGCGACGCGGCCGGGCGCCCGCTCGGCCTCGTCTGCCACGCGCCCGGGATCCTGCACCCGATCACCGCCGCCGACGGCACCCCGTTCGTGCGCGGCCGTCAGGTCACCGGGTTCACCAACGGCGAGGAGGAGGCCGCCCAGCTGACGGACGTCGTCCCGTTCCTCGTCGAGGACTCGCTGATCGCCGCCGGCGCGGACTACCGCAAGGGCCCGGACGGGGAGAGCTTCGTGGTCACGGACGGCACCCTGGTGACCGGCCAGAACCCGGCCTCCTCCGCCGACGCCGCCCGCCGCCTCCTGGACCTGCTCGCGCGCTGACCCTCCACCGAGC
>NZ_JABFAY010000006.1:96808-108721 GCF_017168495.1 Micrococcus sp. KRD096 | reverse complement strand
CCTCGCCTCCCGCCCCCACGGCGCCCCGACGCCGGAGAACTTCCGTCTCACGGAGGTCGAGCTCCCCGAGCTCGCCGAGGGCCAGGTCCTCGTGCGCAACACCGTGATGTCCGTGGACCCGTACATGCGCGGCCGCATGAACGACGTCGAGTCCTACGTGCCTCCGTTCCAGCTCGACGCCCCCCTCGACGGCGGCGCGGTGGGCACCGTGATCGCCTCGCGCCACGCGGACGTGCCGGAGGGCACGTCCGTGCTCCACGGCCGCGGCTGGCGCGAGCACGCCGTCCTCGACGGCGACGCCGTCCAGGCCGTGGACACCTCCCAGTTCTCGGACAGCACCTACCTGGGCGTGCTGGGCATGACGGGTCTGACCGCCTACACCGGCCTCGTGCACGTGGCCGAGATGCAGGAGGGCGACGCCGTCTTCATCTCGGGCGCCGCGGGGGCCGTCGGCTCGGTCGCCGGCCAGATCGCCCGCCTGCTGGGCGCCTCGCGCGTGGTCGGCTCGGCGGGCACGCCCGAGAAGGTGGCGCGGGTGAAGGAGCTGGGCTTCGACGCCGCGTTCGACTACCACGACGGCTCGCCCACCGATCTGCTGGCCGAGGCGGCGCCGGAGGGCATCGACGTCTACTTCGACAACGTGGGCGGCGACCACCTCGAGGCCGCCATCGCCGCGATGCGGGTCGACGGCCGCGTGGCGATGTGCGGCGCGATCGCCCAGTACAACTCGACGGAGCCGCCGGCCGCCCCGCGCAACCTCGCCCTGGCGATCGGCAAGTGCCTGACCCTGCGCGGCTTCGTCCTGCAGAAGTACGCAGCGCAGGTCCGCCCCGAGTTCCTGGAGCGCGTGGGCCCGTGGGTCGCCGCCGGGAAGATCCAGTGGGACGAGACCGTCCGGGAGGGTCTGGAGAACGCACCCCAGGCGTTCATCGACCTGCTCGAGGGTGCCAACACGGGGAAGATGCTCGTCCGGCTGTGACGGGCGACGGCGCACTCGGGGGCGGCATGGACACCTTCCGGCATCAGGGCCTGACCTTCGATGTCCGCGACGGCGGGCCGGCCGAGGGGGAGGTGGTCCTGCTGCTGCACGGCTTCCCGCAGGACGCCACGTCCTGGAGGCACGTCGAGCCGCTGCTGCACGCCGCGGGGCTGCGCACCCTCGCGCCGGACCAGCGCGGCTACTCCCCGGGGGCCGCGCCGCGGGCGACGGCGGCCTACCGCCTCCCGGCGCTCGTGGGGGACGCCGTCGCGCTGGCGGACGCGGCGGGGGCGCGGCGCGTCCACGTCGTGGGCCATGACTGGGGCGGCGCCGTCGCCTGGGCACTGGCCACCGCGCACCCCGAGCGCGTCGCGTCCCTGACCGTCCTGTCCACGCCGCACCCGGCCGCCCTGGCCCGCGCCCTGCGCGGCCCGGACCAGCTGCGCCGCAGCTGGTACATCGCCGCCTTCCAGGCACCGTCCCTCCCCGAACGGATCCTCGCGCGACGGCTGGGCTCCCTGCTGCAGCGGGGGCAGGTCCCCGGGGCGGAGCACTACGCCCGCCGGTTCTCCACCCCGCAGAGCCTGCGCGGTCCGGTGAACTGGTATCGGGCGAACCCGGATCTGGTGACCACCACGCGCAGCGCGCCCGTGTCGGTCCCCACCACGTACGTGTGGGGCACCCGGGACGCGGCCCTGGGGCCGCGGGCCGCCGAGCTCACGGCCGGGCAGGTGGCGGGGGAGTACCGGTTCGTGAAGCTCGACGCGGACCACTGGCTGCCCGAGCGCGAGGCGGACGCCGTCGCCCGGGCGATCCTGGACCGGGTGCGCTGACCGCGCTCCGCGCGCGGGCCGCTCCCGCCGTCTCAGCGCGGCCCGACGGCCTCGGTGATTCGGTTCAGCTGGTCCATGAGGACCTGGCGCTCGGCGACGTCGAGGGGGATCCGGGTGAGGGCGTCCACCGGGACCGTCCGGGCGGACGCCCGCAGCGCCCGCCCCTCGTCCGTCAGCCGCACCAGCACGCGCCGCTCGTCGCGGACGTCGCGCTCCCGCGTGACGAGCCCCATGCCGGCCAGGCGCCGCACCAGAGGCGTGATGGTGCCGTTGTCCATGCCGAGCCTGTCCCGCAGCGCGCCGACCCCCAGTGCCCCGGCGGTCTTCGGCGTCGACGCATCCGTCTCGGCCGAGGCGTCACCCTCCGCCTGCCACAGGGTGAGCATCACGAGGTACTGCGGGTAGGTGAGGCCGAGGCGGGACAGCAGGGGGCCGTAGCCGCGCGTGACGGCGCGCGCCGCCCGGTGCAGGGCGAAGCAGAGCTGGTCCTCGAGGGCGAGGCTGGCGGTCGGCGCGGCATCCATGGGAGCGATTCTAGTGGTCGCTGGGGAGCGACTTGGTTGCGCGCGACCTAACAGGGTGGCAGGCTGGAGCCGACTCGTCCCGCACGGGGCGGGCGGATGAAAGGACCTCCCATGGAGACCATCTACACCGCCGAGGCGCTCAGCACCGGCGCCGGCCGCGACGGCCATGTCCGCACCACCGACGGGCGGGTCGACCTCGACCTCGCCGTGCCCACCGAAATGGGCGGCTCCGGCCAGGGCACCAACCCCGAGCAGTTGTTCGCCGCCGGCTACGCCGCGTGCTTCCACTCGGCCCTGCAGATGGTCGCCCGTGCCTCCCGTGCCGACATCACCGACTCCTCCGTCGGCGCGCGCGTGGGCATCGGTCGCCAGGGTGAGGGCTTCGGCCTGGAGGTCACCCTCGAGGTCGTGCTGCCCCATGTCCCCGCGGACCAGGCCCGCGCCCTCATGGAGCAGGCGCACCAGGTGTGCCCCTATTCGAACGCCACCCGGGGCAACATCGACGTCGTCCTCGAGCTCGGGGAGGCGTGATGACGAAGCGTCGGCAGTCCGTCCCCCTCTCGCAGACCGCCGCCCGCCTCGGCCTCGGCGGGTTCATGACCGCCGCAGGGCTGTCCCACCTCACCGTGGCGCGCCGTGAGTTCCGCGCCCAGGTGCCCTCGTGGGTCCCGCTCCCGGCGGACCTCGTGGTGCTCGGATCCGGCGTGGCCGAGATCGGCCTCGGGGCCGCTCTGCTGGCGCTCCCCGGGCAGCGCCGCCTGACCGGCACCGCCCTGGCGGCCTTCTACACCGCGATCTACCCCGGGAACATCGGGCAGTACGCCGAGCGCAAGGACGGCTTCGGGCTGGACACGGACGGTCGCCGCCTGGCGCGGCTGTTCGGCCAGCCCGCCCTCATCGCGGCCGCCCTGTGGGCCGCGGGAATCCCCGAGCGGGAGCAGGGCGGGCGCGGCTGACGCCGTCGCCGGCCCCGCGGGCCTGTGCCGGCTCCGGGCACGTGCCCGGAGCCGGCGTGATCTCACCCCGCCGCGAGGCGCGGCCCACTGTAGGGTGTCCCGTCGCAGGTGTACCGCAGGTGCCCGGTCCGGCGGGCCGTCAGCCTTGACGCATCGTCCCGGTCTCGAGGAAGCGCTGGTGCCAGGACAGGGCCTCGCCCAACAGGTGCGGGGTGTGCAGGCCGTCCGACTCGCGCATCGCGCGGTCGAAGTAGTCCCGCAGCTGCTCCCTGTAGTCCGGGTGCGCGCACGTGTCGATGATCGTGCGGGCGCGCTGCTTGGGGGAGAGGCCGCGCAGGTCGGCCAGCCCCTGCTCGGTGACCACCACGTGCACGTCGTGCTCGGTGTGGTCCACGTGCGAGACCATCGGCACGATGCAGGAGATGTCCCCGCCCTTGGCCGTGGACGGGGTGAGGAAGAACGAGGTGAACGCGTTGCGGGCGAAGTCGCCGGAGCCGCCGAGGCCGTTCATCATCTTCGTGCCCATCAGGTGCGTGGAGTTCACGTTGCCGTACAGGTCGGCCTCGAGCATGCCGTTCATGGCGAGGATGCCGAGGCGGCGCACGAGCTCGGGGTGGTTGGAGATCTCCTGAGTGCGCAGGATCAGCTTGTCCCGATACTTCGCGGCGTTGTCGTTGAACCGTTCGGCGGCCTCGGTGGACAGGGAGAACGCGGTCGCGGACGCGGTCGCCAGCGTGCCGGAGTCCAGGGCGTCGAGCATGCCGTCCTGCACCACCTCGGTGAACGCGGACAGGCCCGTGAACCGGGACTTCACCAGCTCGGACATCACCGCGTTCGCGATGTTGCCCACGCCCGACTGCAGCGGCAGCAGCCGCTCGTCGTACCGGCCCTGGGCCACCTCGTGCTCGAAGAACTCCACGAGGTGCTGGGCGATCGCGATCGAGTCCGCGTCGGCGGGTTTGAAGGCAGAGTTCCGGTCCGGGGCGTGGGTCTCGACGACGGCCACCACCTTGGCCGGATCGCACCGCAGGTACGTCTCACCGATGCGGTCCGCGGGGTGGGTGAGCATGATCGGCGTGCGATGCGGTGGCAGCGCGGTGCCGTAGTAGACGTCATGCAGACCCTCGAGGTCCTCGCTCTGCCACGAGTTGACCTCGAGGATCACCTGATCCGCCAGGTCGATCCAGGACTTGTTGTTGCCCACGGAGGAGCTGGGGACGAGACGGCCGTCCTCGCGGATCCCGGACACCTCGATCACCGCGGTGGTCATGGGCCCGTAGAAGCCGTTCCACACGGTCTGCGCCAGGTGGGACAGGTGCGTGTCGATGTACTCGATCGCGCCCGCGTTGATCTTGGCGCGCATCGTCGGGTCCGACTGGAACGGGGTGCGCAGCGCGACGGCGTCCGCCTCGGCCAGCGCACCGTCCATCTCCGCGGAGGTGGACGCCCCCGTGTGGAGGTTGATGCGGAACTCCTCGCCGCGCGCGTGCAGCTCCTTGGCCCGCTCGGCCAGCGCCATCGGCACGGCCTTCGGGTAGCCGGACCCCGTGAACCCGCTCATGCCCACGGTGGTGCCGTGCTGGATGAACGCCGCCGCCTCCGCGGCGGACATCACCTTCGACCGGAGGCCGGGGTGGTGGATGCGGGACGACATGGGTGAGGCCTCCGTGCGGGTGAGACGAGTCGAGCGAGAGCGCTGTGACGTGGAACAGCGATCAGCGTACCCGCGTCACGGGTGGCCGTGGGGATGATCACGCCGGAGGTCGCCGAGCCCGACCTGCGTGATCGACGACGGCGAACAGGGCTCGGCACTCCGGGTCGGCGCGCCTAGGCTCGGCGGCATGCGAGCACTCGTCCTCCAGTCCTACGGCGGCCGTGAGGCCATGGCCCTCACCGACGTCCCCGCCCCCACGGCCGGCGCCGGCGAGGTGCTGATCCGCACCCGCGCGGTCGGCCTCAACCCCGTCGACGCGATGCATCGCGAAGGCGACTTCAAGGCCATCGCCCCCGACGACTTCCCCACGGTCGCCGGCAATGAGCTCAGCGGCATCGTCGAGGCCGTGGGCGCCGGGGTGACCGCGTTCGCCCCGGGTGACGCGGTCATCACCCGCGTGGACCCCTCCGGCCACGGGGCGTTCGCCGAGCTGGCCGCGGTGCGCGCGGACTGGGTGGCCGCCGCGCCCGCCCGCATGCCCCTGACGGACGCGGCCGGCCTGCCGCTCGCCGGCCTGACCGCCCAGCAGGCACTCGGCCCGGAGCACCTGGACCTGCAGCCCGGGGAGCGGCTGCTGATCACCGGGGCCGCCGGCGGCGTCGGGCTGATCGCCACGCGCCTGGCACACCTGCGCGGCGCGCACGTGACCGTGACCGCCTCCGCGGCGGGTGAGCCGTACGTCCGCGAGGCCGGCGCCGACGCGGTGATCGACTATCGCGCCCGCACCGTCGCGGAGGGGGGCGAGCGCTTCGACAAGGTGTTCGACCTCATCGGCGGTGACCAGATGGCCGAGCTGCTCGGCTCGATCGAGCCCGGCGGCCGGCTGGTGACCATCGCGGGCCCGCCGAGCCCCGGCAGCCTTCGTGAGACCGCGCGCCCGTCGCGTCGGCCGCTGGCCGCCGTCGTCTCCCGGGTGGCCAGTGCGAAGGTGCGCCGGGCCGCGAAGAAGGCCGGGGTGACCTACGAGTTCTTCCTCATGCATCCGGACGGGGCGGGCCTGGCCGAGCTCGTCCGGCTCGTGGACGCCGGCGAGCTGGCCGTGACCGTGGACAGCCGCTACCCCCTGGCCGACTGGGAGCAGGCGTTCGAGCGTCTCGAATCCCACCATGCCAAGGGCAAGGTGCTGCTCGAGTTCTGACCGGCGGGCGCGTCGGCGCCGGCCTGCCCGGGCCGGCACCGCCTCGTATCCTGGCCTCGTGTACCCGTCTGTGAGCGAGCCCCTCACCCGACTGCCGGACGGCACCGTCAAGCAGCGCAACCCCTTCACCGGCACCGAGGTCTGGACCGTGCCCGGCCGCGGCCACCGCCCGCTCGGCCTCGTCCGGCCCGCCCCGCAGCCGCTCGACCCCGCCCAGCAGGGCCGGCACTGTGCCTTCTGCGAGCACCGCCTGCTGGAGACGCCGCCGGAGAAGTCACGCATCGTCTCCACGAGGGCCGACGACGGCGCCCCGACCTGGCAGATCCTGCGGCACCCGGCCGCGGAGCGGCTCGGGGAGACGACCCCGGCCTTCCGCCGGGTCCCCAACCTCTTCGAGATCCTCAGCTACGACTACTGGCGTCTCAACCACGGCTACGAACTCCCCCCGGACGCGCGCCGCCGCCGTGACGAGTACCTGGCCACCGAGGCCGGCCGCGCCCACGTGCGCGCCGTCGTCGCCGCGAAGCTGCACGCCTCCGGCCGCTCCGCGGAGGAGGCGGCGGCGGTGTCCGAGGCGGAGCTGATCGCGGCGTCGGCCGCATTCTTCGGCGGCACGCACGACGTGGTGATCGCCCGGCGACACTTCGTCGACGGCGCCGTGGACGACCACCAGCTGGCCTCCTCGGGCACCCTCACCCCGGATGAGCACCACGCGTTCCTGGCCCTGACCGCCGACGCGATGCGGGACCTCTACGCGACCACGCCCGCCGTGCGGTACGTCTCCGTGTTCCAGAACTGGCTCAAGCCCGCCGGCGCCTCCTTCGACCACCTGCACAAGCAGCTCGTGGCCATCGACGAGGTCGGCGGGCAGAACGCCGCCGCCCTGGACCGGCTGCGCGAGGACCCGCAGGTGTTCAACCACGCCGCGCTGGACGTGGCCGTGGCGCACGACCTCGTGATCGCCGCCAACGAGCACGCCGTGATGTTCGCCGGCTTCGGTCACCGGTACCCGACGGTCGAGGTCTACTCCACGAGCCCGGTGGGGCAGCCGTGGCGGCAGTCCGCGGCCGAGCTGCGCGCCGTCTCCGACCTGCTGCACGCCGCCCACGCGGCCACCGGGCCAGACGTCCCCTCCAACGAGGAATGGCACACCCGCCCGCCCGGCGTCGCGTTCCCGATGCCCTGGCGCGTGATGCTCAAGTGGCGCGTCTCCACCCTCGCCGGCTTCGAGGGCGCCACCAAGATCAACGTCAACACGCTCAGCCCGTGGGACGTGCGGGACCGGGTGCTGGCGCGGCTGCGGGAGCTGCGGGCGGCGGGCGCGCTCGCGGACGGGATGCGGATCGGGGCCGACGCGCGGGTCCGGCCGGGCGCCCTGCGGTACGCCGACGGAGCGGCGAGACTCACCCCTCCGCGCGGTCGGTAGCGTGGGCGTCATGGCCCTCCACCTGCAGCGCTACCGCGAGATCGCCCACGTCATGGCCCGCAACGGCCTCAGGGCCACGGCCGTGCAGGCCGGGCTCTCCCGGTGGCTGCCCCTCGAGGAGGGGGAGCCGCACCTGGGCATCGACGCCGAGGCCCGCCCCGAGCTGTTCGTGCGCACGTTCGAGGAGCTGGGCGTCACCTTCGTGAAGCTCGGGCAGCTGATCTCGGCGCGCCCGGACCTGTTCCCCGAGGCCTACTGCGCGGCGTTCGCCCGCCTCACGGACAGCACGACGGCGGTGCCCTTCGAGGCCGTCGCCCGGACGGTCGAGGAGGACCTCGGCGCCGACGTCGACACCCTGTTCGCCTGGTTCGACCGGGCGCCCCTGGCCACCGCCTCCATCGGTCAGGCCCACCGTGCGCGCCTGCACGACGGGCGCGCCGTCGTCGTGAAGGTCCGCAAGCCCGGTGTGGTGGAGCAGGCCCAGGCGGACCTGGAGATCCTGCGGACGCTGGCGGCCACGTGGTCGCGGGCCTCACGGACCTTCGCCGACCTGGACGTGCCGGCCATGGTGGACGAGTTCGACCGCTCGCTGCGCGCCGAGCTCGACTACGTGGTGGAGGCGCGGGCCTGCGAGGAGATCGCCGCCGGCTTCCGGGACACCCCGGGCGTGCGGTTCCCGTGGATCGAGTGGGACCTGACCACCTCGCGCGTGCTGACCATGCAGGAGCTCTCCGGGCTGCGCGTGGACGACCTGGCCGGACTCGACGCCGCCGGCATCGACCGGGAGGAGCTGGCGTACCGGGCCGCCGACGTGCTGCTGGCCATGGTGTTCGAGCACGGCGTGTTCCATGCGGACCCGCACCCGGGCAACCTGTTCATCGAGCCGGACGGGACCGTCGGGTTCATCGACTTCGGCTCCGTCGGGCGGATCTCCCCGTCCCTCCGGCGCCGGTTCGCGGGCCTGGCCATGGCGCTGGCCCGGCAGGACACCGACGGGCTGGTGCGGGCCCTGCTGGACATCGCCCCGCCGCGCGGCCCGGTGGACCGCCGTCGGCTCCGGCTGGAGGTGGCCCGGATCGTCGGCCGCCTCGAGGGGCGCGAGCTCGAGGACATCCGCGTGGCGCAGCTGGTCTCGGAGATCTTCGCCCTGGTGCGGCGCCACCGGCTGTCCCTGCCGCCCGAGCTCGTGCAGCTGCTGCGGATGCTGATCATCGTGGACGGCATCGGCCGCCGCCTGCACCCCGGCTTCGACTACACCCGCGTGCTCGACCCCTTCGCCATGCGCCTCGTGGGGGAGCACCTCGACCCCCGGCGGGTGGCGGGCCGGATCGGCCGGGCCACGATCGCGGCGGCCGAGCTCGGCATCGACCTGCCGGAGTACGCCCGCAAGGTGATGGAACGCATCGACGACGGCGGGATCGACGTCACCGTCCGCGCGAGCGAGCTCGAGCCGCTCGTGACGCGCCTCGAGCGGACGGGCGACCGGGTGGTGGCCGCCATGGTGGTGGCCGCGATGATCACCGGCGGCACGAACGTGCTCGTGGCGTACAAGGACCGGCTCGGCCGCTTCGCCGGGCCGGTGGTGGCCGCCGGCGGCGCCGCCCTGACCGGCGGCAGCGCCTATCTGGCCTGGATCAGCCGCCCCCGGCGTCGCCCCCGCTGAGGGCCGTGGGCGGGGTCAGTCGTCGGGATCATGCCCGCACCAGACCGGCCGCGGTGCAGGCCGTCTCGAAGTCGTCGAGGCCGAACGCCTGGATCGGGCTGACGACGCCGGCCTCGCGGGCCCGGCCTGCGGCGAGCTGCCGGGCGCCCCAGGCCATGAGGTCCCCGGTCAACGTGTAGGCGTTGGGGCCGCGCAGGTGCACGTCCGCCACGATGCGGCCGGCCGCGTCGCGCGCGATCGCCCCGACCCGGGAGCCCGTGCGGGCCCGGTCTGCGGCGTCGGGGCCACCCGGGTCGCCGGCCAGGGGCCGCAGCAGGGCCTGCACGCCGCGGGCGACGCCGGGGAGCCACCCCACCGCGCCGAGGGCGGCGGCGCCGATCTGCGTGGGCCGCGCCGGGAACCAGCCGTTGAAGACCTCGACCTCGTCCAGGCCGGGCTGCATCCGCGGCAGGAACAGGGACTCCGTGCCGCCGAACAGCACGCCGCGGCGGTCCTGCCCGTCGACCCGGAAGACGGCCGACCGGCTGGCCGGGCCCGTGGTCGCCAGCCGCCCGCCGCGCCACGTGATCGTCCGCTCGGTGAGGGCGCCCACCATCGTCTGGCGCGTCCCGTGGCTGAGGTCGACGCGGGGGTCCAGCTCGCCGTCGGCGAAGTAGCCGATCTGCAGGGACCGTGCGCGTCCACCGGCCTCCGCCAGCGCGAGCCCGCCCGCGAGCATGCCCGGCGCGTAGTCGAAGCCGAGGGCGGGCAGCAGGGTGGCGCCCGTGCGTCGGGCGGTGGCGTCCAGGTCCGCCTTGAGGTCCTTCACGAAGCCGACCTCACCGGTCGAGTCCACGTAGTGCGCGCCCCGCTCCGCGGCGGCGCGGGCGACCGGTCGGCCGTAGCGTTCGAAGGGGCCGACCGTGGAGACCAGCACATCGCCCTCCGTGACCAGGGCCCTCAGCGAGGCGGGGTCCCCGGCGTCGGCGACGGCGACCTCCAGCCCGTCGTGCCGCCTCGCCGCGTGCTGGAGCGAGTCCCGGTTCCTGCCCGCCAGCACGGGCCGTGCGCCCTGGGCCACGAGGGCGTCCACGACGAGGGATCCGGCGTAGCCCGTCGCGCCGAGCACGATGATGCGGGGGGCGTCGGGGTGGTCGAGGTGCAGGGGAGAATCCGTCATGGCCCCACGCTAGGCCGCGCACGCGGAGACCTCACGGGCTCGGCGACGCCGATCCGCGTGGACCCCCTCTCGCGCTCCCGGACCGGCGGACCCGGACATGGCGAGCCTGGCCCGGCACCCGCCTGCAGGGGCAGACTCGGGGGATGACCCGTACCCCGCCCGCCGTCGCCCCGCCCGCCGCCGAGTCCGGCGGCGAGAGCCTGCTGACCGTCCTGATCGCCCTCGGCGTGAACACGGTGATCGCCGTCGTCAAGTCGATCGTGGGCGCGGTCACCGGCTCAGCCGCGATGGTGGCGGAGGCCGCGCACTCCTGGGCCGACGCCGGCAATGAGGTCTTCCTGCTGCTGGCGGAGCGTCGGGCCGGCCGAGCCCCCGACGCGCGGCACCCGCTGGGCTACGGGCGGGCGGCCTACGTGTGGTCGATGGTCGCGGCCTTCGGCCTGTTCGCGGTGGGCTCGGCGGTCTCGGTCTGGCACGGGATCACGGCCTGGTCCGCCCCCGAGGAGGAGGCGGAGTACACGATCGCGTACATCGTGCTCGCCGTCGCGTTCGTGCTCGAGGGCATCTCGTTCCTGAACGCGCACCGGCGCGTCCGCCGCGACGCGGAGCGGCGGCACATCAGCGATGCCACGTTCCTGCGCCAGACCTCGGACCCCACGCTGCGCGCCGTGTGGGTGGAGGACGCCTCGGCCCTGATCGGCCTGGCCATCGCGGCCGCCGCCCTCGCCCTGCACCAGCTCACCGGGGACCCCCGGTGGGACGCCGCCGGCTCGATCCTCGTGGGCGTGCTGCTCGGGGTCGTCGCGATCTTCCTGCTCTCGCGGAACATGGCGTTCCTCGTCGGCGAGGTCGCCGACCCGGTGATCCGGACCCGGGTGCTGCGCTGGCTGCTGGAGCGGCCCGAGGTGCTCTCCGTGAGCTACCTGCACCTCGAGTACGTCGGCCCGGAGAAGCTCTTCGTCGTCGGGGCCGTGGACCTGGCCGGGGACGAGCGGGAGAGCGAGGCCGCGGTCCTGCTCCAGCGCGTGGAGGACGCCCTCCTCGAACACCCGCGCGTGGCCGCCGTCGTGCTCTCCCTGTCCAACCCCGCCCACGCGCCCCTGGCCCCGGAATCGCAGAACACCCGCGTCTGAGCCCGCGCGGCCGGCGGGCGAGCGGCCTCAGTCGAGGCCGGGGCGGCGGCGCGTGCGCTTCACCTCGGAGCGACGGTGTTTGGCCTCCAGGCGGCGCCGCCGAGAGCCGCGCGTCGGCTTGGTAGCCCGCCGCGGCGTCGGCGGGGCCAGGGCCTCGCGCAGCAGCGCCGCGAGCCGCTCGCGGGCGGCCACCCGGTTGCGCCGCTGGGCCCGGTGCTCCGCCACGCTGACGGTGAGGACCGTCCCGGCCAGCCGGGGCGCCAGCCGCGCGAGGACGCGGGCGCGCTGGACGTCGTCGAGGGCGGAGGTGGCCGCCAGGTCCAGGCTGAGCTGGACCCGCGAGTCCGCCGTGTTCACGCCTTGACCGCCCGGGCCGGAGGCGTGGGAG
>NZ_JABFAY010000006.1:42372-96708 GCF_017168495.1 Micrococcus sp. KRD096 | reverse complement strand
GTCAGGGGGCGCGTCAGCGGATGGAAGGCGTGCGCCGCCGCTCCCGCGAACAGTGCCCGGGCCTCCTCGCCGCGCCAGCGCCGGGCCACCACCGTGGCCGGCTGCAGCGCCCGCACCCCGAACCGGCCGAGGCGGACCGGATGCGCCGGCAGGTGTAGCACCGGCCGCAGGACGTCCTCGAGCAGCGCGTCGAACCCCGCGGTCAGCGGCGCGAACAACCGCTCCCAGGCCGGGCCGTCCGCGCCGAGCCCACGAGACTGCAGAAAAAAAAAGATCGCGAAGGACGAGCCGGCCGGCGCCGCCTGGATGGCCTTGACGATGAAGTCCGTGGACCCGGAGGAGTCCGCGGCCTCCACCACGGGCAGGGGGCACTCGGGGTGGGCAGGAGGCGTGCGACGGCCGGGTCGGCGGGGGCCGAGCGCTGCGGCTCCGGGTCCTGGCCCAGGTGCAGCCCGGAGACCAGCCCCCAGAACGCGGCGTCGGACGCGTCCAGCCCGGCCACGGGGCGCCGCCGTCCGTGGTCCGCGCAGGTCCGCGAGTGCGACGAGGAGCGCGAGCGCCATGCACCCCGCCACCAGGGTGAAGGCGGCCATGAACGCCCCGTCCCAGTCGGCACCGGAGGCGACGCCCAGGAACACCCCCACGATCACGGCGGTGCCGACGGCCGTGCCGACGCGCTGGCCGGTCTGCAGGACGCCGCCGGCCGTGCCGGAGTGCCGCGGCGGGACCTCGGCCAGGCTGAGGGTCTGGTTGGGGGAGACCACCAGCCCCTGCCCGGCACCCAAGATGGCGAGGGTGAGCAGCAGCCACCACGGGCTCAGGCCGAACTCCCGGTTGGCCCACGCCACCCCGATGGAGCCCACGACGGCGAGCAGCGCCAGCGCGATGCCGAGGACGACGATCTTCCGGCCCGTGCGCAGCACCACGCGACCGGCCACGGTGGACATCACGCTCGACATGACCGCCGAGGGAAGGCCGATGAGTGCGGCGTGCAGCGCCGGGTAGCCCAGCCCGTTCTGCATGAACATGGCGATCACCACGAACATGCTGGTCGAGCCGGTGAAGTAGATGGCGATCAGCAGGGCGCCGCACGCGAAGCTGCGGGTCTGGAACAGGCGCAGGTCCACCATCGGGGCGCGGCCCCGTCGGGCGTAGCGGGCCTCCCAGCGTGTCCAGAGGGCGGCCAGGCCGATGCCGACGGGCACGAGCACGAACCGCCACGGCCCGAGCTCACGGTCCAGGAACGGGAGCATGACGGCCACGAGGGCGCCGGCCAGCAGGACGACGCCGACCGGGTCCAGGTCCGGACGCCGCGCCCGCTCGGGGGCGGTGCGCGGCAGCCACTGGCGGGCCACGATCAGGGCGCCGAGGGCGATGGGCACGTTCACCAGAAAGGTCGCGCGCCAGCCGAGGTCGCCGCCGAGCCACGCGATGAGCCCGCCGCTGAGCAGCGGCCCCACCGCCACGGACACCCCGACGACGGCGCCGAGCGCCCCGAACGCCCGGGCGCGGGAGGCGCCGGAGAACTCGCCCTGGATGAAGCCGGTGACCTGCGGGTTGAGCAGGCCCGCGCCCACGCCCATGACCAGGCGCGCGAGCACGAGCAGGACGCCCGTGGGCGCCAGGCCGGACAGGAGCGCACCGAGCGCGAACACGCCGAGGCCCACCAGGAACAGCCGGCGGCGGCCGAAGAGGTCACCCGCCCGGCCCGCCGGCACGAGCACCATGCCGAACACGAGGGTGTAGCCGGAGATGGCCCACTGCAGCTCCGCGTCGCTGGCGTCCAGGCCCCGCTGCAGGGCGGGCAGGGCCACGTTGATGCTGGACACGGCCAGCAGGGACATGAAGATCGGGATGAGGAGCACCGCGAGGATGCGCTGCTGGTGCGGGGTGAAGACCGAGGACGCGGCGCCGTCGGACGGACGCGGGGCGACGGGCATGCGGTCTCCTTCACAAGGGTGTCTCGGGCGCTCTCCAGGATCGGCCCTCGTCCCGCATCGTGCCAGGTCCGAGGGTCCTCGGCCCGGTGCGGCGCACGGAGGCCATGACCGCGACCGTCGCCCTGCCGCCCCGTCGCTCACTTCGCGTCCGCGTACGACCCCACGCTGGAGACGGTGAGCGGGAAGTCCACGGGGGCGGGACCGAACAGCAGGCGGCCGGCGGCGCTCGCGGACTCCGCCACGACCGTCCGCACGGCCTCGACCTCCGTGGCCGGGCCGTGCAGGACGACCTCGTCGTGGACGAAGAACACGAGTTCCGTGCGCATGCCGGCCGAGCGCAGTCGACGGCGGATCTCGCCCATCCAGCACAGCGCCCACTCGGCCGCGGTGCCCTGCACCACGAAGTTCCGGGTGAAGCGGCCCTGGGAGCGCCGCCGTCGCCGGGCCGCGGACTCGGCGGCCTGGGTGCCGACGTCGGACACGGACTCCTGCCACTTCCGCCCCGGCGCGGGGGACCAGCGGCCCAGCCACGTGGACACCTGGCCGCCTCCCTCGCCGACGGAGGCCGCCCGCTCGAGCAGGCCGATCGCTCGGGGGTAGAGCCGGCGCAGGTGCGGCATGAGCGCCGCGGAGTCGCCCGTCGTCGAGCCGTACATCGCACCCAGCAGGGCGATCTTCGCGCGCCCGCGGTCGGCCAGCGCGGTGCCGGCCGCCCGGCCCTGCTCCGCCACCTCCCGGTACAGGTCGGGCGTGGTCCCGGCACGGGCCAGCGCCTCGTCGGCGGCCATCGCGGCGAGGATGCGCGGCTCCACCTGGGAGGCGTCGGCCACGGTCAGCGTCCACCCGGGGTCTGCGCGGACGGCGTCGCGCACCCCGGCCGGGACCTGCATGGCCCCACCGCCGTGGGCGGCCCACCGCCCGGTCACCACGCCGCCGACCAGGTAGGCGGCGTGGAACCGGCCGTCGTCGCCGATCCACTGGTCCAGCCAGTGCCAGCCGTTGGCCGTCCACAGCCGGGCCAGGGCCTTGTACTCCAGCAGCGGCGCGAGCAGCGCGGCCCGCGCCTCGCGTTCCGCGCCGCCGGCGTCGATCCAGTGCTTCAGGTCCCACTGCCGCGTGGACTCCACGGCCACGCCCGTCGTCTGCAGCGCCCGCAGCAGGCTGGGCTGCGAGTCGGGGCTCAGCCCGGGGGAGCCCAGGACGTCGGCGATGCGTTCGGCCAGGGCCTGCAGGCGGGCGGGACGCTCGCCCGGTGCAGGCCGGGGGCCGAGCTGCTCGGCGAGGAGCGCCTCGTGCACGCCCCGGTCCCACGGCAGACCCGCCGCCCGGATCTCTGCGGCCACGAGTGCGCCCTGCGACTCCGCCGCCGCGAGCAGCCGCAGCCGGTGCGGGTGGGCCGAGCCCTCGACGGCCGCCCGCTGCGCGGCCAGCTCGGCCGCGAGCACGGTGACGTCCGGGGTGGGGCCGGACTCGTCCGGCAGGTCGAAGAAGGACTCCTGACCGGCGGGCACCCGCGCCGGGCGCTCGGGTTCCGTCGGGTCGGCGACCTCGAGCTGCGCCACGGGCGTGTAACGCACCCCGCTGCCCGGCGCCGTTGCCGCGTGCCGCAGGATCCGCTGGACGAGGGCCAGGTCCCAGCACCGATCCACCCGCACCCCCGCCACCAGCCAGGCGGCGTACTCCGTCCCGACGTCGGCGAGCACCCAGCGGACCGTGCTCGGGTCCACGCCCAGGCGGGCGGGCAGACCGGCCACGAGCCCGGCCACGGACCCGGCGGCGCAGGATCCCAGGGGAGAGGCGCCGTCGCCTTCCCCGTCCAGGGCCCACCAGGCGCCGGGGCTGCCGACGGAGGCGGGGGCGGGGCCCAGGACGACGAACATGGCCCTCATTCTGCCCCGTGACCCGAGGCGCCGTCTGCCGCAGCCCTGTGCGGCAGACCTCCCGGCACGGCGGCGACCACGGCGGGCGCAGCGGGCACGGTTCCCCCTGATGTCCCGCCGCCTCCTCGGGGGGCGGGGAGAAGGGCTGTGCGACTTGCACGCTCGCTGAGCGGAGAACACACTGTGCGGACGCACCGGCGCGCAGCGGGCCGTCGGGCGCCACCCAGAGAGGACCCACCATGACAGCGACCCGGTCCGGCGGCGCCGCGACGTCTCGCCTCAACGCCAAGGTGGTCGGCATCTCGGTCGCCGCCGCGCTCGGCGGCTTCCTGTTCGGCTTCGACACCTCGGTCATCAACGGTGCCGTGGACGCCCTCGCCGGGGAGTTCGGCCTCGGCGCCGGTCTCACGGGCTTCGCCGTCTCCTCGGCGCTGATCGGCTGCGCTCTCGGCGCCTGGTTCGCCGGGCCGATCGCCAACCGCCGCGGCCGCGTGCCCGTGATGGTAATCGCCGCGATCCTGTTCCTGGTCTCCGCCATCGGCTCGGGTCTGGCGTTCGGCGTGGTCGACCTGATCTTCTGGCGCATGGTCGGCGGCCTGGGCGTGGGCGCCGCGTCCGTGATCGCTCCGGCGTACATCGCGGAGGTCAGCCCGGCCCATGTGCGCGGTCGCCTCGGCTCGCTCCAGCAGCTGGCGATCGTCCTGGGCATCTTCGCCGCGCTCCTCACGGACGCGCTCTTCGCGACGATGGCCGGGGGAGCGGCGCAGCCGTTCTGGCTCGGCGTCGACGCCTGGCGCTGGATGTTCCTGGCCGAGGCCGTCCCGGCGGTGCTGTACGGCCTGTTCGCCCTGAAGCTGCCGGAGTCCCCGCGCTACCTGGTCGCCCGCGGCCGCACGGACGAGGCGGCCGAGGTCCTGCACGAGTTCACCGGTGTGGACCGGGTGAACCTGATGATCGAGGACATCCGGCGCTCGCTGGACTCGGAGCGCCGCGAGTCGTTGGCGGACCTGCGTGGACCGTCGGCGGGCCTGCAGCCGATCGTGTGGATCGGCATCCTGCTCTCCGTCTTCCAGCAGGCCGTGGGCATCAACGTGATCTTCTACTACTCCACCACCCTGTGGCGTTCGGTGGGCTTCGGGGAGTCGGACGCCCTCACGGTCACCGTGATCACCTCGGTCACGAACATCGCCGTCACCCTCATCGCGATCGCCCTGGTGGACCGCGTCGGCCGTCGCCCCATGCTGATCGCCGGCTCCGCCGGCATGACGGTCAGCCTCGGCCTGATGGCACTGGCCTTCTCCTTCGCGCAGACGGGCGGCGGCGAGTCCGTGTCCCTGCCGCAGCCGTGGTCCACGGTGGCGCTGGTGGCCGCGAACGCCTTCGTGGTGTTCTTCGGCGCCACCTGGGGGCCGCTGGTCTGGGTGCTGCTGGGCGAGATGTTCCCGAACCGCATCCGCGCCGGCGCGCTCGCCGTGGCCGCCGCCGCGCAGTGGGCGGCGAACTTCACCGTCTCCACCACGTTCCCGTGGTTGGCGGACATCGGACTGACCCTCGCCTACGGCCTGTACGCGGTCATGGCGGCGCTGTCCCTGGCCTTCGTGGCGGCCTTCGTGCCCGAGACCAAGGGCAAGACGCTCGAGGAGATGAGCGACGTCGTCGTGCGCTCCCCGGGGCAGCGGCGCGCGGTGCGCGCCGAGGCGGAGCGGGACCTGCGCGGCTGACACCGCCCGTCCCGACGACGGCCCCCTCCCTGAGCTGCGGACAGGGAGGGGGCCGTGGTGTGTGCGGGGCGGGTCAGCCGGCGTCGGCGCCGGTGGCGACCTCCTGGTCGTCGCGGCGCTCCAGGCCCTCGTCCGCGGAGTCCTCGATGAGACGGTCTCCGGCGATCTTGTCGACGATCATCGCGATGGCGGCGTCGCCGGTCACGTTGGTGGCGGTGCCGAAGGAGTCGATGGCGATGTACGTGGCGACCATGAGCGCGACCTGCGGCTCGGTGAAGCCGAGCATCGAGGTCAGCAGGCCCGAGGCCGCCACGATCGCGCCGCCGGGCACGCCGGGCGCCGCGACCATGGTGACGCCCAGCATGAAGATGAAGCCCACGAACACCGGGACGTCGATCGACTGGCCCGAGAGGAACAGCACCGCGATGGAGAACGAGACGATCTTCACGGTGGAGCCGGCCAGGTGGATCGTCGCGCACAGCGGCACGACGAACGAGGCGATCGGCCGGCGCACGCCGAGCAGCAGGGTCTGGCGCAGGGTCACCGGGATGGTCGCCGCCGAGGACGAGGTGCCCAGGGCCGTCGCGTAGGCCGGCAGCATCGTCTTCAGTGCCGTGAACGGGTTGCGGCCCGCGATCGCGCCCGCGACGACGTACTGGAGGAGCAGCAGCACCACGGTGAGGCCGAAGACCAGCAGGATCACGCCGAGGAACGTGGTGATGACCTTGAAGACCTCGCCGGCGGCGGTCATGTTCAGGAACACGCCGAAGATGTAGACGGGCAGCAGCGGCACGATCAGGCCCATGACGACCCGCTCGATGATCGATCGCAGCTGGTCGAAGCTCTCGTGCAGGGCGCCGCGCGGCAGCATCGTCAGGCCGATGCCGAGCACGAACGCGAGCAGCAGGGCCGTCATCACGCCGAAGGGCGGGTCCATCTGCACCTCGAACAGCGGGTCGAGCAGCGCGTCCTCGGGGTTGGCCATCCCCTCGAAGGACCCGGGCGTGAGGATCAGCGGGAAGACGAGCAGGCAGACCAGCAGGGCGCCGAAGCCGCCGACCAGGGTGGAGCCGTAGGCGATGCCGCCGGTCAGGGCCAGCAGCTTCCCCGCGCCCCGGCCGATGTCGCCGATGGCGGGGGCGACGAGCGCCAGGATCAGCACCGGGACGATGAAACCCAGGAAGTTCGAGAACAGCCCGTTGAAGGTGGCGAAGGCCTGCACGAGCCAGGTCGGCGCGACCAGGCCGACGAGGACGCCGGCCACGATCGCGACGAGGATGCGGGGCAGCAGGCCGAAGCGGCGGCGGGGCACGGCGACGGCGCCCCCGGAGTCGGGGCCGGACGCGTCGAGGGCGTCGGAGTGGGAGCGAGACATGGCCGACACGCTAGCGCAGGCCGTCCTGCCCGTCGCCCGGTCGGTAGGCCATCCTTGGCGGTGCCGGTGACCCCCTTCGTGGCGCAGAACACAGGGAGCGCCACCATCTCGGGGAGCGTGCAAGAGCACGCCCGACCCACCCGGACCGAAGGAGACGACGATGACGGTCCTGCCCCGCCCCGCAGACGCCCGGGCCGCCCAGGGGTGCGCTGCCGGCGTGGAGGCCGCATGAGCGAGTTCCTCGCCTCACGCTGGCCCGACATCCTCTTCCGGGCGTGGCAGCACGGGTGGCTCGTGCTGCAGGCGCTGGCCATCGCCACCGTGCTCGCCATCGCGCTGGCCGTGATCGCCACGCGGATCAAGGCCCTGACCCCGATCGCGAACGCCTTCACGGCCGTCGGGCTGACCCTGCCCTCCTTCGCGCTCATCGGCGTCCTGATCCCCCTGGTGGGCATCGGGACCGTCCCGGCCGTCGTGGTGGTGGTCTTCTATGCCCTGCTGCCCATCCTCCGCAACGCGCTCGTGGGTCTGCGCGGCGTGGACCCGGAGGTGCTGGAGGCCGCCCGGGGGATGGGCATGGGGCCGGTGGCGCTGTTCACCCGGGTGCGTCTCCCGCTGGCCTGGCCCGTGATCCTCACCGGCATCCGGGTCGCGGGCCAGCTCGGCATGGGCGTGGCCGCGGTCGCGGCCTACGTCCTGGGGCCCGGACTGGGCTCGTACATCTTCACGGGGCTGGTCTCCCTGGGCGGCGCCAACGCGTTGAACTACGCCCTCGTGGGCACCCTCGGCATCGTCGTCGTCGCCCTCGTCCTGGACGGGCTGCTCGTGCTGCTCGGCCGGCTCACCATCTCGAAGGGACTGCGCGCATGAGCACCGACCGTGACGCCGGGGCCGAGATCCGTCTCGAGTCCCTGACGAAGCTCTATCCGGGGCAGGACCGTCCCGCCGTGGACGCCCTGGACCTCATCATCCCCGCGGGGGAGACCGTGGTGTTCGTCGGCCCGTCCGGCTGCGGCAAGACCACCTCGTTGAAGATGATCAACCGCCTCATCGAGCCCACCTCCGGGCGGATCCTGATCGGTGGGGAGGACATCACACGCCGCGACCCCACCCGGCTGCGCCGTCAGATCGGCTACGTCGTGCAGGGTGGCGGGATGATGCCCCACCTGTCCGTCGCCGAGAACGTCGGCCTGGTGCCGCGCCTGCTCAAGTGGGACCGCCGGCGCATCGCCGACCGCGTGGACGAGCTGCTCGACCTGGTCGGCCTGGACCCGGCGATCTATCGAGACCGTTTCCCGCGCGAGCTGTCCGGCGGACAGCAGCAGCGCGTCGGCGTGGCGCGGGGCCTCGCGGCGGATCCACCCGTGCTGCTCATGGACGAGCCCTTCGGCGCCGTGGACACCCTCACCCGCCAGCGCCTGCAGAAGGAGATGCTCGACATCCAGGCCAGGGTGGGCAAGACCATCGTGATGGTCACCCACGACGTGGACGAGGCCGTGCTCCTGGGCGACCGGATCCTGGTGCTCGAACCCGGCGCGCACGTGGCCCAGTACGCCACCCCCGAAGAGGTCCTGGCGCGGCCGGCCACCGAGTTCGTGGCCGACTTCGTGGGGTCGGGGGCGGGGCTCAAGCGGCTGGGGCTGCGGTCGGTCGACTCGCTGCCGCTGCGCCCGATCGCACAGCACCCGACGGGCACGCTGCCGGGCGGGCCCGTGCTCGACGCGGCCACCCCGATCAGCGAGGCCCTCGCCGCGCTGGTCATGGCCCCGGCGGAGGAGATCGCCGTGGTCCGTGATGGCACGGTCATCGGTCTGCTCGACTATCCGACACTGCGCGCGCACGCCCGCGCCGGCGACGAGCAGGCTCGGCCATGATCGCCCGGCTGCGTGCGGCCTCCGCCGAGGACCGCCTGCTCCTGATCGGCCTGCCGCTGCTCGTGGCCACCCTGCTGATCGGGTGGACCGTCTGGGTGCGCGGAGCCGCCCTCGACGACGTCGAGGCCCGGCTGCTGACCTGGCCCACCGTCCTGCGCCTCACCGCCGAGCACCTGGCCCTCGTCGGCGTGTCCACCGTTCTGGTCGTGGCGACGGCCGTCCCGCTCGGCGTGCTGCTGAGCCGCCCCGCCGCCCGGCGGTTCACCCCCGTCGCCATGGGGCTGGCCAACGCCGGCCAGGCCGCTCCCGTGATCGGTGTGATCGTCCTGCTCGCCATGGCGTGGGGGTTCGGCTTCCGGGTCGCGGTCCTGGCCCTGTCCCTCTACGCGTTCCTGCCCGTGCTGGCCAACACCCTGGCCGGGCTGCGGGGCGTCGACCCCACCGTCGTCGAGGCGGCCCGCGGCATGGGCATGTCGCCGCTGCAGACCCTGCTCCGGGTGGAGCTCCCCTTGGCCCTGCCCGTGATCATGGCGGGTCTGCGGACCGCCCTGGTGCTGCTGGTGGGCACCGGGGCGTTCGCGACGTTCATCGACGCCGGCGGCCTCGGCCTGCTCATCCAGACCGGGATCGTCCTGTTCCGCTTCCCGCTGCTCGTCTCGGGGGCGATCCTCGTGGCCGCCCTCGCCCTGATGATCGAGTGGATCGGCCGCCTCGTCGAGACGCTGGCCACCCCGAGGGGGCTCGCATGACCACCCCGCGCGCGACCATCCCATCTCGCCGCCGCGGCCGGACCCCCGCTCGCGCCGTGCTCGCCGTGCTCGGCCTGGCGGCCTCCCTGGTCCTGTCCGGGTGCGGGCTGAGCACCGCCGGCGGCTACCTGCCCTCGGGCACGCCCGCCGGCGACGTCGCCGGGATCGACCTCGAGGGCGCCCACGTGGCGGTGGGGTCCAAGAACTTCAACGAGGGCGTCGTGCTCGGCAAGATCACCGCGATCCTGCTGCGCTCCGCGGGGGCCGACGTCGAGGATCTGACCAACATGCCGGGTTCGCTCAGTGCGCGCCAGGCCCAGGTCGCGGACGTCGTGGACGTCGAGTGGGACTACACGGGGACGGCCTGGATCACGTACCTGGGCCACACCGATCCGATCCCGGACCCCCAGGCGCAGTGGGCCGCGGTCCGGGACGAGGACGCGCAGCAGGGCCTGGTGTGGCTGCCGCCGGCCGAACTCGACAACACCTACACCTTCTCCGTGCGCCAGGACCGGGCGGAGGCGCTCGGCCTGGAGACGCTCGCGGACATCAAGGACCTCCCCACCCAGGACCAGTCCTTCTGCGTGAGCGCCGAGTTCGCCGCCCGCAACGACGGGTTCCTGCCCATGCTCGAGGCCTACGGGATCGAACGGCCCACCGGATCCCGGCTGCGCCAGATGGACATCGGGGCGGTGTTCGCCGCGGTGGCGGACGGGTCGTGCACCTTCGGGGAGGCGTACGCCACGGACGGGCGGATCGCCGCGCTGGACCTGACGACCCTGCAGGACCCGCTGAGCTTCTTCCCGAAGTACAACGCGGCCCCCATCGTGCGCGAGGAGGTCCTGGCCCAGCACCCCGAGATCGCCGACCTGCTGGCGCCCGTGACCGCGCGCCTGGACAACGCGACGGCCGCGCGCCTGAACGCGCGGGTGGACGTCGACGGCGAGGAGCCCACCCAGGTCGCGTGGGACTGGCTCCGCGAGGAGGGCCTGATCACCGACTGACGGTCCGCCGACGCCGCCGACGCCGCCGACGCCGCGGGGGACGCCCCGTTGGGGGTGCGTCACCCGCCGCGTGGCACGGCGGATCAGGCCGCCGTCAGCGTGCGCGAGTAGACCGTCCGGCCGGCGGCGTTGATCAGACGCACCCGGAACTCGCGGCCGTCCTCGGGGATCTCGACGTGGCCGAAGTACTGGTGCTCGCCGGAGCGAGGCGAGCCCATGACCGGTCCGTGCGCCTCGAAGTCCAGGCGCGGGCCGAAGGTGCCGTCCAGCGTGTTCGGGCCGAACGATCCGGCGTTGATGGGGCCGGCCACGAACTCCCAGAACGACTCGAAGTCGGTGAACGCCGCGCGGTCGGGGGAGTAGTGGTGCGCCGCGCAGTAGTGGACGTCGCCGGTGAGGAACACGACGTTCTTCACGCCGTGGTCCTTGATCGCCTTCAGGAGGCGGGCGATCTCCAGCTCGCGGCCCAGCGGGGCGCCGTCGTCGCCGTTGGACAGGGACTCCTGCCCCGTGCCGTCGGGCTGACCCTCGGGTGAACCTCCGACGCCGGCCCCCGGCGGCATCGGGGTCGACCGGTCCGGGCCGCTCAGCGCAGGGCGCTGACCGTCCGGACGGCGTCGACGATCGCGTTCGCGGCGGCGTCGAGCAGCGGGGCGTCGGCGTCCGGGCCGAACGTGCAGCGCAGGGCCGTGCGGGCCTCGTCCTCGCTGAGGCCCAGCGCGAGCAGGGCCGGGGACGGCTCGGCGTCGTGGGCCGAGCACGCGGACCCCGCCGAGGCCAGCACGCCCCGGCGGGCCGCCTCCTCCAGCACCGACTCGCCGTTCACACCGGGCAGCACGAACGAGGCGTGACGCGGCAGCCGACGCGCGGGATGGCCGGTCAGCCGCGCGTCGGGCACGAGCTCCCGGACGCCGTCGAGCACGCGTGCCGCGAACCGGTCCCGCAGCCCGGACCACGCGTCCGCGGCCGCGGCGCGCTCCGCCTCGGCCTCCTCGAAGGCCGCCGCGAACCCGGCGGCACCGGCCACGTTCTGCGTCCCGGACCGCCGGCCCCGCTCCTGGCCGCCACCGGGCACGAGCGGTTCCAGGGCGTGACCCGGGCGCACCCACAGCGCGCCGACCCCCTTGGGCCCGCCCACCTTGTGCCCGGACAGCGCCACGAGATCCGCCCCGAGGGCGCGCACGTCCACCGGGATCTGCCCCGCGGCCTGCACCGCGTCCACGTGCAGCGGCACGCCCGCCTCCCGGGCGACGGCGGCCAGCTCGGCCACCGGCTGCACCGTGCCCACCTCGTTGTGGGCCAGGTGCACGCTGACCAGCGCGGTGTCCGGGCGCAGGCGGGCGGCGAGGTCGTCCGCCGAGGTCAGGCCGTCACGGTCCAGCGCGAGGTGCTCGACCTCGACGCCGTGCAGCCGGGCCAGCTGGTCGCAGGACTGCCGCACCGCGCTGTGCTCGATCCCCGTGGTCAGCACGTGGTTCGCCGGGCGGCCGGCGAGGATCCGGGCGCGCACCGTGCCGAGCACGGCGAGCGCGTCGGCCTCCGTGCCGCCCGAGGTGAACACGACCTGCCCGGCCCGGGCGCCGATCGCGCGGGCCACCCGCGCGCGGGCGTCCTCGAGCAGGGCCGCCGCCGCCCGGCCGGCCTCGTGCGCCGAGGACGGGTTGCCGTAGACGCCGGTGAGCGCGGGCCACATCGCCTCGAGCGCGCTGCGTCGGACGGGGGCGGTGGCCGCGTGGTCCAGGTCGAGGGTGGTGCTCATCGGCGCGCCGAGACCTCCTCGACCACGGCGTCCAGGCCCAGGTCCAGGGACCGGACGGTATGCGTCAGCGCCCCCACCGAGATCACGTCCACGCCCGTGGCCGCGATCGCCCCGATCGTCTCGAGGCTCACCCCGCCGGAGGCCTCGACGACGGCGCGGCCCGCCACGAGCTCGACGCCGGCCCGCAGCTCGGCCGGCGAGAAGTTGTCCAGCATGATCGTGTCGACCCCGGCGGCGAGCACCGCCGGGATCTGCTCGAGCCGGTCGACCTCCACCTCCACGTGGGTGGTGTGCGGCAGGCGTGCCATCCCGGCGCGCAGGGCCGCGGTGAGGGCCTCGCCCGGGTCGCCGGCGCCGCCGAACCCCAGCGCGGCCAGGTGGTTGTCCTTGAGCATCACGGCATCCGAGAGGCTGGAGCGGTGGTTGTGCCCGCCTCCGTCCCGCACGGCCTGCCGTTCGAGCACGCGCAGACCCGGGGTGGTCTTGCGGGTGTCCACCACCCGCGCGTGCCCGCCGCCGGCGCGCACGGCGGCCACGTGGGCGGCCGTCGTCGTGGCGATCCCGGACAGCCGCTGGACGAGGTTCAGCGCCACGCGTTCGGCGCGCAGCACCGAGCGGGCGGGGCCGGCGACCTCGGCGACGACGGCGCCGGGGGACAGGTCGGCGCCGTCGGCCAGGTGCAGGGTGACGGACACGGCCGGGTCGACGAGCCGGAAGGCGGCCTCGAGGGCGTTCGTGCCGGAGAGCACCCCGGCCTCGCGGGCCACCACGCGCGCGGTGATCCGGGCCTGCTCCGGGACGAAGGCCTCCGAGGAGACGTCACCCCAGGGCGCGTCCTCGGCGAGCGCTGCGGCCACGATCCGCTCCACGTCCGGCCGCGGGGCCGGTGTCGTCGGGGCGCGGTCGGCCGGGGTCACGTCCCAGCCCCGGCGGACTGCGCGGCCGACTGCTTCGGCGCGACGGCCAGCATTCGCTCGAGCGCGGTGCGGGCCGGGTCGGCGACGGACGCGGGCACGGTGATCCGGTTGACCACGCGGCCGGCCACGAGCTCCTCGAGCACCCACGCGAGGTAGCCGGGGTGGATGCGGTACATGGTGGAGCACGGGCAGATCACGGGGTCGAGGCAGAAGATCGTGTGCTCGGGGTGCTGGGCGGCCAGGCGCTGCACGAGGTTGATCTCGGTGCCGATCGCGAAGGTCGAGCCGGCCGGCGCCGCCTGGATCGCCTTGACGATGAAGTCGGTGGACCCGGAGGAGTCCGCGGCCTCCACCACGGGCAGGGGGCACTCGGGGTGCACGATCACCTGGACGTCCGGGTGCTCGGCGCGGGCCTGCTCGATCTGCGCCACGGTGAAGCGGCGGTGCACCGAGCAGAAGCCGTGCCACAGCAGGACCTTCGCGTCCCGCAGGGCGTCCTCGGAGTTCCCGCCCAGCGGCAGGCGGGGGTTCCACGTCGGCATCTGCTCGAGTGGGATCCCCCGGGCGCGGCCCGTGTTCCGGCCCAGGTGCTGGTCCGGGAAGAACAGGACGCGTTGGGCACGCTCGAACGCCCAGTCCAGGACGGCCGAGGCGTTGGAGGACGTGCACACGATGCCGCCGCGCTCGCCGACGAAGCCCTTGAGGGCCGCGGAGGAGTTCATGTAGGTCACGGGCAGCAGGGGCACGCGCCCGTCGTCGTCCGGTTCGGTGCCGTAGACCGCCTCGAGCTGCTCCCACGCGTCCTCGACCGAGTCCAGGTCGGCCATGTCCGCCATGGAGCAGCCGGCGGCGAGGTTGGGCAGGATGACGGCCTGGCCCGGGGTGGAGAGAAGGTCCGCGGTCTCCGCCATGAAGTGCACGCCGCAGAACACGATCGCCTCCGCCTCGGGCCGGCCCTGGGAGGCCCGCGCGAGCTGGAAGGAGTCGCCCACGAAGTCGGCGTGCTGGACGACCTCGTCGCGCTGGTAGAAGTGGCCCAGCACGACGACGCGTTCGCCGAGCGTCTGCCGCGCCGCGCTGATCCGGGCGTGGAGCTCCTCGTCCGAGGCCCGCTGGTACTCCTCGGGGATGCGGCCCTGCACGGGGGCGTCGGCCGGGACGGCGTCGTCCTGCGATGCGCCGGGGCCGTAGGCGGGCAGGCCGGCGTCGAACGCCCAGGGGCCGCGGGTCAGGTCGGGGGAACACGAGGAGCCGCGCGCGGCGTCCTTGTCGATCAGGGTCAGGGTGCGGGCCACCGAGGCGGTGGTCCCGGTCGGGGTGGTCATGGGTGACTCCTGGGTCGGGGCTGGTGGGTCAGCGGCGGGCGTCCGGCCCGGCGGGATCGGGGTCGGTCCCGGGCCCGGCGGGCCGGTACCGGTAGAGCTTGGGCGGGCGGTGCGGGGTGCCGCCGCGGACCTCGCCGGTCTCCTCGAGGGTGGCGCGGCGGAAGTTGGCGGCGTCGAGGCCGCGGCCGAGGACGGCCTCGTGCACGGCGCGCAGCTCGGCGAGGGTGAAGGAGGGCCCCAGCAGCGCGTGCCCGACGCCGGTTCGCGGCAGGTCCGCGCGCAGGCGCGCCACGGCCGCCGCCAGGATCTGCGCGTGGTCGAACGCCAGCGCGGGCGGCGCGTCGGCCCGGTGCCAGCGCACATGGACCCCGATGGGCAGCCCGGCCACGTCCGGGTCCGGGCTGGACGCCGGGGCGGCGCCGTCGTCGTCCAGGGCGGGGCTGAGCGCCCAGTGGGCCACCGTGAGGACGCGTCCGGTGGGGGAACGGTCCACGGCGCCGAACGCCGCCAGCTGCTCGAGGCGACGGACGGGACCGGGCACGCACTCGGCGGCCACGCGTGCGGCGACGTCGGCCAGCTCCTCGTCCGCGCCGAGCCACGCGCCCGGCAGCGCCCACCGGTCCAGGAACGGTTCGCGCATTCGCGGGACGAGGGCGACGCAGAGGCGGGGCACGCCGTGCGGATCCGGGCGCACGCCGAAGACGGCCGTGGACACGGCGACGCTGACGCGGGCCTCAGCGACCGGCATGGGACCTCCCGGGGCGGACTGGCGGGGCTGTTCGGGTCAGTATGACACTGTTCGCGCCCATCTCAGAGAGTCGAGATGACTGTAAGGCGGGGGAGGCGCCGGCGCGGTCC
This sequence comes from Micrococcus sp. KRD096, assembly GCF_017168495.1. NCBI lineage: Bacteria > Bacillati > Actinomycetota > Actinomycetes > Micrococcales > Micrococcaceae > Micrococcus > Micrococcus sp. KRD096. Next base: position 81,306 of record NZ_JABFAY010000006.1, on the reverse strand, counting down.
CGCGCTAGCCTGAGTCGAGTGAACACGACCGCCGCCGCCTCCGCCCCGTCCGACGCCCCCCTGGCCTCCACCCGCATCGGGGAGGGCTCGCGCCGCGTCGCGTTCCTGCACGGCCTCATGGGCCGCGGCCGGAACTTCACCGGCCCGGCCAAGGAGCTGGGGGACGACTTCACGGTGGAGCTGATCGATCTGCCGGACCACGGCGCCTCGCCCTGGACGGACCGGGTGGACTACCGCGAGATCGCAGACCGGGTGGCCGCCCACCTGCGCACCGGCCTCGCCGCCGACGGGCCGGTCCACCTGCTGGGCCACTCGATGGGCGGCAAGGTCGCGATGGTGCTCGCCCTGCGGCACCCGGAGCTCGTGGACCGGCTGATCGTGGAGGACATCTCCCCGCGGCTCTCACCGCAGGCCACGGACGAGTTCGTGCACCTGCTGGGCACCATGCTGCGCATGGACCTGGACGCGTACGACTCGCGGGCCGAGGCCGACGCGGCCATGGCCGAGCACGTCCACGACGCGCGGGTGCGCGGCTTCCTGCTGCAGAACCTGCGGCGCACGGCCGGCCACTTCGCATGGCAGCCCAACGTGGCCATGCTCTTCGAGCACCTGCGGGAGATCGGCTCGTTCCCGGACCCGGTGGTCCCCGAGGATCCGGAGCGCGTGTTCGACCATCCGGTCCTGTGGCTGGCCGGCGCCGAGTCGGACTACGTCCAGGACGAGGACGTGCCGCGGATGAAGGAGCTGTTCCCGCGCGTCGTGCGCGTGACCGTCCGTGACGCCGGCCACTGGCTGCACGCCGACCAGCCCGAGGCCTTCGTCTCCGCGGTGCGCACCTTCCTCACCGCCGACTGACGGGGCCCGTCGGGAGACGGAGCCAGCGCCGAGGCCCGCAGACGCGCCGCTACGTTCCGTGCGTAGCGGCGCGTCTGCGGGCCTCAGCGTCGGGCGCTGGTGGGGGCGGACCCGTCAGCCGCCGCATCAGTGGGCGGGCGCGGCCTTCTTTCCGCGCAGGCGTCCGACGAGCAGGACCACCCCGAGCGCGACCGAGCCCCAGAGCAGGCCCCACACAGCCGACGTCGCGGTCTCCGTGAGCCAGCCGAGGAACGCGCCGGCGGCGTGCGTGACGGGCTCGACGATCCCGTGCTGCACGGCGTAGGGCCACGGCACGCCCAGCGCGTCCAGCTCCACGAGGGCGATGTGGCCGCCCACCCAGAGCATCGCCACGGTGCCGATGACGGTCACCACGCGCAGCACGTGCGGCATGGCCTTGACCAGCCCGGCGCCGAACGAGCGGCCGCCGGAGGTGGAGGCGTTCTGGTGCAGGTGCAGGCCGACGTCGTCCATCTTCACGATCAGCCCCACCACCCCGTACACGCCCGCGGTGATGACGACGGCCACCACCGCCAGGATCGCCGCCTGCATCCAGAAGCCCAGGTCGGCCACCTCGTTCATGGAGATGACCATGATCTCCAGGGACAGGATGAAGTCCGTGGTGATGGCCCCGCGCACCACGGTGTCCTCGGCCTCCGGACCCCGCTCGACGGCGGGCTCCTCGTCGTCGGCATGCCCGTGGCCGGTGAGCTTGCCCCACACCTTGTGCGCGCCCTCATAGGACAGGTAGGTGCCGCCGGCCAGCAGCAGCCACGGCAGGATCCAGGGGGCGAGCCAGTCGAGCAGCAGCAGCGCGGGCAGGATGAACACGAGCTTGTTGCGCAGGGAGCCCTTGGTGATCCGCCAGATCATCGGCAGCTCGCGGGCCGCGGCCGCGCCGGCCATGTACTGCGGGGTCACCGCGGCGTCGTCGACCACCACGCCCGCCGCCTTGGCCGCGGCTCGTCCCGCTCCGGCGGCCACGTCGTCCACGCTCGCGGCGGCGAGGCGGGCGAGGGCGGCGACGTCGTCGAGCAGGGCTACGAGTCCGACCATGGTTCCTCCTGGGGTGGGTCCGACGGGCGCGCCGGTGCGCGGGCAGGGCGCAGGTTGAGCATAGCGGCGAGGACGGACACGCACCGGCCCGGCCCCGTGGGGGACCGGGCCGGTGCGCGCGCGGCCGACGAGGCCGCCGGTGGGCTCAGGCGTCGTTCTCGGTGGTCTCCACAGGACGGGAGCCCAGGCGGCCGTCGATGCGGAGCAGGCCCGAGCCGTCGTCGCCGACGAGCTCGAGCTGGCCCACGATCTCGGAGACGGTGGCCTCCTCCTCGATCTGCTCGTCCAGGAACCAGTTCAGCAGCGGGCGCGAGTTGAGGTCGCCCGCGGACTCGGTGGCCCGGTACAGCTCGCGGATCGCCTCGGAGACCTTCTGCTCGTGCGCGAGCGCGGCCCGGAAGATCTCCAGGGCCGACAGGCCGGCCTGCACGGGCGGGGCCGGGATGGCGCCGATCGTCGGGAAGCTGTCCCGGTCGGCGACGTGGTCGATGAACTTGTTCGCGTGGACGATCTCCTCGTCCGCCTGGTGCCGCAGCCACGCGGCCATCCCGGACAGGTCCAGGTCGTCGGCGGCGATCGCGAGCTGGCGGTAGACCATGGACGCCTCGAACTCGAGGGTGATCTGGTCGTTGAACTTCTGCAGCAGGTCATCGGTGAGCTTCATGCCTCGAACTCTAGGCAGGCGGCCGGGGCGCGGTGAAGGCGCGCCCGCCCCGTGGCCGAGGCACGACGACGGCGGGCGGCCGGTTCCGCCGGATTCGGCGCCCTGCGGTGCCAGCCCTAGGCTGGGCGCCGTGTCCGAGACCCGCCGCGCCCGCCCGGGCGTCGACCCCGCGTCGACGCCGCCCTCCGACGTGCCGCGGGGCCCGGGAGGCCGGGACGCGCTCGTGCGCCGCCGCGTGTTCCGGACGCCCCTGCTGCGCCGCGTGGTCTACGCGGTGGTCTTCGAGCTGCTCGCCATCCTCTTCACCACCGTGATCCTGGCGGCGCTCGGCAACGGCGGCGGGCCCTCGCTCGCCGTGGCGGTCGTGTCCTCGACCGTGGCCCTGCTGTGGAACATCGTGTTCAACTCGGTGTTCGAGACCCTCGAACGCCGCCTCGGCATCACGGGCCGGCCCTGGTGGGTGCGCGTGGCCCACGCCGTCGGCTTCGAGGGCGGTCTGATCGTGTTCCTCGTGCCCGCGGTGGCGCTGATCCTCGGCGTCGGGCTGGGGGAGGCGTTCCTCATCGAGGCTGGCCTGCTCGTGTTCTTCCTCGTCTACGCCGCGGTGTACGCCTACGCGTTCGACTCGGTGTTCGGCCTGCCGGACTCGGCCGCCCGCGCCGAGGCCTGACCCGCCGATCGGATCAGGCGCGGCTCAGCGGGACGCCGGCAGCCCCAGGAACGCGCGGATCGCCGGCATCTCGCGGCGCACCTGGTCCAGGCCGAGCTCGTGGGCGGCGGCCAGCTTGGCCACGGACCGCTCGCCGTTGGCGATGGGCATGGTCTCGGGCGCGAACAGATAGGCCCGTCCCTGCCGCTCCATCTCGAACAGGCGCTCGCGGGTCGCGTTGTACCGGCGCCAGCGCGTGAGCAGGGCGTCCGCGACGGCGGGGTAGCGCCGGAAGGTGCGCTGGTAGAACGAGGGGAACCGTTCGGGCCGTTTCACGTACCCGCGCTCCCGGGTCAGGACCACGAGGACCTTCTCGAACCCCGCGTCCTCCGCCGCGGTCAGCGGGATCCCACCGTCCACGCCGAGGGCGCCGTCCACGAACACGGTGCCCTCGGCGTGCACGGGGGGCATGAGGACCGGCATCGTGGACGACGCGCGGACGCGGACCATCAGGTCGGTCAGGGTGGTCATGTCGGAGCGGTCCCACCAGCGGGTCTCGCCGCTCGCGGCGTCGAACCCGCCCAGCACGAGCCGGGCGGGGTTCGCGCGGAACGTGGCGAAGTCGTAGGGCAGGTCCGCCTCGGGCAGGCCGGCGTGCTCGTAGATGTACTCGGCGTTGAACAGGCCCTTGCCGCGCAGGAAGCTCAGCCAGTTGCCGAACCGAGGATCGTCGGCGAAGTCCACGAACGAGCGCCGCGCACGGGCCGGGTCGCGGGACAGGTAGTTCACGGCGTTGGACGAGCCCGCCGAGATGCCGGCCACGAAGTCCACGTGGATCCGCTCGCGCAGCAGCTCCGCCACCACGGCCGAGGTGAGCGCGGCGCGCATCCCCCCGCCCTCGAACAGCAGCGCCGTGTCGGTGACGTTGGACGTCATGGGCTCGGTCATGGTCGGTCCCTCCGTGTTCGCCGTCCGCCGAGCAGGGCGCGGGGCGCTCCCGTCCGGCCGCGCCCATCCTAGGCTGTCCCCATGGCGACGACCCACATGAAGAGCACCCCCGTCCACACCGTCGGTGGGCTGCCCCAGGTGGGTGCCCCCGCCCCCGACTTCACCCTCACCGGGGCGGACCTGTCCCCGGTGACCCTGCGGGAGCTGCGCGGCCGTCGCGTGATCCTGAACATCTTCCCGTCCCTGGACACCGGCGTGTGCGCCGCCTCCGTCCGCGAGTTCGACTCCCGCGTCGCGGACCTCGGGGACACCACCGTCGTGGCCGTGTCCGCGGACCTGCCGTTCGCCGCCGCGCGCTTCTGCTCGGTCGAGGGCATCGACCACGTCCGCAGCGGCTCTGTGTTCCGCTCGTCGTTCGGCGACGACTACGGCGTGCGCATGACCGACGGTCCGCTCGAGGGCCTGCTGGCCCGCGCCGTCGTCGTGGTCGATGCCGACGGCGTGGTCCGTCATGCCCAGCTCGTCCCCGAGATCTCCGAGGAGCCGGACTACGAGGCCGCCCTGGCGGCCGCCCGGGGCTGAGCGTGACGCCGCCGGGCTGGCCGCCGCGCGCACGACGCTCGCCCCTGGCGTTCGTCATCGCGCTGTTCGGCGTGCTCGGGGCGCTGGTCCTGGCGGGGGGCCTCACCGCGCTCCTCGCCGGCCGAATGGTCGACGTCGCCGCGGACTCCGCCCCGACCGTGCCCGCCGCCGAGGCCCCCGCCCGGGAGGCGGGCGCGCTCGCGGCGGGCCTGACCCACATCCACGACGGCGTGACGGTGGACTGGTCCGCATCGGCCCACGACGGCTCGTCCCTGGACCCGGGCCAGCCGGTCGCGGACGCCCCGGGCATCCTCCTCGTGGAGACCGCCCTCGGCGCCCGCACCGGCACGGGGACCGGCATGGTGCTCTCCCCGGACGGGCTGGCGGTGACCAACTACCACGTAGTCGAGGACTCCTCCGAGGTGCACGTGGTGGTCGCGGACACCGGCGCGCGGCACACGGCCACGGTGCTCGGGCGCGATGCCGAGCACGACATCGCGGTGCTCGACGTCGAGGGCGTCTCAGACCTGCCGGTGGCCAGCGTCTCGCTGGACCCGGTGCGGCGCGGGGACCAGGTGGCCGCCGTCGGCAACGGCGGGGGCCAGGGCTATCTGACGGCCGTGCGCGGCACCGTGCTCGGCACGGACCGCTCGATCATGGCCGCGGCCGAGGGCACCGATCAGTACGCGCGCCTGTCCGGCCTGATCCAGACGGACGCGGACGTCGTGCCCGGCTACTCCGGCGGCCCGGTGGTGGACGACGCCGGCCAGGTGGTCGGCGTGACCGTGGCGGCCAGCGACGGGACCACCGCAGACGAGGTGGACGGCTTCGCGATCCCGCTGGAGGTGGCCTTCGACGTGGTGGACCAGGTCCTCTCGGGCGAGGAGACGGACACCGTGAGCATCGGCGCGGACGGCGCCCTGGGCATCATGGTCGGCGCGGATCCCGACGTCGGCGTCGTGGTCATGCAGGTGGACGCGGGCTCGGCGGCCGAGCAGATCGGCCTGGTCGAGGGCGATGTCATCCTCGAGATCGAGGGGCGGGCCGTCGGCGACGACGCCTCCCGGATGTCCCGCCTGGTCAACGACCACAACGTGGGGGACCGGATCACCGTCCAGTGGCGCACCGCCGACGGCGAGGTGCGCGAGGCCGAGGCGGTCCTGCAGCCGGCCCTCGTGAACTGACCGGCCCCCCGGCGCTCAGGAGAGCAGGTCCAGCGAGAGGGCCATCGCGGCCACGCCCAGCAGCACGCCGCCCAGCGCCGCGGCGCGGCCCCCGGCCGCCCGGGCGGCGGGCAGCAGCGCGTCGAGGCTCACGGTCACCATCACGCCCGCCACGGCCGCGAAGACGGCGGCCAGGAGCGCGGGTGTGAGGAACGGGGCCAGCAGCAGCCAGCCGATCAGCGCGCCCAGCGGCTCCGCGATCCCCGTGAACGCGGCCCACGCGAAGGCCTTGCGCCGCGATCCGGTGGCCTGCCGCACGGGCACGGCCACGGCCACGCCCTCGGGAACGTTGTGCACGGCCATCGCGACGGCCAGCGCGAGGCCCACCGACGGATCCTGCAGGGTGCCGGCGAAGGTGACGAAGCCCTCCGGCAGATTGTGCAGGCCGATCGCCAGGGCCGTCACCGTGCCCAGGCGCAGCATCCGCCGCCGGTCCAGGCCGGCCGGGTCGTCGACGTCGCCCGGCATCTCCGAGACGGGGTCGGGGACGGCGCGCTCGAGCAGCACGTAGGCGCCTGCGCCGAGGATCAGGGCGGCCACCGCGACGGCGGTCGCCGCGGGGCCGACCGCCCCGCCCAGCCCCTCGACGGAGGCCGGCAGCATCTCCAGGAAGGAGACCGCGAGCATGACGCCCGCGGCGAGGCCGAGGGCGGCCCCCAGCCCACGGCCCGAGGGCTCGCGTCCGACGATCGCCAGGACGCCGCCCAGCACCGTGGCCAGCCCGGCGAACGTCGTGAGAGCGAGCGCGGTCCAGAACGGGTCCACGGGGGAGTGCCTCCTGACGGGCGGCGGGCGGGGTGCGACCATCCTAGGGACCACAGGAGGAGACCATGACCGAAATCGCCGCCGGCCCCGGATTCGCCCTGCCCCGGGGCGTCGAGCCGGGCCGCGCCGTCATCGTGGGCGCCGGACCCAACGGCCTGACCGCCGCCGCCCTGCTGGCCCGCGAGGGCTGGGAGGTGGACGTGTTCGAGCGGGCCCCGGTGCCCGGCGGTGCGTGCGCGTCCGCGCCGGTGCTGGGGGAGGGGACCGTGGTGGACCTCGGGGCGGCGGGCCATCCGTTCGGCGTCGCCAGCCCCGTGTTCCGGGAGCTGGGGCTGACGGACCACGGGCTCGCCTGGCTGCACCCGGCCGTGCCGATGGGACATCCGCTGCCGGACGGGCCGGCCGCCCTCCTGCACCGGGACCTCGAGGCCACCGCCGCGGGTCTCGGCGTCGACGCGCGGGCCTGGCGGGCCGTGCACGGGGCCCTGGTCGAACACGTCGACGAGATCCTGGCGGGCGCGCTCGGCCCGGTGCTGCGACCCCCGCCCCATCCGGTGGCGATGGCCCGCTTCGGCCTGCGCGCCCCGTGGCCGGCCGATCTGCTGGGCCGGGCGATGTTCCGCACGGAGGCCGCCCGCGCCCTGTTCACGGGCTCGGCGGCCCACGCGATCCTGCCCTCGAGCCGGCCCCTGACGGCGGCGTTCGGTGCGCTTTTCGGCGCGCTCGGGATGAGCTCGGGCTGGCCGGTGGCGCGCGGCGGGTCGGGGGCGATCGTCGACGCGCTCGTGGCGGTGCTGCGGGCGCACGGCGGGCGCCTGCACCTGGGTCACGAGGTCACGGACCTGCGCGCGCTGCCCGCCGCGGACGCCGTCGTGCTGGACCTGACCCCGCGCCAGGTGCTGCGCCTGACCGGCACGGGCCTGCCGCCGCGCTACGCCGCCGCCCTGCGCCGGTGGCGCCCCGGGCCGTCCGTGTCCAAGGTCGACTTCCTGCTCGACGGGCCGATCCCGTGGCGCGACGCCCGGCTCGCGGGCGCGGGGACGGTGCACCTGGGCGGGACCGCCGCCGAGATCCGGCGGGCCGAGGACGACGTCGCGGCCGGCCGGATGTCGGCGCGGCCCTTCGTCATGCTCTGTCAGCAGCAGGCGGCGGACCCCACACGGGCCACCGGGCCCGCCCGGGGGCACACGGTCGTCTGGTCCTACGCCCATGTGCCCCACGGCCACCCCGGCGACGTCCGTCCGCTGATCGAGGCGGAGGTGGAGCGGCACGCACCCGGTTTCCGGGACCGGATCCAGGCCGCGGTCGCGATGCGCCCGGCCGATCTGGAGGCGTGGAACCCGAACCTCGTGGGCGGCGACATCGCGGGGGGATCGCTCGCGGGAGCGCGCGCGCTCCTGCGCCCCACTGCGTCGTCCCGGCCGCACCGGGCGGGCCGGGCCGGGCTGTATCTGGCCTCCGCCTCCACCCCGCCGGGCGCCGGCGTCCATGGCATGGGCGGGGCGTGGGCCGTGCGGACTCTGTTGGCGGACCGTCGTCGCTGACCGCGCCGCCGCCCGGGCGGAGCGGCGCCGTGCCGGGGTCTGCCGGGGTGTCGGCGACCGCTGTGCGACACGGCTGAGACGGATCCAGGTCCGGACTTTCGCGAATCGGAATGTGCCCGCTACAGTGTGGTCCATCTCACGGAACGTCCCGTCTCGGCGGAACGGCCCGGGGGTCGCCTCGCACCGCCAGATCCCTACAGGGATGGGGGCGCGCGACGTCCTTGCACCTCTCATGAACGGAAGCACCTTCCATGAAGTACACGAAGCTCTCCGCTGCCGCGGCCCTGGCCGCCGGCTCGGCCCTCATCCTCTCCGCGTGCGCCCCGGGCGGCGGCAACGCAGGCGACTCCAGCAGCAGCGGCTCCGGCGCCGGCCAGGGCGGCGACTCGGGCGCCGGCAACGTCATCGAAGGGGACAAGGGCCAGAAGCTCACCGCCGAGGCCTCCGGGCCGGAGCTGGCCGACCTGGGCGACGTCGAGACCCAGGACGGCTCCATCGCCTACTCGGTGGGCGCCGATGACTTCCTGTCCTACAACGGCCTGCAGTCGAACACGTACACCACGTACAACTCGGCCGTCGTGGACCGCCTGTTCTCCTCCTTCTGGTACTTCGGCACCGACGGCTCGATCATCCCGAACAAGGACTTCGGCACGTACGAGAAGACCTCGGACGACCCGCTGACCGTGAAGTACACCATCAGCGACGACGCCAAGTGGTCCGACGGCACCCCCGTCACCGCCGGCGACTTCATCTTCCACTGGGCCGCGAACAACGACACGGTCAAGGCGGAGGGTTCCGAGACCCCGCTGTTCGACTCGATCTCCTTCGAGCAGGGCAAGTACATCCCGGAGGCACCCGAGGGCGAGGCCGACGGCAAGGAGTTCACCGTCACCTACCCGGAGCCCTACGCGGACTGGGAGATCCTCATCAGCACCGCGCTGCCGGCGCACATCGTCGCCAAGGAGGCGGGCATGAGCTTCGAGGAGCTCGTCACCGCCGCGAAGGAGAAGGACGTCGAGGCGCTCACCCCGGCGGCCGAGTTCTGGAACGACGGCTGGGACTTCAGCCCCGGCGAGCTGCCGGACGCCTCGCTGGTGCCCTCCATGGGCCCCTACAAGTTCAAGGACGGCGGCTGGCAGGCCGGCCAGTCCATCACTCTCGAGGCCAACCCCGAGTACTGGGGCACCCCGCCGGCCACCAAGGAGCTCGTCCTCCGCTTCGCCGACCCGAAGACCCACGTGCAGGCCCTGCAGAACGGCGACCTCGACGTCATCGAGCCGCAGGCCACCGTGGACACCCTTCAGCAGCTCGAGGGCCTCGGCGAGGACGTCAACGTCCAGACCGGTGACCAGCTGACCTGGGAGCACGTGGACTACAACCGCGGCGAGGGCTCCGTCTTCGCGGACTCCCCGGAGCTGCGCGAGGCCTTCGCCCTCTGCCTGCCCCGCCAGCAGATCGTGGACAACCTGATCAAGCCGATCTATGCGGACGCCCAGGTCATGAACCTGCGTGAGGTCTTCCCCTTCCAGGACAAGTACCAGGAGGTCGTGGACGAGGCCTACCCGAAGGAGATGGACGAGCCGAACATCGAGAAGGCGAAGGAGCTCGTCGAGAAGTCGGGCGTCTCCAAGCCCACGGTCCGCCTCGGCTACCAGGCCGGCAACCAGCGTCGCACCGAGACCGTCGCGCTCATCAAGAGCTCCTGCGACCAGGCCGGCTTCGACGTGCAGGACACCAACTCGCCGGTGTTCTTCAAGGAGGTCATGCCGGCCGGTGACTACGACGCCGCCCTCTACGCCTGGGCCGGCTCGGGCCAGAAGGCCTCCGGCGCGAACATCTACCAGTCGGACGGCGCTCAGAACCAGCAGAGCTACAACAACCCCGAGGTGGACGCGGCCTGGGACAAGCTCGCCACCTCGCTGGACGAGGACGAGCAGCTGGAGCAGGTCAAGACCATCGAGAAGCTGCTCTGGGAGGACTTCCAGGCCATCCCGCTGTACGCTCACCCGGGTCTGGTCGGCCACAAGGCCGACGTCGCCAACGTGCGCGACACCGCCGCCCAGTCGGGTGCGCTGTGGAACGTGGAGCAGTGGGTCCGCGTCCAGGAGTGACGCCCCGCTGACCTCTGACCCGGCGGTCCGCCTCCCGCGGACCGCCGGCGTCGGGATCGAGGACAGAGCCCGGCCGGGCACCGGCCGGGCTCTGGCCGTGAACCGCGGCGAACCCGCACCCCTCCCTTTCCCTTGCACTCGCACGGAAGGTCACCCCCTGTTGTGCTGAAATTCATCCTCAAGCGCCTCGGCAGCTCCCTCCTGGTGCTGTTCGGCGCGTCGATCCTGCTCTTCTTCCTCGTGGCCCACTCGGGTGACCCCCTCCAGGACCTGCGAGAGTCACAGAACCCCAACCGCGAGACCCTCATCGCCGCCCGCACCGAATTCATGGGGCTGGACCAGCCCTGGTACGCCCGGTACTGGGACTGGCTCCAGGGCATCGGCGGCTGCGTCACCGGTCAGTGCGACCTCGGCCTCAGCCGGAACGGTCAGTCCGTCGGTGACCTGCTGAGCAACGCCGCGGCCTCCACGCTGCGCCTCGTGGTGCTCGCGACCGTCCTGGCGATCATCATCGGCATCGCGATCGGCATCATCACCGCGATCCGCCAGTACTCCGGTCTCGACTACGTGGTCACGTTCCTGATCTTCCTCTTCTTCTCGCTGCCCGTGTTCTGGGCGGCCGTGCTCCTGAAGGAGTACATGGGGATCCGGTTCAACGACTGGATCCGCAGCCCCGAGCTGAACTGGCCCCTCCTCATCGGGGTCGCCGTCCTCGCGGGCCTGGTCCTGCAGGCCGTCATGGCGGGCGACCTCAAGCGGCGCGCCTTCACGTTCGGCGCCACCGCCGCGTTCATCCTGCTCGCCGGCTGGGTGCTGTTCGCCGTCGACTTCTGGCGGCATCCGCAGATGGGCCCGGTCGTGCAGCTGGTCATCGGCCTGGCCGCCGCCGTCGGCGCCACCGCGGTGATCTCCGGTCTGCGCAACCGATCGGTCCTCAAGGCCGCCCTGGTCACGGCCGCGATCGGCCTCGTCGCCTACTACGCCACCTACGGCCTGCTGTGGCGGACGCCGTCCGCGCTGCTGCTGGCCGGCCTCGGCGTCATCCTCGTGCTGGTGGCCATCCTGGTGGGCCGCCTGCTCGGCGGCTTCTCCAAGGGCTCGGCCGTGTCCGCCTCGCTGGTGACCGCCCTGATCATGGGCGTGGCGATCGTGGCGGAGCACCTGATGAACTACTGGCCGACCTTCCTGAAGGTCAAGCCGCGCCCGATCTCCACGATCGGCTCGGGCACCCCGAACCTGGACGCCCACTTCTGGGTGGTGTTCCTGGACCGCGGTGCGCAGCTGCTGCTGCCCACCATCCTGCTGACCATCATCTCGGTGGCCACGTACTCGCGGTACACGCGCTCCTCCATGCTCGAGGTCTCGCGCCAGGACTACATCCGCACCGCGCGCGCCAAGGGCCTGCCGGAGCGCCAGGTGATCCTGAAGCATGCGTTCCGCAACTCCCTGATCCCCATCACCACGATCATGGCCTTCGACTTCGCCGGCCTGATCGGCGGCGCCGTGATCACGGAGCAGGTGTTCGGCTGGAAGGGGATGGGCGAGCTGTTCGCCACCGGCCTGCGCGACGTGGACCCCATGCCCGTGATGGCGTTCTTCCTCGTGACGGGCACCGCCGCCGTGCTGATGAACCTCGTGGCGGACGTGCTCTACGCCGTCCTCGACCCCCGGATTCGAGTGTGAGCCAGATGACCACCAACAACTCCTCGACGACGGGCGCGCAGCTCGACGAGAAGCAGATCTTCGACCTCGCGGAGGCGGAAGACGCCAAGCTCCGCGCCAAGGCCGGGAAGTCCTACTCCCAGGGTGCCCTGGTCCGCAAGCGGTTCTTCCGCCACAAGGCGGCGATGATCTCCCTGATCGTGCTGGTCTTCATCACGCTGATGGCGTTCTCCTCCATCGGCTTCGCCGGCATCCCCGGCTGGTGGGACAAGTCCTACACGGCCGCGGCCTCCGTAGTGAACGGCGGCCGCCCGACGCTCTCGGTCGTGCCGCAGGCCTTCGGGGGCGAGGGCATCCGCTGGGGCGAGCATCCCTTCGGCCAGGACACCACGGGCAAGGACTACTTCGCCCTCGTGATGCGCGGGACCCAGCAGTCCATGATCATCGCGGCCATCGTGGGTCTGCTCTCCACCGTGATCGGCGCGATCGTCGGCGCCGTGTCCGGCTACTTCGGCGGCTGGGTCGACTCCGTGCTGATGCGCCTGACCGACCTGATCATCGTCATCCCGCTGCTCGTGCTCGCCGCGGTGCTCGGCCAGATGGCCAGCGGCATGAAGATGGGCATCCTCCCGCTCGCGGTGGTGCTCGGCCTCGTTTCCTGGACGTCCCTGGCCCGTCTCGTGCGCGGCGAGGTCCTGTCCCTGCGCGAGAAGGAGTTCGTGGCGGCCGCCGTCGCCATGGGCGCCAAGCCGGGCCGCCTGATCTTCAAGCACCTGCTGCCCAACACGATCGGCGTGATCGTCGTGAACGCGACGTTCGCCATCGCGGGCGCGGTGCTGCTGGAGACCTCGCTGTCCTTCCTCGGCTTCGGCGTGAAGGCGCCGGACTCGTCCCTGGGCCTGCTCATCTCCGACTACCAGAACGCGTTCACCACCCGTCCGTGGCTGTTCTGGTGGCCCGGCATGATCATCCTCGCGATCGCCCTGTCCGTGAACTTCCTCGGCGACGGCCTGCGCGACGCCTTCGACCCGCGCCAGGGTGCGGGCGCCCACCGCAGGCCCCGCTTCTTCGGCCGCCGCGCGGCCGCCACCGAGGCCGGTGCGACGACGGCGGGCGGTCTGGCCGCGGCCCCGACGGCCGGTCGGATCGAGGCCCCCGTGGAGGAGGCCGGCGGATCCGCACGGATCTCCGACGCGGACGAGGACGGTCAGCGATGAGCGCGAACGACAAGAAAGGCCGATCCATGTTCGGCAAGAAGAACGAGAACGACGTGACCGCCGGCGGGCAGGGCTCGCACGCGGCGTCGTCGGCCGACCTCGAGGCGCGCGGCGCCGCCGTGCCCGGGTCCTCCGGCGACGGCGGCGTGCCCCCGGGCCCCGCGACGAGCGCGATGGGCGTCGTGGCCCGCCACGACGACCTGGGCGGCGAGCCGGTGCTGGCCTTCCGCGACGTGGACGTGAAGTTCGCGACCGAGTTCGGCGAGGTGCACGCGGTCAAGGGCGTGACGTTCGACGTCAAGCCCGGCGAGGTCGTCGCCCTCGTGGGCGAGTCCGGCTCCGGCAAGTCCGTCACGAGCGCCACCGCCATGGGCCTGCTCCCGGGCAATGCGGACATCACCGGCTCCGTGCAGCTGGCCGGCCGCGAGGTGCTCACCATGACCCCGGGGCAGCTGCGCGACATCCGCGGCGACGAGGTGGCGATGGTGTTCCAGGAGCCCATGACGGCCCTGAACCCCGTCCTCACCGTGGGCGACCAGCTCACGGAGGCCCTCGAGCTGCACGGCATCGCCTACGGCACCGAGGCGGACAAGCGCGCCGTCGAGCTGCTCACCATGGTGGGCATCCCCGACGCCGCCACCCGGCTCAAGCAGTACCCCCACCAGTTCTCGGGCGGCCAGCGCCAGCGCATCGTCATCGCGATGGCGATCAGCTGCTCGCCGAAGGTGATCATCGCGGACGAGCCCACCACGGCGCTCGACGTGACGGTCCAGGCCGAGATCCTGGAGCTGCTGCGCTCCCTGAAGAACAAGATGAACACCGGCATCCTGCTCATCACGCACAACATGGGCGTGGTGGCGGACATGGCGGACCGGGTGTGCGTGATGCTCCACGGCGAGCTCGTGGAGCAGGGCTCGGTGCACCAGGTGCTCCAGCACGCCCGGCACCCGTACACCCAGAAGCTGCTCTCGGCGGTGCCGCGCCTCGGCGAGCCCCTCGAGGTGGCGGAGCCGGAGCCGGTCACGGCCACGCAGACGCAGGCCCGGTACGCGATCGAGGCGGAGAACCTCCACCTCGAGTACGACCACCGCGGCAAGAAGAACCGCGTGGTCCACGACGTCAGCTTCCAGGTGGCCCCGGGCGAGATCCTGGGCCTGGTGGGCGAGTCCGGCTCGGGCAAGTCCACCATCGCCAAGTCGGTGCTCGGCCTGCTCACCATCGCGGAGGGCTCGCTGCGCATCCAGGGCCACGACCTGGCGACGATGCCCAAGGCCGAGCAGCGCGCCCTGCGCAAGAACATCGGCGTGGTCTTCCAGGACCCGGCGGCCTCGCTGGACCCGCGGTTCCCGATCGGCGACATCATCACCGAGCCGATGGTCGTGCACAAGGTGGGGGACCGGCGCTCGCGCCTGGCCCGCGCCGAGGAGCTGCTGGACGCGGTGCGTCTGCCGCGCTCCGTGGTGAACCGGTACCCGCACGAGCTCTCCGGCGGTCAGCGCCAGCGCATCTCCATCGCCCGCGCCCTGACCCTGGACCCCCAGGTGCTCATCGCGGACGAGCCGACCTCGGCCCTGGACGTGTCCGTCCAGGCCGCCGTGCTGGACATGTTCGCGGAGCTGCAGCAGCGCTACGAGTTCGCGTGCCTGTTCGTGTCCCACGACCTCGCGGTGGTGGACATGCTGGCCCACAAGGTGCTCGTCCTCAAGGACGGCCGCCAGGTGGAGCAGGGCCCCACGGAGGAGGTGCTCCACCGTCCGAAGGAGGAGTACACCCGTCGCCTCCTGGCGGCGGCGCCCGTGCCGGACCCGGACCAGCAGGCGGAGCGTCGCCAGGAGCGCCGCGAGTTCCTCGCCTCCCTCGGCGAGGGCGTCTACTGACCGCGCGGGTCGGCGGCGGGCGCGTCCCGCCGCCGACCCCGGGCCCACCGGCCCGCCTGTCCACGGCGGCCCCTGCGCGTACAATCGCACGGGGGCCGCCGTCGTCGTGTGCCTCCACCCCTTTGATGTCGAACCGGACAGGACGCCCATGACCTCGACCGAAACCCGCCGCTCCGATCTGCGCAACGTGGCCATCGTGGCCCACGTGGACCATGGCAAGACCACGATGGTGGACGCCATGCTGCGCCAGACCGGTGCCTTCAACACGCACGGCGACGTCGCCGAGCGGGTCATGGACTCCGGGGACCTGGAGAAGGAGAAGGGGATCACGATCCTCGCCAAGAACACCACGGTGTTCTACTCCGGCCCGTCCGCCCCCGAGGGCGAGACCGTCACCATCAACGTGATCGACACCCCCGGCCACGCCGACTTCGGCGGCGAGGTGGAGCGCGGCCTGTCCATGGTGGACGGCGTCGTGCTCCTCGTGGACTCCTCCGAGGGCCCGCTGCCCCAGACCCGCTTCGTGCTCCGCAAGGCCCTCGCGGCCAAGCTGCCCGTGATCCTTGTGGTCAACAAGACGGACCGCCCCGACGCGCGCATCGACGGGGTCGTCTCCGACTCCATGGACCTGCTGCTCGGCCTGGCCTCGGACCTGGCCGAGGAGGACCCGGACCTGGACCTCGACTCGGTGCTGGACGTCCCCGTCGTCTACGCCTCGGGCAAGGCCGGCCGCGCCTCCCTGACCCAGCCCGCCGACGGCGCCCTGCCGGAGGCCGAGGACCTCGAGGCCCTCTTCAACGTGATCATGGAGCACATCCCGGCCCCGTCCTACACCGAGGGCGAGGTCCTCCAGGCGCACGTCACCAACCTGGACGCCTCCCCGTTCCTCGGCCGCCTCGCGCTGCTGCGTATCTTCAACGGCACCCTCCGCAAGGGCCAGCAGGTCGCGTGGGCCCGCCAGGACGGCGCCCTGAAGACCGTGAAGATCACCGAGCTGCTGGCCACCAAGGGCCTCGAGCGCGTGCCCGCGGAGGAGGCCGGCCCGGGCGAGATCGTCGCCGTCGCCGGCATCGAGGACATCATGATCGGCGAGACCCTCACCGACGCGGAGAACCCGAAGCCGCTGCCGCTGATCACGGTGGACGACCCGGCCATCTCCATGACCGTGGGCATCAACACCTCCCCGCTGGCCGGCCGCGTCAAGGGCGCCAAGGTCACGGCCCGCCAGGTGAAGGACCGCCTGGACAAGGAGCTGATCGGCAACGTCTCGCTCAAGGTGCTCCCCACCGAGCGCCCGGATGCGTGGGAGGTGCAGGGCCGCGGCGAGCTCGCCCTGGCCATCCTCGTCGAGCAGATGCGCCGCGAGGGCTTCGAGCTCACCGTGGGCAAGCCGCAGGTGGTCACCCGGACCGTGGACGGCAAGGTCCACGAGCCGATGGAGCGCATGACCATCGACATCCCCGAGGAGTTCATGGGCGCGGTCACGCAGCTCATGGCCGCCCGCAAGGGCCGCATGCAGGAGATGTCCAACCACGGCACGGGCTGGATCCGCATGGAGTTCCTGGTCCCGGCCCGCGGCCTGATCGGCTTCCGCACCCGCTTCCTCACCGAGACCCGCGGCGCGGGCATCGCCTCCTCCTACGCGGCCGGCTACGAGCCGTGGACCGGTGAGATCGAGTACCGCACCAACGGCTCCCTCGTGGCCGACCGGGCGGGCTCCGCCACGCCGTTCGCCATGATCAACCTGCAGGAGCGCGGCACCTTCTTCGTGCAGCCCGGCGCCGAGGTGTACGAGGGCATGATCGTGGGCGAGAACTCGCGCGCTGACGACATGGACGTGAACATCACCAAGGAGAAGAAGCTCACCAACATGCGTGCGGCCTCCTCCGAGTCGTTCGAGGGCCTGACGCCCCCGCGCCGGCTCACCCTGGAGGAGTCCCTCGAGTTCGCCCGCGAGGACGAGTGCGTGGAGATCACCCCCGAGGACATCCGCATCCGCAAGGTCGTCCTGGACGCCAACGAGCGCCTGAAGGCCGCGCGCGCCCGCGCCCGTGCCTGATCGCCCCCGCCGCCGCGCCCGGCCCGCCGACGTGGTGGGCGGGACGCTGCTCGGCGTCGTCGCCGGCGCGCTCGGCACCGCCGTCCATCTGAACCTGGCCTCCCTGCCGGGCGGCTGGACCCTGCCCTGGGGTGCGGTGCTGGCGCTCGTGCTCGTCGGCTCGACACAGCGCTGGTGGATGGTCCGACGCGCGGGCCGCGGCGGGCGCGCCCTGCCGGCGGGGGCCGCGGTCGTCGTCGGCGCGTTCACCGCCGTCCTGGCCCTGCAGCGCCTGCCGCTGGACGATGCCCTGGGGGTGTCCTGGACGGCCGGCCTGTGGGCGGCGGCGCCGGGCGCCGTCGTCGCCTCCGTGGCCTGGAACGTCGGTCAGCCGGCGCTCGGCCTGGTCCTGCTGGCGGCGGGCCGGCGGCTGGACCGCCGACCCGCAGGGGTCGCCGCCGGTGCCACGCGTCCCCGCCGGGCGACTGTGACCGCCCGCGAAACGCGTCCGGGGGAGCGAGTACCCTGGACCGCAGCCCCGCAACCCCGTGCCCAGAGAGAGGTGGACGGTCAGTCATGACCTATGTGATCGCGTTGCCGTGTGTGGACGTCAAGGACAAGGCGTGCATCGACGAGTGCCCCGTGGACTGCATCTACGAGGGTGAGCGCATGCTCTACATCCACCCGGACGAGTGCGTCGACTGCGGTGCGTGCGAGCCGGTGTGCCCCGTCGAGGCCATCTACTACGAGGACGACACCCCCGACGAGTGGGCCGAGTACTACAAGGCCAACGTCGAGTTCTTCGACGACCTGGGCTCCCCGGGCGGCGCCGCCAAGCTGGGCATGATCGCCAAGGACCACCCGATCATCTCCGCCCTGCCCCTGCAGAACGCCGACGCCTGAGCCCCATGCTGACGCTGCCGGACTACCCGTGGGACACGCTCACCCCCTACCGCGAGCGTGCCGCCGCCCACCCGGACGGCGTCGCGGACCTGTCCATCGGCACGCCCGTGGATCCGACGCCGGCGCTGATCCGCCGGGCCCTGACCGAGGCCGCCGACGCGCACGGCTACCCGACGACGCACGGCACGGACGCCCTGCGCCGCGCGGCCGTCGACTGGTACGCCCGGCGCCGCGGGGTGTCCGGGCTGGACCCGGCGGCCGTGGTGCCCACGGTCGGGTCGAAGGAGTTCATCGCGTGGCTGCCCACGCTGCTCGGGCTGGGTGCAGGCGACGTCGTCGTCCACCCCGAGGCCGCCTACCCCACCTATGCGGTGGGCGCGCTGCTGGCCGGGGCGGAGGCCGTGGCCGCGGACGACCTCGACGCGCTGGCGCCCGAGGTGCGTGAGCGGGTGCGCCTCGTGTGGACCAACTCGCCGGCCAACCCCACCGGTGCCGTGCTGGACGCCGCGGCGCTGCGCCGCACGGTCGACGCCGCCCGTGGCGTGGGCGCCGTGGTGTGCGGGGACGAGTGCTACGCCGAGCTCGGCTGGGACGCGTGGGACGGGGCCGTCGTGCCCTGCATCCTGTCCGACGAGGTCTCCGGCGGCGACCTGACGGGCCTGCTGAGCGTCTACTCGCTGTCCAAGCAGTCCAACCTCGCCGGCTACCGCGCCGCGTTCGCCGCGGGGGATCCGGAGCTGGTGGCGACCCTGGTCAACACCCGCAAGCACGCGGGCATGATCGTGCCGGCCCCGGTGCAGCATGCGATGGCCGTGGCCCTGGCCGACGACGCGCACGTCGCGGAGCAGAAGGACCGCTACCGCCGCCGTCGGGACGCGCTGCGCACGGCGCTGGAGGCCTCCGGCCACACGGTGGACCACTCCGAGGCGGGGCTGTACCTGTGGACCCGGCGGGCGGACCTGGACCCGGCCGACGCCACGGCGCAGGACTCGTGGGACCTGCTGGGCGAACTGGCGGACCTGGGCATCATCGCCGGGCCCGGCGTGTTCTACGGTGCCGGCGGCGACGGCTACGTCCGCGTGGCGATCACCGCCACGGACGAGGCGGTCGCCCGGGCCGCGGCGAGACTCACCGCCCGCGGGCCGCGGACCGGCTGAGCCGGGGTCGGGGGCCGTCGTCGGGGGAAGCGACCGCGCGTCCCGGGCCGGTCCTTGATAGTTTGGAGCAGAGTCGTCCCCGTGTGGGCGCGCCCACATGGGCGTGCGAACCCGGGCCATCGAGAAGACAA
Organism: Micrococcus sp. KRD096; assembly: GCF_017168495.1. NCBI lineage: Bacteria > Bacillati > Actinomycetota > Actinomycetes > Micrococcales > Micrococcaceae > Micrococcus > Micrococcus sp. KRD096. The sequence goes on along the minus strand of NZ_JABFAY010000006.1, from coordinate 61,906 downwards.
GACGAGGGAGCACACCCGTGACCCATCACGAGTCCGTCCGGCTGACCGTCGGCGAGCAGAGCCTGGACCTGGGCGTCGAGCACGCCACAGAGGGCAACAACGGCATCAACATCGCCCCGCTCCTGAAGGAGACCGGCGACGTCACCTACGACCCGGGCTTCATGAACACAGCGAACGCCAAGTCGGCCGTCACGTACATCGACGGCGACCAGGGCATCCTGCGCTACCGCGGCTACGCCATCGAGGACCTCGCCGAGCACTCCTCCTTCATGGAGGTGGCCTACCTGCTGATCTACGGCGAGCTGCCCGAGTCCAAGGAGACCCTGGAGGCCTGGGAGACCAACATCCTGCGCCACAACATGGTGCACGAGGACCTCAAGCTGTTCTTCAACGGCTTCCCGCGGGACGCGCACCCCATGCCGGTGCTGTCCTCCTCCGTGTCCGGGCTGTCCACGTTCTACCCGGACTCCCTGGACCCGCACGATCCGGAGCAGGTCCACATCTCCACCGTGCGTCTGCTGGGCAAGCTGCCGGTGCTGGCCTCCTACGCGTTCAAGAAGTCGCTGGGCCAGCCGTTCATGTACCCGCACAACTCGCTGAACTACGTGGAGAACTTCCTCCGCCTGTGCTTCGGCGTGCCGGCCGAGGAATATGACATCGACCCGGACGTGGTCAAGGCCCTCGACCTGCTGCTCATGCTGCACGCCGACCACGAGCAGAACGCCTCCACCTCCACGGTGCGCCTGGTCGGCTCCACCCAGGCCAACCTGTTCGCCTCGGTGTCCGCCGGCATCAACGCCCTCTACGGCCCGCTGCACGGCGGCGCCAACGAGGCCGTGCTGAACATGCTCCGGAAGATCAAGTCGGAGGGCATCACGCCCGAGGACTTCATGGAGAAGGTGAAGAACAAGGAGGACGGCGTCCGCCTGATGGGCTTCGGCCACCGCGTGTACAAGAACTACGACCCGCGGGCCAAGATCATCAAGAAGACCGCCGAGGACATCCTGGGCAAGATGGGCGGCAACGACGAGCTGCTCGAGATCGCCCAGCGCCTCGAGGAGAAGGCCCTCGCCGACGACTACTTCGTGGAGCGCAAGCTCTACCCGAACGTCGACTTCTACACGGGCGTGATCTACAAGGCCATGGGCTTCCCGGAGAAGATGTTCACCGTCCTCTTCGCCCTGGGCCGCCTGCCCGGCTGGATCGCCCAGTGGCGCGAGCTCATGGAGGACCCGGCCACCAAGATCGGCCGCCCGCGCCAGATCTACGTGGGCGAGCAGCTGCGCCAGTACCCGCAGCGCTGATCCGGGGGCGCCGACCCTGCGTTGGGGGCGGTTTCGGGTGGTATTCCGACGGAATACCACCCGAAACCGCCCCCAATGCGTTCGCCGGAGCGTGCTCACGTCGAGGCGGAGGGGCTGAGGCGGCGTCGGACCACCGCGACGACGCCACGGAAGTCCTCGCGCCCATCCGCCCAGGTGACGCGGAGCGTCGTCCAGCCGCGCGCCTGCCCATAGCGGTCCCGGCGGGCGTCGCGCGCCTGCTGCTCCCGCGTGCGGTGCCCCGCGCCGTCGTACTGCAGGGCCAGGCGCACGCGGCGGTAGGCCAGGTCGGCCACGGGGGAGAAGGGGTCCCCGGGCTCGAGCGCGGCCTGCAGCTCCGGCTCCGGCAGCCCGCCGGCCACGAGGGCCAGGCGCAGGCGGGTCTCGGGCGGCGAGTCCGCCCCGACGCGAACGGAATCCAGCGCCTTCCGCGCGGCCGGGCGGCCATGGAAGCGTCCGGACGCGTGCAGCGCCGACCGCAGCGCGGCGATCGTGGTGGCCGGATCCGTCCGGCCCGCGGGCGTCCACGGGTGCCGGACGGCGTGGTCGCCGGCGGCCACGAGGTCCTCGAACGTCCACGGGGGAGTCAGGGAGCACAGGTCCAGCCAGGTGCGATCGACGGTGGTGACGCGCAGGCCGTGCACGAGCGTGACGAACTCGGGCGCCAGCGGCCTGCGGTGGTCCATCAGCCCGGCCCGCCGGACGCGTCGCGTCCCCCGGGCCACGGTGAGGTGCACCGGCGGGTCGGCCTCGAGTTCGCCCGTCGCCGGGTCGCTCTGTCAAGGGCCATTGAGTTCTGCCCATAGGCGGCCAGTGTTTCTTCCCGCTGGTGGCCATCAGAACTGCCCACTGGTGGCCAGCTGGTTTGCCCGTTTGGGTGGTGGTGCTGGCCACCGTGATGGGAGGGGCCGGGTGCGCCGGGTCAGTTCGCGTGCAGCGCCGCGTTCAGTTCGACGGTCCGGCCGGCGCGGGGGAGGGCCTCGACCCCGCCCGTGGTGGAGTTGCGGCGGAACAGCAGGTTCGGCACGCCGGAGAGGTCCACGGCCTTCACAGTCCGCGCCGCCTCGCCGTCCTGCAGCACGCTCACGCGCGTGCCCGCGGTGACGTACAGACCGGCCTCGACCACGCAGTCGTCGCCGACGGAGATGCCCACGCCGGAGTTCGCGCCGAGCAGCACGTGCTCGCCGATCACGATCCGCTGGGTGCCGCCGCCGGAGAGCGTGCCCATGATGGACGCGCCGCCTCCGACGTCGGACCCGTCGCCCACCACGACGCCGGCCGAGATCCGGCCCTCGACCATCGAGTGCCCCAGGGTGCCCGCGTTGAAGTTCACGAAGCCCTCGTGCATCACGGTCGTCCCCTCGGCCAGGTGGGCGCCCAGGCGCACCCGGTCCGCGTCGCCGATGCGCACCCCGGAGGGCACGACGTAGTCCGTCATGCGCGGGAACTTGTCCACGCCGTACACCTGCACGGCGCCGCGGGCACGCAGCTTCGCCCGCGTCAGCTCGAAGTCGGCGACCGCGCAGGGACCGTGGTTCGTCCACACCACGTTGGTGAGCAGCCCGAAGACGCCGTCGAGGTTGAGCTCGTTCGGCCGCGCCAGGCGGTGCGAGAGGGCGTGCAGGCGCAGCCACGCGTCCGCGGTGGAGGCCGGGGCGGCGTCCAGGTCGACCTCCAGCTCGACGACGGCCTGCGTGGTCCCGCGGTCCGCGTCGTCCGCGGCGAGGGCGCGCAGGGTGTCGCGCAGCGAGGCGTCCGCAGCGGAGAGCGGACCGGCCACGGGGGCGGGGAACCACACGTCCAGGACGGCGCCTTCGGCGGCCGTGGTGGCCAGGCCGTGGCCGGAGACGAGACGGGGGGAGGGCTGCTGTGCAGCGGTCTGGGTCATGCGCCTCAGCCTAATGAGCGGCCGGGGCACGCTGCAGGGCGGTGGGAGGCGCGTCCGTAGACTGGACACATGAGTCTCACCCCCGTGCCCCTGCCCGACCTCGCCGATCCGGACCTCGACGTCGCGGCGCTCACCGCCACGCTGCTGGACGTGCGCTCCGTCTCGGGGGAGGAGGGGCCGCTGGCCGACGCCGTCGAGCAGGCCCTGCGCGCCCTCGGCGGCCTCGAGGTGCGGCGGTTCGGGGACGCCGTCGTCGCCCGCACCGCTCTGGGGCGGCCGACCCGCGTGATCCTCGCCGGGCACCTGGACACGGTGCCCCTGCCCACCGTGCCGGGCTCGCGCGGGACCGTGCCCTCGGCGTGGGACGGGGACGTGCTGTACGGCCGCGGAGCCGTGGACATGAAGTCCGGCGTCGCCGTGCAGCTGGCCCTGGCCGGCCGCTTCGGCCGCGCGGACGGCCCGACCCCCGTGCACGACGTCACGTGGGTGTTCTACGACCACGAAGAGGTCTCCTCGGACCTCTCGGGCCTCGCCCGCGTGGCCCGCCAGGCCCCCGAGCTGCTGGAGGGCGACTTCGCGGTGCTGCTCGAGCCGACCGACGGCGTCGTGGAGGGCGGCTGCAACGGCACGTGTCGGTATCGCGTCACCTTCCCCGGTGTCGCGGCGCACTCGGGCCGCGCCTGGCGCGGCGACAACGCGATCCACAAGCTGGCCCCCGTGCTCACCGCCCTGGCGGCGTACGAGCCGGCCACGGTCACGGTGGAGGGCCTGGAGTACCGGGAGGGGCTGCACGCGATCCGCGTGGCCGGCGGCGTCGCGGGCAACGTCATCCCGGACGAGGCGTCCGTGGACCTGAACTACCGGTTCGCTCCGGACAAGACCCTCGACCAGGCCCACGCGCACGTCCGCGCGGTGCTGGAGGGGGCCGGTGTGGACTGGGACGCCCAGGTGCGGATCGACGACGCCTCGCCCGCCGCCCGCCCCGGTCTGGACCGGCCGGCCGCCGCCGCGTTCGTCGCCGCCGTCGGGGGAGAGCCCCAGCCCAAGTACGGGTGGACGGACGTGGCGCGGTTCTCGCAGCTGGGCGTGCCCGCGGTCAACTTCGGCCCCGGCGACGCCCTCCTGGCCCACACGGACGACGAGCACGTGCCCCGCGAGGCGGTCCACGCGTGCCTCGCGGCGCTCGCGGCCTGGCTGGCCGGCTGACCCGACGACGTCGGCCGCCCCCGTCGGCCGCCGCCACCCGCCGGACCCGCGGGCCCGCCGCGGCTCCGCCGGGTCAGGCCGCCGTGGCCGTGGACGCCCCGACGAGCGGGGTCGTGGGGGTGCTGGCGTCGCCGGCCGTCCGCGACGACAGCCGGCGCGAGAGCCGGGTGGCCGCCCAGGTGAGGAGGAAGTTGATGACGATGAAGATCACCGCGGCCACCACGAGGGACTGCAGGATGTTGCCGTTGCCGGAGCCGAGCTGGCGGGCGTACTGCAGGAGTTCGAAGAAGCCGATGAGGTAGCCCAGCGCCGAGTCCTTGAGGATCACCACGAACTGGCTCAGCAGTGAGGGCAGCATGGCGATGAGGGCCTGGGGCACCTCCACGAGCCGCAGGGACTGCATGCTCGTCATGCCCACCGCCGCGGCCGCCTCGCGCTGGCCGCGCGGCAGCGAGCGCACCCCGGAGCGCACCAGCTCCGCGATCACGGACCCGTTGTACAGGGTCAGCGCCGCGATCACCGCGTAGTACGGGCCGTCCTGGGGCTGGATCGCCCCGGTGCGCGCGACCTGCGCGAACAGCTGGTAGAAGAACACCATCATCACGAGCACCGGCACGGCCCGGAAGAACTCGACGACGACGGCGGCCAGCCAGCGCATCGGGCCGAACGGGGCCAGCCGCAGGAAGCCGAACACCAGGCCGAACACCACGGAGGTGACCACGGCGATGCCCGCGGACTGCAGGGTGAACTGCAGGCCCGGCAGGTAGTAGTTCCGCCACGCGTCGCCGTCGACGGCGGCCAGCCAGCGGCGGCCGGAGAGCTGGCCGGTGGCGTTCATCTGGATCAGGACGAGCACCGCCACGGCCAGGACCGCGGCGAGGGCGACGAGGTTGGCGAGGAGGATCCGCCGGCGGGCGATGGGTCCCGGGGCGTCGAAGAGGACGGAGGCCTGGGCGCTCATCGGGCCACCGCCCATTTCTCCGAGGCCCACGTGGTCAGCAGGCCGATGGGGATGACGATCAGGCAGAAGCCGATCGCGAAGGTCAGGAAGATCGCCACCATCACGTCCGGGCTGAACTCGATCATGCGCTTCATCAGGCCCGAGGCCTCCGCCACCGACGCCGCGGCGGCGACGGTGGTGTTCTTGGTCAGCGCGATCACGGTGTTGCCCAGCGGGGTGATGGCCCCGCGCAACGCCTGGGGCAGGATCACGTGGCGGGCCGCGGGCAGGAAGCCCAGGCCGATGGAGCGGGCGGCCTCGGCCTGCCCGAGCGGGACGGTGTTGACGCCGGAGCGGATCGCCTCGCACATGAACGCCGCGTGGTAGAGCGAGAGCGCGATCACGGCGTAGATGAAGAAGTTCAGCGTGAAGTCGGACGAGAAGCTGACCTTCAGCTGCCCCCAGACGGCGAGCACGCCGAGCAGCATGATGATCGTCAGCGGGGTGTTGCGGACCACGTTGACGTAGCCGGTGCCGAGGGCGCGCAGCGAGGGGACGGGCGAGATGCGGAACAGGGCGAGCACCACGCCGAGGGCGAACGAGCCGAGGGTCGCGAGGAACGCGAGCCTGATGTTCGTCCAGAACGCGAGCGGGATGTCCGCGCCGTAGTCCGCGAGGAGCGAGGAGATCGATTCCATGACTTCTCCGAGGGTCGGGACAGGGCTGACGGGCAGGGGAGCCGCCGGGCGGGCCGAGGGCGACGGTTCAGGTCACGTCCTCGGCCCGACCGGCGGCGGGGCCGTCAGACGCAGGGCTCGAACTCGGCGTCCTCGCCGGAGTTCAGCGTTTCGTCGTAGGTGTAGCCCGTGCCCTCGGTGTTGGACTCGAGGGCCTTCTTCCACTCGCCGGAGTCCTTCATCTCCTTGATGGCCTCGTTGATGTCCTCGCAGCGCTCCGAGTCCTTCGGCAGGCCGACGCCGTAGCGCTCCGTGGTGAAGGTGTTGCCGACGACCTTGAACTTGCCCTTGTTGGCGTCGGCGGCGGCCAAGCCCGCGAGGATGATGTCGTCCGTGGTCACGGCGTCCACCTGGCCGGACTCGAGGTAGGTCACGCATTCGGCGTAGCCGCCCTGCTCCACCAGGTTCACGCCGGCGGCGAACTGGTCCTTGATCTTCTGGGCCGAGGTGGAGCCGGTGACGGAGCAGAGGTTCTTCCCGTCGAGGGCCTCGGGGCCGGTGATCGCGGTGTCGTCCGCGCGGACCAGCAGGTCCTGGCCGGCCACGAAGTACGGGCCCGCGAAGCCGACGCGCTCCTTGCGGGCGTCCGTGATGGAGTACGTCGCGAAGATCATGTCGACCTCGCCGTTCTCCAGGGCGTTCTCCCGGTTCGCGGACGGGGTCTGGACCCACTCGATGTCCTTCTCGGCCACGCCGAGCTTGTCCGCCACGTAGCGGGCCACGTCCGTGTCGAAGCCGGTGGGCTGGGCCGAGCCCTCGCGGTAGCCCAGGCCCGGCTGGTCGAACTTGATGCCGATGCGCAGGCTCTCGCCGGAGCCGGACGACGTCGACTCGCCGGCCGAGGACGAGCCGGCGGCGTCGCCACCGCCTCCCTGCGACGAGGAGGGGGCGCAGGCGGTGAGGGACAGCGCAGCCGCGGCGGTGACGGCGGACAGGGTCAGGAGCTTCGTGCGGAGCATGGTGCTCTCCTCTGGTTCGGTGCGGTGGGGTGCGACGGGGGACGGGGTCAGTGCGCGAGGATCTTGCCCAGGAAGTCCTGGGCGCGCTCGTGTCGAGGATTCGTGAAGAAGGTGTCGGGGTCGGCGTCCTCGAGGATGGCGCCGTCGGCCATGAAGACCACGCGGTCCCCGGCCTTGCGGGCGAAGCCCATCTCATGGGTGACCACGACCATGGTCATGCCGCCCTCGGCGAGCTGGACCATGACGTCGAGGACCTCCTGCACCATCTCGGGGTCGAGGGCGGAGGTCGGCTCGTCGAAGAGCAGGGCCTTCGGCTCCATCGCCAGGGCGCGGGCGATGGCCACGCGCTGCTGCTGCCCGCCGGAGAGCTGGGCCGGCATCTTCCTGGCCTGGGCGGCCACGCCCACGCGCTCGAGCAGCTCCATGGCGTGCTGCTCGGCGTCCGCTCGGCGCTTGCCCTTCACCTTGATGGGCCCGAGGGTGACGTTCTCCAGGATCGACTTGTGCGCGAAGAGGTTGAAGGACTGGAAGACCATGCCGATCTCGGCGCGCAGCTGGGCGAGCTGCCTGCCCTCGCTGGGGAGCGGCCGCCCGTCGATCAGGATGCGGCCGCCGTCGTCGTCGATGGTCTCGAGCCGGTTGATCGTGCGGCACAGCGTCGACTTGCCGGAGCCGGACGGGCCGAGGACGATCGCCACCTGGCCGCGTGGGATCCGCAGGTCGATCTGTCGGAGGGCGTGGAAGTCGCCGAAGTGCTTGTTGACGCCCTCGAGGACGATCAGGTCATCGCCCGCGGCACCGCGACGGCGCCGCACACCGGCCTCGTCGGGGAGGTGGGCGCCGTGGGGCTGCTCAGGCGTGATCTGCGTCATGCCAGTGGAATATAGCGCACGCCACACCCGGCGCGGTGCGGGACGCGACGCCGGCCCTGGCGGCCCGCCGGCTCGTTAGGCTGACGCCATGGCCCCACATGAGCACCCCTCGGGCGGCGACGTCGCCGCCGCGCCCCAGCGCGTCCGCCGCGGCGGGCAGGTCCTGCGCGGGGACGCGGCGCACACCCCCACGTTCGACCAGCTCCTCCTCGACGGCCGGCGGCCCGGCGACGCCGCACGCCCCGCCGCCGACGTCGCCTCGACGACGTCCGAGGCCTGGCGTGTCCTGCGCATCCAGGCCGAGTTCGTCGAGGGCTTCGGCACCCTCGCGGGGCTGGGTCCCGCGGTCTCCGTGTTCGGCTCCGCGCGCACGCCCGAGGGCAGCGCCGAGTACGCCCTGGCCCATGAGGTCGGGACCCGCCTGGCCCAGGCCGGGTACACGGTCATCACCGGCGGGGGGCCCGGCACCATGGAGGCCGCCAACCGTGGCGCCCACGAGGCCGGTGGAGAGTCCGTGGGCCTGGGCATCGAGCTGCCGTTCGAGACCGGCCTGAACCCCTGGGTGCACGTGGGCGTGGACTTCCGCTACTTCTTCGTCCGCAAGGTCATGTTCCTCAAGTACGCGCAGGGGTTCATCGTGCTGCCCGGCGGCCTCGGCACCCTGGACGAGCTCTTCGAGGCCCTCACCCTCGTGCAGACCGGCACCGTCACCCGCTTCCCCGTGGTCCTCGTGGACCGCGGCTTCTGGGGCCCGCTCGTAGACTGGATCCGCGGCACGCTCGTGGAGCGCGGCATGATCTCGCCCGAGGACCCGGACCTCGTCCAGCTCGTGGACACGGCCGAGGAGGCCGTCGCGTGCGTGCTCCGCTCGGCGGGGAGGGCCGACGCGTGAGCGGGCCGCAGGGGATCGTCCTGGTGGCCGTGCTCGTCGTCGTGCTGGGCGCCCTGGCCGCCGCCCTCGCGGGCCGGCTCACGCTCCGGGCCGACGACCCGGCCGGGAGGACGCCCGGGCACCCCGTCCTGCTGCCGGAGCGGCCGCGCGCGGCGGATGTCGACCTGCTGCGGCTGGCCGTCGCGGTGCCCGGCTACCAGCGGGACCAGGTGGACGCCGTCCTGCTGCGGCTGCGGGACGCCCTCGCGGAGCGCGAGGACGAGGCGACCGCACTGCGGGCCCGGGTGGCCGAGCTCGAGGCCGCCGACCCGTCCCGGAGCGATCCGGCGGGGCGCGCCTGAGTCGCGGGCCGGGCTCGGTGCGGGCCATCGTTTGGCGCGAGCACGCGGAATCCGCGATAATGGTGATGTGACCGGCCTCGCGCACGCCCGCGTGCGGGGGCGCCGGAGGCGTCCGGTCAGTGCCCGCTCCCGCGGTCACCGGACGCCGTGACGGGAACATCATCCAGAAGGGAAGTCGCAATGGCCGCCATGAAGCCCCGCACCGGGGACGGTCCCATGGAAGTGACCAAGGAGGGGCGCAGCCTGATCATGCGCGTGCCGATCGACGGCGGCGGCCGTCTCGTGCTGGAGATCAACGCGGACGAGGCCCGCGAGCTCAAGGAGTGCCTCGAGGGCGTCATCCAGGCCTGAGCCCGGACCCCTTCGACGCGGACGCCCCGCGCACCGTCGCGGTGCGCGGGGCGTCCGCGTCCCCGGCGCCGCCGCGGATCAGCGGCGCACCGCGATCAGCACGCCCGTGCCGGAGGGGACGACGGCGGACAGCCAGTGCTCGTCCTCCCGGATGAGACGGTCCACCGCCCGGGCGGACACGGTGGACTCGTCGCGCACGGCGGGCCGGGGAACGCGGTCGCCGTCGAGGGCGTCCACCACGACGAGCACGCCGCCGGGGGCGAGCATGCGCGCGGCCTGCTCGACGTCGAACTGACGCGCGGCCGGGTCCCCGTTCACCAGGACCATCTCATAGGCGCCGCTCGTGAGCCGGGGGAGGACGAGCCGGGAGCGCCCCGTGATCATGCGGGTGCGGCTCGTGGGCAGGCGGGCCTCCGAGAACGCCTCGCGGGCCGCGCGCTGGGCCTCCGCGTCCGGGTCCACGGTGGTGAGGACCGTGCGCTCGGGCAGACCGCGCATCAGGGCGAGCCCCGAGACGCCGGCGCCCGTGCCCACCTCCACGACCGCCGCGGGGGCACGTGTGGCCGCCAGCACCGTCAACAGGGCCGCCGTCCCCTCGCTCACCGGCGGCACGTCCAGCTCGGCGGCGCGCTCGCGGGCGCGCAGGACGACGTCGTCTTCGGTGGCCCGGCTCTCCGACCAGGCCCAGGACGCGTGCTTGACGGTGGGCTGGGGCTGCAGGGCGCTCATGGGTGACTCCGGGACGACGACGGCGGGACCTCGCCCGCGGCACGGGCGACGCGGGCCAGTGTACGGGCCGGCACGCGGCCGCGACCCAGTGTTCTCCCAGGAGGCGGGCCGATGATGGGACACGGCACGAACCGGCTCCCGCCGTGCGGGAGGCCGTTCGCCGGACCGAGGACGCGAGGACCGAGGAGGTGGCCGCATGGGACGTCGACACACCCAGCGCCACATGGACGCCTACCTCGAGGGCTCCCTCCCCGCCGCGTCCCGGGCGCGCATCGCCCGCCACCTGGACCGCTGCCCCGAGTGCCGCGCCACCGTCCAGGCCCGGGCCCGCGTGCTCGACGCCGCCCGCACGGTGCACCAGCGTCCGGCCGGCGCCGTCGTCGCCCCGGTGCTGCGCGCCCGCGGCGTCTCCGGCCGCCTTGTGGTGGGGCTGCTCACCTTCGTCGTCCTGCTCGGCGGGCTGTTCACCGCGGTCTGGGTGGCCGGCGCGCCCCGCACCGCGGCCGTGCGCACGGCCCCGACCCCGACGGACACCGTCGCCCTGCCGGCAGCCGGGACCGCGTCGACGGACCGGCGCGGCACCGTCGCGGAGCTGCGGGGTCAGGGCTGGACGGTGCCCTCCCTCGTGGGGGCCGGCCTGGAGCCGCTCACCGTCGACACCGCCCAGACGGCCGAGGACGTGGAGGTCGTCGTCGGCTGGGGCCGGGACGAGCCGACCGTGACCGTCCGTGAGTGCCGACCCCGGATCGTGGGAGCCACCCCGAAGGGCTGTGCCTCGACCGCGCCCTTGAGCACGGGGGCGCAGGAGCGTCGACTGGCCGGCGGCGGCGTCTACCGGATCGTCCCGGCGGGGGAGCAGGACGGCTGGACGGCCGAGCTGACCACGCCGCAGGCCTCCTACCGCGTGGAGGCCAGCCTGCCGGACGAGCGCGCCGACGCGGTCCTCACCCACCTGCTGGTCTCCGAGCGGGCACGGGTGCTCGAGCTGGGCGGCGGAGACGCCGTCGAGGAGCGCCTGGAGCGAGGCCTCGAACGCATCGCGGACGCCGTGCCGCGCCCCCGCGGCTGAGCCGCCCCGCCCCCGCGGCTCCGGGCTGTGGGGCGGTGCCGCTCTAGTAGAGTTCGGAGGGTGTTTGGTATCAACGGCAGCGAGTTCATCATCTTGGCGGTGCTCGCGATCGTCATCCTCGGGCCGGAGAAGCTCCCCGAGTACACGCGCGCCTTCACCGACTGGCTGCGCGTCATGCGCGACAAGGCCGAGGGTGCCAAGGCGCAGTTCAAGGAGGAGACCGGCACGGACTTCGACGAGGTGGACTGGCGCAAGTACGACCCCCGCCAGTACGACCCGCGCCGCATCATCCGCGACGCGCTCCGCGAGCCCGCCGGCGGCTCGTCCACGCCCGCGTCCCGCGCGGCGCAGGCGACGGGCATCAGCGCCGAGGACGTGCACGGCGGCCTCACCCGCCAAGACCTGACGGACATGGATCCGCGCACGCTCTTCCGCCGCCCCGCCGGGGCCGGCAGCACCGCCGCCGCGGAGTCCGGCGCCGCCGCCGCACAGACCCGGTCGACCGAGCCCGCCGCGGGGGCGGCAGCCGTGGGCGGTGCCGCCGCAGCCCTGATGGCCTCCGGCCGCGCCGAGGCCCTCACCGAGGAGCGCCCTGCCGCCGTCGAGACCGAACCGGACCCCCTCGAGCTGCTCGGGCTGGCACCCGCCCCCTTCGACGTCGACGCGACCTGACGCCGTCGCGCGCGCCGGCCGGGGCGCCGGCACCCGAGGTCAGCGCGGGGTGACCGGAAGGCGCCGCCCGGCCAGCCCGCGCGGTCGCACGGCCACCCGCTGCGCGATCTGCGTCAGCGCCCGGCCCGCGGGGCTCTCCGGCGCGGACACCACCACGGGTTCGCCGGCGTCGCCGCCCGCGCGCAGCGCCGGGTCCAGGGGAACGGTGCCCAGCAGCGGCACCTGCGTGTCCAGCACCCCGGACAGCCGCTCCGCCACCTCGGCGCCGCCGCCGGTCCCGAACACATCCAGGACGGTGCCGTCTGGCAGGGTCATCGGCCCCATGTTCTCCACGACGCCGGCCACGGTCTGGCCCGTCTGCTCCGCCAGCTGACCGGCGCGCGCGGCCACCTGCGCGGCGGCGTGCTGCGGCGTGGTCACCACGAGCAGCTCCGAGGCGGGCAGCAGCTGCGCCGTCGAGATCGCGATGTCCCCGGTGCCCGGGGGCAGGTCCACGAGCAGGACGTCCAGGTCGCCCCAGTGCACATCCGTGACGAACTGCTCGAGCGCGCGGTGCAGCATCGGCCCGCGCCAGGCCACCGGCCGGTCCGCGTCGAGGAACATGCCGATTGAGATGACCTTCACGTCCCGCACCACGGGGGGCAGGATCATCCGGTCCAGCTTCGTCGGGGTGCCGGTCACGCCCAGGAGCCCGGGGATGGAGTAGCCGTGCACGTCCGCGTCGATCAGGCCGACGGCGAGCCCGCGCGCGGCGAGCGCGACCGCGAGGTTGGCCGTGACCGAGGACTTGCCCACGCCGCCCTTGCCCGAGGCCACCGCGAGGACGCGCGTGAGCGTCCCCTCCCCGAACGGGTTCGTCGGCCGAGTCGCGCGCAGGGCGTCCTGCAGCGCCAGGCGGCGCTCGGGCTCCATGACCCCGACGCGAACGTCCACGGATTCACAGCCGGGCACGACGGCGACGGCGGCGGCCACGTCCGTCTGGATCGTCCCGCGCAGGGGGCACGCGGCGATCGTGAGCAGGACCGCGACCTCGACGACGCCCGGGGCGGTCTCCACGACCGACTCCACCATGCCGAGGTCGGTGATCGGGCGGCGGATCTCGGGGTCCTGGACCGTGGCGAGCCGTTCCAGCACCCGGCGCTCGAGGTCGGTGCGGACCTCGGGCACGGGCAGGCCCAGGGCGCTCATCGGCCGCCCCCGTCCACCGGGCCCGCACCGTCGGCGGGACCGGCCGCCGGACCGGACCCCCCGGCCTCGCGGGCCTCCTGGGCCGCGAGGGTGGCGAGCGTGGTGGTCGTGGGCTCGGCGCCGGCGTCGCCGCGCCGCGCATCCCGGCCGCGGCCCTTGGTCTTCTTGTTCTTGCGGGGCTGGGCCTCGGCGCCCGGGAGGCCGGCGCGCAGCTCCTCCCGGATCTCCTCCCGGATCTCCTCCCGCAGCTCGGCGCGCAGCGCCTCGCGGAGGTCGTCCCTGAGGTCGTCCTGGACGCCGCGCAGCTCGCCGCGCACGAAGTCGCGCGTGGCGACCTCCTGGACGGCCAGCCGCAGACCGGCGATCTCGCGGGTGAGGAACTCGGTGTCGGCGAGGTTGCGCTCGGCGCGGTCACGGTCCTCGCGCAGCGCGACCCTGTCCCGGTCGTCCTGGCGGTTCTGCGCCAGCAGGAGCAGGGGTGCGGCGTAGGACGCCTGGAGGGAGAGCATGAGCGTGAGCGCGGTGAAGCCGAGCTCGGCGGAGTCGAACCGCCACGCCATCGGGCCGAACGTGTTCCAGCCCAGCCAGGCGGCGCAGAACAGCGTCATCCAGACGAGGAACTGCGGGGTGCCCATGAAGCGGGCGATGCCCTCGGTGGCCTCGCCGAAGGCGTCCGGGTTCGGGGCCAGCCGGGGCACGCGGCGCCCGCTGGCGCTCAGCGGGGTGTCCAGGCCGGTGCCGCGGCCCGGGCGCAGGTCTCGCGCGGTCTGGGTCATGCTCACACCTCCGGTGTCGTGCGGCGGCGGGCCGCGGGGTCAGGTTGCGGGGCGGGTCTCGGCGTCGTCGAGGTCCATGGCCCGCCAGTCGTCGGGCAGGATGTGGTCGAGCAGGTCGTCCACGCTCACGGCCCCGACGACGCGGTCCTGCTCGTTCACCACGGGGATGCACGTGAGGTTGTAGGTCGCGAGCTCGCGGGTCACGTGGGCGATGGGGGCGAGGTCCGAGACGGCCTCGAGATCCTTGTCCATGATGTTGCCGATCGCCTCCGGCGGCGGGTACCGCAGCAGGCGCTGGAAGTGGACGACGCCGAGGAACCGGCCCGTCGGCGTCTCCAACGGCGGCCGGGCCACGATCACGAGCGAGGCCAACGCGGGGGAGATCTCCTGCTGTCGGATGGTCGCCATGGCCTCGGCCACGGTGGCCTCCGGGGGGAGGATGACCGGCACGGGGGTCATGAGCGAGCCCGCCGTGCCCTCCTCGTACTCGAGCAGGCGCCGGACGTCCTCGGCGTCCTCCGGCTCCATGCGTTCGAGCAGCAGCTCCTGCTGGGAGTCGGGCAGCTCGTGGAGCAGGTCCGCCGCGTCGTCCGGGTCCATCTCCTCCAGGACGTCGGCGGCGCGGTCGATGTCCAGCTGGGAGAGGATCTGCACCTGGTCGTCGTCGGGCAGCTCCTGGAGCACGTCCGCGAGGCGTTCGTTCTGCAGCTCCCTGGCGACCTCGACGCGGCGCTTCTCCGACATGTCGTGGAGCATGTCCGCCAGGTCGGCGGGCTTGAGGTCCTCGTGCGCGGCGAGGAAGCTCGTGGCCCCCTGCGGGTCGGCCTGCGCCGTCCAGCGGGCCTCGTCCCAGTTCAGCAGGAGGTGCTCGCCCCGCTGGGCGCGGCCGAAGGGGCCGCGGCCGACGATGCGGCGCACGTACAGGTCCGAGACCAGCCAGTCGCCGTTGCGCTGCTGCTCCAGCCCGATGTCCTCCAGGAAGGCCTCGCCCGACCCGTCGGAGAGGCGCACCTTCCGGTCGAAGAGGTCGGCGGCCACCATCTGCTCGGCGCCACGGCGGGAGAACCGGCGCAGGTTGATCAGCCCGGTCGTGATGATCCGGCCCGAGTCCATGGACGTCACCCGCGTCATCGGGACGAAGACGCGCTTCTTGCCGGGGACCTCGATCACGAGGCCGGTGGCGAACGGGGCTGCGGCGGGGCCGCGGTCCAGCACGACGACGTCGCGCAGCCGTCCCAGGCGGTCGCCGAGGGGGTCGAAGACGTCCAGGCCCAGCAGGCGGGCCACGAAGATCTTGGGGGAGCTCACCGACCCAGCCTACGGCGTGCCGGACCGCGGCTCCGTGTCCGCGTACGGCGGACCGCCGCCCGCCCGGGCGCCGGGCCGGGCACAATGGGTCCATGTCGTTCATGATGTCCAACCCTCAGCCCGGCGCCGAGCAGGGCCTGCCCCGCGGAGAGCTGCTGGCCACCTACGCCACCTACGCGCAGGCGCGCGAGCAGGTGGACCGCCTCGCCGCCACGGACTTCCCCGTGAGCGCCGTGTCGATCGTGGGCAAGGACCTGCGGGTCGTGGAGCGGGTGCGCGGCCGGCTGAACTACGCCCAGGTGGCGTTGTCCGCGGGTGTGCGCGGCGTGTTCTTCGGCGGACTGATCGGCATGTTCCTCTACCTGCTGGCCCCCGAGGCCGGCCCGGGGCAGATCCTCACCTCCATGCTGCTGGGCCTGGCGGTGTGGCTGATCTTCGGCGTGATCGGCTTCGCGATGCGTCGGGGCCAGCACGGCTTCGCGTCCTCGCAGGCCGTCGTGCCGACGGCCTTCGACCTCGTGGTCGCGTTCGACCACGCCGCCCGCGCCCGCCAGGAGCTGGGCCTGGGCGGTGCCGCGGCCCCGACGCCGCAGCCGGCCCCGCAGCCGGCGCCCGCCCCCGCCGCGGAGGAGGCCGGGGGCGGGTCCGTGCAGGCCACCCCGGCCGCCGCGCCGTCGTCGGGCGGGTCCCACGCGGCGCCCGCTCCCGGCGGACCCGAGGCGCCGGCCCGGCCCGTCCCGGAGGCGGACCCCGCGCCCACCGGCCTGGACCGCTCCTACGGCGTGACCCTGCCCCCGGAGGAGGTCGCCAAGCTCATCGAGGCGCGCGGCGGCCACCCGCCCCGGCCCCAGGACGAGCCGCGCGGCTGAGCCCCGTCAGAGGGACCAGGACTCGAGCCGCCGGAGCATGTCGCGCTTCTTGCTCGCATGACCGTGCATCCGGCCCAGGATGTCGCCGAGGACGGTGACGGCGCGGTCGATGTACGGGCCCTTGTTCAGCATCGCGGCCTCGGCCCGCTGCGCCATCGCGGCGTCCGTGATCTCCGCCCGTGAGGGCAGGCCGGTCTTGGCGAGGGACTCGAGGACCTGGGTGGCCCAGATCGCGGGCACGTGCGCCGCCTCGCACAGCCACAGGATCTCCTCCTGCAGCTCGGCCATCCGTGCGAAGCCGGCCTCCACCGCCAGGTCGCCACGGGCGATCATCACCCCGACGTCCCGCCAGCGCATCGCCTCGAGCAGCATCCGCGGCAGCTGCCGGAAGGCCTCCACCGTCTCGATCTTCAGCGTGATGTCCACGTCCGGTGCGTCCTCGGCCTCGAGCGCGTCGATCAGCTGGGCCACGTCCTCGGCCGAGCGGACGAAGGACATGTTCACCATGTCCGCGTGGCGGGCCGCGAACGGGATGTGGGCGAGGTCCTCGTCCGTGAGGGCCGGGATGTCCAGGTGCGTGTCCGGGAAGTTCACGCCCTTCTCCGCCTTGAGCTTCGCCCCGCGCGGGCCGGCCTGGGTCACCTCGAGGGTGATCTCGTCGTCGGACACCGCCGTGATCCGCGTGCCGATCCGTCCGTCGTCGAGGGAGACCCGGTCGCCGACCGCCGCGTCCGCGAACGCCTGCGCCAGGGTGAGGCCGATCCGGTAGGGCGGCGTGTCGACCGCGGGAACCGGTTCGAGCGAGCGGGTCAGCACGATCTGCTCGCCCTCGTGCACGCGCATCGACTGCTCGAGCGGGGGCAGCGGTCCCACCTCGAGCGGACCGTGCGGCGTCGTCAGTGCCGTGCCCGTCGCCCAGTAGACCGTCTTCTCCGCCCGCACGAGCACCCCCTGGCCGTCCACCTGCTCGACCTCGAGCCTGCGGTGTGCGCCACGCGCGTCGGTCAGCTCGATCTCGTCGCCGCGCTGCAGGACCGCCAGGGTCGTCCCCTCCGGGTCCGCGAGCGGCACGACGACGGCGCCGTCCGGCCGGTCCGCTGTGGCCACGGCGTCGTGGGGCCCGGCGGCGAGCCACACGCGGGAGGGCTCGGTGACGATCCCGGAGGGGTCCCGGGCGGGCTTCACCTTCACGACGCGCGGTCCCGGCTCGATGGGGCCGGTGCGCACCTTCGGCCCGGCCAGGTCCATCGCGACCAGGGGTGCGGGCCGGCCCGCACCGGCACACCGGCGGACCGCCGCGATCATGGCGGCCCACGCCTGCTCGTCGTCGTGGGCGCAGTTCACGCGCGCCAGGTCCATGCCGGCCTCGGCGATCCGGGCCACGAGCTCTGGGTCCGTGGCGGCCTCGGAGGGCATGGTCACCATGATGCGCGCGTCCCGGTCGCCGCGGGCCGGACCGAGCAGGCTCGCCGCGTTGCGGGCGAGGATGGCGCGGCCCTCGGCGGAGGTCAGGGCGTCGTCCTCGGGCGCGGGGGCGGGGTCGCCGTCGAGCGCGCGGGCGGCGGCCAGCACCGCGTCCACGTGGCCCAGCACGCCGGCCTCCATGCGGCCCAGAGAGGACAGTCCGGCGTCGCTCAGCGCCTCCTGCAGGGGCCGCAGGTCGGTGCCGCGCAGGGCGACGTAGTGCACGAGGTTCCGGGCCGAGGCCCGGTGGCGCTCCCGGACGCGGGAGATGAGGTCGGCGTGCTCCGCCTCGGCGGAGAGGAGGCGGTCGCGGAGGGCGGTGAGCTCGGTGGTCAGGTCGATACCCATGGTCCGAACCCTAGGGGCGCCCTCCGCGCCGGATCACGCCTGGAGCCGCGCCATCCAGGCCTCGATCTCGTCCGGGGTGCGGGGGAGGACCGCGGAGAGGTTCTCGGCCCCGTCCTCGGTCACGAGGATGTCGTCCTCGATGCGCACGCCGATGCCGCGGTACTCCTCGGGGACGGCCAGGTCCTCCTCCTTGAAGTACAGACCCGGCTCGATCGTGAAGACCATGCCCGGCTCGAGCACGCCGTCCAGGTAGAGCTCCCGCTTGGCCTGCGCGCAGTCGTGCACGTCGAGGCCGAGGTGGTGCGAGGTGCCGTGGGGCATCCAGCGCCGGTGGTGCTGGCCCTCGTCCGATAGCGCGACCTCGGCCGAGACCGGCAGCAGGCCCCAGCCGTCGAGGCGGTCGACGAGCACCCGCATGGCCTCGGCGTGGAGCTCGCGGAACCGGATGCCGGGGCGCACGATCGCGAAGGCGGCGTCCGCGGCGTCGAGGACCGCCTGGTAGATGCGGCGCTGCACGTCCTTGAACGTGCCGGACACGGGCAGGGTGCGGGTGATGTCCGCGGTGTAGAGGGAGTCGTCCTCGACGCCGGCGTCGAGCAGCAGCAGCTCACCCGGGCGCACGGCGCCCGTGTTGCGGATCCAGTGCAGGATCGTGGCGTTGTTGCCGGAGGCCGCGATCGTGTCGTAGCCCAGGTCGTTGCCCTCGAGGCGGGCGCGGGCGAAGAAGGCGCCCTCGACCACGCGCTCGCCGCGGTCGTGGCCCACGGCGCGCGGCAGGGCCCGCACGACGTCCTCGAAGCCCGCGATCGTGGCGGCCACCGAGGCGCGCATCCGCTCGATCTCCCACGCGTCCTTGACCAGGCGCAGCTCGGAGAGGAACTCGGCGGTCTGGGCGTCGGCCTCGGCCGCGGCGGCCAGGTCCACGCCGGCCTCGGTCCGGACGGCGGCCAGCAGGGCGTCCACGTCCTGGTCGGTCTCGGCCAGCAGCCGCACCGCGGTGCCGTCCGCGGCCACGTTCTTGGTGACGGCGGACTCGAGCTCCTCGAGCCCCGCCGTGCGCAGACCCGTGCGGGCGGCCAGGCCGGCCAGGGTCGGACGGGGGCCGATCCAGAACTCGCCCGAGCGCGAGTCCGCGTAGAACTGCTCGGTGTCCCGGCCGGCCAGGGGACGGAAGTACAGGGTGGCGGTGTGGTCCGTGCCGTCGTCGCCGGCGCCCGGGTCCGTGGGCTCGAGCACGAGCACGGCGTCCGGCTCGTGGTCCACGCCGAGGCCCGTCAGGTGGGCGAACGCGGAGTGCGCGCGGAAGCGGTAGTCGGTGTCGTTCGAGCGGACCTTGAGGCGGCCGGCCGGCACCACGATCCGCTCGCCCGGGAAGCGCGCGGAGACGGCGGCCCGCCGCCGGGCGGCGTACGGGGCAGAGGCGTCGGGATCGGGCAGGGCCTGCGACGAGGGCGCCCAGCCGGAGGCCATGAAGTCGCGGAAGGCGTTCGAGGCGGGGCGCTGCGAGCGGTTGTCGACGCGCTCGGCCAGCGGCTGGGGGTTCACCGCGCCGGTGCCGTCGGCGCCCGCCTCGGGGGTGGCGGCGGGCTGGTCGGGGGCGGTC
>NZ_JABFAY010000006.1:7204-42272 GCF_017168495.1 Micrococcus sp. KRD096 | reverse complement strand
GGGCGGGGTGCTGTGCGGCATCGGTCATGCCCCCCATCATGGCACCGGTGGGCGCGGGCGGGTCGGGGCCGCCGCGCGCGGGTCTCGGTACCATGGCCGCCATGGCCCGCTACGACCTGCACACGCACTCGACCGAGTCCGACGGCACCGAGCCGCCGGCCGACGTGGTGCGTGCGGCGGCGCGGGCCGGGCTGGACGGCCTCGCGCTCACCGACCACGACACGACCGCCGGCTGGGCCGAGGCCGCCCACGCCGCGCGGGAGACCGGGCTGACGCTCGTGCCCGGCATGGAGATGTCCTGCACCTCCGCCGACGGCGTGAGCGTGCACGTGCTCAGCTACCTGCACGACCCCGAGGACCCCGCCCTGCTGCGGGAGGTCGGCCTGGCCCGCGACGCGCGGCTGATCCGGGCGCAGGAGATGGTGCGGCGGCTGGGGGCGGACTTCCCAATCACGTGGGAGCTGGTCCAGGAGCACGCGGCGGAGAACGCGACGATCGGCCGGCCCCACCTGGCCGACGCCCTCGTGACGATCGGGGCCGTCCCGGACCGGTCCGCGGCGTTCCGGGAGATCCTCGCCGGCCGGTCCAAGTACTACGTGCCGCACTTCGCCCCGGACCCGGCCGAGGCGGTCGCGCTCATCCGGGCCGCCGGCGGGGTGCCGGTGTTCGCGCATCCCCGGGCGCGCATGCGGGGCCGCGTGGTGGGCGACGAGGTGTTCGAGCAGATGGCCGAGGCCGGACTGGCGGGGGTCGAGGTCGAGCACCGGGACAACCCGGCGGAGGAGCGCACCTGGCTGCGCGCGTTCGCGGACCGGCACGGACTGTTCGTCACCGGCTCGTCCGACTACCACGGCACCGGCAAGCCCAATCCGATCGGCGAGCACACCACGGGCGCGGAGGTGCTCGCCGAGATCGAGCGGCAGGGCACCGGCACGGCGATCATCCGCGGCTGAGTCCGGACGGCCCGGGCGACGGCGGAGGATCCGTTGCGCGAATGACCCTTCCGGCCGCCTGCACGGCGGTCAGAAGGGTCATTCGCGCAGAAGACTCCCGGGGCCCCGGAAGGGAGGGTCAGCCGTCCACGACCTCGCCGTTGCGGCGCCGCGTGCGGGAGCGGCCGCCCCGGCGACGACGGGCCTCGGCCCGGGCCTCGGCGCGCTCGGCCCGGCGGGCCTCCGTGAGCTCGACGCCGGCCACCGGCTCCGACGTCCGGGCCGCGGGGGTCTCGGAGCGCGAGGCGGTGCGCTCGCGGCCCTCGCCGCGACCACGGCCCCGGCCCTCGGCGCGCTGCTCGGCGGGTGCCTCACCACGCCCGCGGCCCGAGCGCTCGCCGCGGCCTCCGCCGCGTGCATCGTCACGGCCCTCGCCGGAGCGGCCGCCCCGGTTCCGTCCGCCACGTCCGCCGCGGCCGCCCTCACGGCCGCCGCGCTCGCCGTCGCGGGACCGACCGCCCTCGCGACCCCGTCCGCGACCGCCGTCGCGCTGCTTCGCCTCGGGGCCGCCGAGGTCCTCGAGCGTCTCGCCCTCGAGGCCCTCGAGCACGCGCTTGGCCTGCGGCAGGCGGCCCTTCGTGCCCTTCGGGATGCCGAGGTCGGAGAACAGGTGCGGGGAGGAGGAGTAGGTCTCCACCGGCTCGGGCTGGCCGAGGCCGAGCGCCTTGTCGATCAGGGACCAGCGCGGCATGTCCTCCCAGTCCACGAGGGTCACCGCCACGCCCTTGTTGCCGGCGCGGCCCGTGCGGCCCACGCGGTGCACGTAGGTCTTCTCGTCCTCCGGCGCCTGGAAGTTGAACACGTGGGTGACGTCGTCGACGTCGATGCCGCGCGCCGCGACGTCGGTGGCCACGAGGATGTCCACCTTGCCGTTGCGGAACGCGCGCAGCGCCTGCTCGCGGGCGCCCTGGCCGAGGTCGCCGTGCAGCGCGCCGGCCGCGAAGCCGCGCGCCGTCAGCTCGTCCGCCACGCGGGCGGCCGTGCGCTTGGTGCGCGTGAAGATGATGGTCCGGCCGCGGCCCTCGGCCTGCAGGGCGCGGGCCACGAGCTCGTCCTTGTCCATGTGGTGGGCGCGGTAGACGAGCTGACGGATGTCCTTCTTCGTCAGGCCCTCGTCCTCCGGGTCCGCCGCGCGGATGTGGGTCGGCTGCGTCATGTAGCGACGCGCCATCGCGACCACGGGACCCGGCATGGTGGCCGAGAACAGCATGGTCTGGCGCACGGCCGGGACGGCGGCGAGCAGGGTCTCGACGTCCGGGAGGAAGCCGAGGTCCAGCATCTCGTCCGCCTCGTCCAGCACCACCGTGTTCACCAGGTCCAGGCGCAGGTGGCGCTGGCGCATCAGGTCGATGAGGCGGCCGGGGGTGCCGACCACGATCTCGACGCCGCGCTGCAGCTCCTCGATCTGCGGCTCGTAGGCGCGGCCGCCGTAGATGGTGGCGATGCGCAGGGGGCGCCGGGCCGCGGCGGCCGTGAGGTCGCCGGCCACCTGGACGGCGAGCTCGCGCGTCGGGGCGACGATCAGGGCCTGCGGGGCGCCCGCGGTGCCCTTGGCCTCGAGGCCGTCCCAGCCGGGCTCACCCGGGCCGATGGCGCGCTGCAGCGCGGGGATGCCGAAGCCGAGGGTCTTGCCCGTGCCGGTCTTGGCCTGGCCGATGATGTCGTGGCCGCCGAGGGCGACCGGCAGGGTCATGGCCTGGATGGGGAAGGGGTGGACGATGCCCTTGGCCTCCAGGGCCTCGACGATCGCGGGGTGCACCCCGAAGTCGGCGAAGGTCTGCTCGGGGGCCACGGGGGCGGCGTCCTCGGTGACGATGTCCTCCGCGATCGCGGCGACCGTCGGGTCGAGGTCGGCGGAGGCGGGGGTGTGCTCGGAGTTCTGGGTCATGGCGACTCGCGTTCCTGGTCGGGCGTCGTCACGGCGGGCGGAAGGCCCGGCTCCGCCGTGCGCGCGGTTCAAGCGGAAGCCGATCGCGAGGCAAGCACGCGGAGCGGCCGACGGGCGGCGCCCCGTGGAACCGGGCGGGCGCGCCGTACGCGGCGGGCCGTGCCGGATCCGGCAGGTCATGGTGCCGTCCCGGGCGTCAGGGGCGCGGGCGGCGGGTCAGGGTGATCAGAGAGCGACCGGTCATCCTGGGTCAGCGTGAGCTGTGCGGCCAGTCTACCCCCGCGGCCGTGATCGCACCCGAAGCGCGGTCCACGCCCTCGATCCGCACGCGCACCCGGGTGCCCGCCGGGACGCTGCCCGGCACCCGCAGGCTCACGGCCGGATCGAGCAACCACACCTCCGTGCCGTCCTTCGCCTCGCGCACCGCGATCCCCTCGAGCTCCGCGCCGACGCGGGACTCGAGCGCCGCCGCCTCCACGAGGTCCGCCGCCGTCCGGCTCGCGGCCGAGGCCCGGCGCGACGAGTCCGCCATGAGGGCGGGCAGCGCGGGCAGGGCGCTGCGGACCCACGCGGGGGCGGGGGCGCCGATGGCGTGGGCGTGGCACAGGGCCAGGACGAAGCGGTCCACGAGCCGGCGCAGGGGAGCGGTGGCGTGGGCGTAGGGGGCGGCGAGCGCGGCCTGGGCCGGTTCGGCCGGCGGTGTGCGCAGGGCCGGGTCCTCGGCCTGCGCGTCGAAGGCCGTGTACCCGGCGCCGCGGAACAGCCCGGTGGCCGCGTGCAGCGCCGCCAGGTGCCGCGCGTCGGCGGGGTCGAGGGAACGCAGGTAGGCGCCGTAGTCCTGGCCCTCGTCCCACGGGGCGCCCAGGGCGTGTGTGCGCTCTCGGAAGGCGGCGATGGCGTCGGCGTCCGGCGCCGGCATCGTGCGCAGGATCCCGACTCCGGCGGCCAGCATCAGCTCGGCCGCGGCCATGCCGGTCAGCAGGGAGAGCTGGGCGTTGTGCTCCTCCGCCGGCAACGGCGCCCGGTGCACGAGCTCGTGCGCCCCGTCCTCGGTGACACGGACCTCCTGGTCCGGCAGGTTCAGGGAGGCACCGCCGCGGGCGGCCTCCTGTGCGGCCCGCCGTCGGCCCACCTCCGGCAGCAGCGCCAGCGAGTCGCGCACCTCGGCCGGCCACCCCTCGGCGGCGGCCCGGTCCGCGTCGGTGACCCCGGGGCGCGGCGTCGTCGGCGCCTGTGCCCCCGGCTGCGCGTCGAGGAAGGCCTGCACCTGCCCGTACGTCAGCTGCGCCCGGGAGCGGACGCGGGCGCGTTCGAGGCCGGTCTCCACGACGGCGCCCGCGGCGTCCAGCAGGAACGTCCAGACGAACGCCGGGCGTTCGCGGTCCGGCAGCAGGGAGGCGGCGTCCTCGCTCAGCACCTCCGGGTGCAGGGGGACCCGGCCGTCGGGCAGGTAGACGGTCTGGCCGCGGCGGCGGGCCTCGGCGTCCACGGCGCCGTCCGGGGCCACAAAGGCGGGCACGTCCGCGATCGCGTAGCGGACGAGGATGCCGTCGTCGTCGGCGGGGGTCAGGAGCAGGGCCTGGTCCAGGTCCGTGGAGCCGGCGGGATCCACGGTGACGAACGGCAGGGCCGTGCGGTCCGCGTGGTCCGGGCTCCCGCTCAGGCCCGCGTGCACCTCACGCGCGGCCGCCTCCGCCTCGGCCAGGACGGGGGCGGGGAAGGCCGGCTGCAACTCGAGCTCCGTCCGCAGGGCGGCGAGACGCTCGAGCAGGGCCGGGTCGGCGGGGCCGCGGAGGCCGAGGGCGTGAGGCGACATGGCGATGCTCCTGGGCAGGGGCCGAGACGACGCACGCCCCGGCGGATCACCGGGGCGTGCGGGCGGGTCAGGAGGCGGCGAACCCGAGCGGGCCCGACTTCTTCGCGCCGATCTCCACGAAGCCGATGCGGTCGCCGGGGACGACCACCTGGCGGCCCTTGGCGTCCGCCAGGACCAGCGGGGTGCCGTCGGCGACGGCGGCGTCCACGAGGGAGCGGACCTCGTCCGCCGACTGCTCGCTGTCGATGACGACCTCGCGGCCGACGTGCTGCACACCGATGCGGATCTCCATGGGGAACCTCTTCTCTTCGTCGCGTCCTGTGCGGTCCGCCGTCAGCCTACGGGACCGCTCGGCGGGGTGGACGGGCACCCCCGAGGTTCACCCGCGGGCGAAACGGGCCGGACGGCCGGGTCAGCGCGGCGCGTCGTCCGCGGAGGGCAGCGAGGCGAGGCCGCGCCAGACGAGCGCGTCCACCGTGCGGGCCATCTCGGCGGCGGCGGGGCGGGCGTCGGCGTCGAGCCGGTCCGCCCAGTGGCGTGCGGCGCCCAGGAGATAGCCGACGAGTCCGCGGGAGAGCACCTCGGCCTCGGCCTCGGCCACGGTGGTGTCAGCGCGGATGGTGCGCGCGACCTCGGAGGAGAGCAGCCGGTGCACGGCCTCGCTGCGCGTGCGCACCTCCGGGTCCCCGTCGATGCCGGAGTCGAAGATCAGGCGGTGGGTCCGCTCGGGGGAGGCCATGTACTCGAACACGGCGGCGACGGTGGCCCGCACCCGTTCGCGATTGTCCCGGCGGGTGTCCATCGCCGCCTCGAGGAGCGCGCGCAGGCTCGCGACCTCGGCGTCCAGCAGCTCGAGGAAGAGCTCGTGCTTGCTGGGGAAGTGCTGGTAGAGGACCGGCTTGGAGACCTCGGCCCGCTCGGCGATCTGCTCCATGGAGGCCCCCGCGTACCGCTCCGCGGCGAAGACCGCGCGGGCGCAGTCCAACAGCTGGCGGCGACGCTCGTGCCGGGGCAGACGACGGCCTCGCCCGGGCTCGTCGGGCGCGGTGGCGGCGTGGTGGGCGGTCACGGGGTCCTCCTGGCGCGGGGCCGGCTCACGCGATGCGCGCGGCGCCGCCCTCGTCCTCGTGCGCGGGGCAGGCCGCCTCGACCGCGCCCACGGCGGGGGCGGGGCGGCCGGGGGCCTCGATCCCGAAGACCGCCTCGAGGGCGTCCTCATAGCGGTCGAGCCGGCCCTCGGCGGCGAGTCGCTTGGCGCGCACGCTGGGTTCGTGCAGGAGCTGGTTCACCATGCGGCGCAGGGCGAACTCCACCTCCTCGGCGGCCGCCGTGCAGCCGTGGCGGGCACGCACGCGCTCGAGCTCCCGGTCGAGCACGCCGAGGGTGTGGCGGCGCAGGGCCTTGATCGCCGCGTCGGCACTGCGGCCGCGCTGCGCGGCGCGGTACTCCTCGACGGCGTCGTCCACGAGCGCGCGGGCCTCGGCGACGGCGACCTGGGCCTGCTCGGGGGCGGCCAGCCGCACCGACTCGAGGGTGATGAGGTCGACGTCCGGCAGGTCCGCGACGGCGGGGTCGAAGTCGCGCGAGAGGGCCAGGTCGACCACCGTGAGCGGGCGCCGTCCGCCCTCGCGCAGCTCCTGCAGGCGCTCGGGGCTGATCTGGCGCTCGCCACCGGAGGAGCCGATGATCACGTCCGCCTCGGCGACGGCACCGGCCACGGCTTCGCCGCCGAGCGCGAGGGCCCAGCCGCCGCGGTCCGCGACGAACTGCTCCGCGCGGCCCGAGGCCGAGTGCACGCCGACGGTGGTCGCGCCTCGGTCCGCCAGCTGCGCGAGCGTGGTGCCGGCGTAGGCGCCCGTGCCGATCAGCAGGATGGTGGCCCCGGCCCAGAAGTCGCGCTGGGCCGCGGCGTCGGTGAGACCGCGCAGCTCCTCCGCGAGGTCCAGGGCGACGGAGACGACCGAGCGGCCGGCCGCGCCGAGCGCCGTGCGGGAGCCGACGTCCTTGGCCGTGCGCGTGGCGGACTCGAAGAGGCGGACGAGCGGGCCCGAGGCGGTGCCGGCCTCCTGGGCCGCCGTCAGGGCGCGCCGGACCTGACCGGCGATCTCGCGCTCGCCCACCACGGCGGAGTCCAGTCCGGCGCCGACCTCGAAGAGGTGACGGGCCGTGGCGTCGGCGTCGAGCGTGCGGAACGCGGCGTGCACGTCCTCGTCCGGCAGGGAGGTGGAGGCGGCGACGGCGGACAGCAGCCCCGCGCGGGCGGCCTCGACGCCGGCCCCGTCGGCCTCGGCGTAGATCTCCACGCGGTTGCACGTGGCCAGCACGACGGCGCCCGCCGCACCGCTGCCGGGCAGGGCGGGCCCGACCCCGGTCGCGCCGGCGCTGAGGCGGGCGACCGTGTCCAGGTCCAGGTCATGGTGGGAGGCGACGAGAGAGAAGACAGTCACAGCGGGCCAAGTCTAGCCCCGACGGCCCCGCCCGTCCGGGAAGGCGGACCTGACCCGGGCGCCGTCGACGCCTGTGACGGCGCTCACATAGGACGCGGATGTGCCACCGCGACGCGACCGGTGGGAGACTGGGGCCATGTCCGCCCTGTCCCAGACCCCCGAGACCCCCGCGGCCGTCCCGGCGCTGCCCGCCGAGCACCCGCTGCGCACCGAGGACCCGTCACGCTCGACCGTGGCCAGCCCGCTCCTCCGGGCGCTGCGCGGCCAGCGCCCCGACCGCCACCCCGTGTGGTTCATGCGGCAGGCCGGCCGTTCGCTGCCGGAGTACCGCCAGGTGCGCGAGGGGATCGGGATGCTCGACTCCTGCCTCATGCCGGACCTGGTCCGGGAGATCACGATGCAGCCGGTGCGCCGCCATGACGTCGACGCGGCGATCTTCTTCTCGGACATCGTGGTCCCCCTGCGCCTGGCGGGCGTGGACGTGGAGATCCAGCCCGGCGTGGGCCCCGTGCTCGGCCAGGCCGTCCGCACCGCCGACGACGTCGCCGCGCTGCCCGTCCTCGAGGACGCCGCCCTGGACGTGATCCGCGACGCCGTCGCGGCCACCGTCGCCGAGCTGGGACCGCGCCCCCTGATCGGCTTCGCCGGCGCCCCCTTCACGCTGGCGGCGTACATGGTGGAGGGCCGTCCCTCCCGCGACCACTTCGGCCCGCGACGCATGATGCACGCCGACCCCGAGACCTGGGCCGCCCTGGCCGGCTGGGCCGCCACCGTGTCCGGCCAGTTCCTGCGCGCCCAGCTCGAGTCCGGCGCCTCCGCCGCGCAGCTGTTCGACTCGTGGGCCGGTTCGCTCTCGGCGGACGACTACCTCGAGCACGTGCAGCCGCACTCGACGGCGGCCCTCGCCCATGTCGCCGACCTCGCCGGGCCCGGCGTCCCCGACGGCGCCCCGCTCCTGCACTTCGGCACGGGCACCGGAGAGTTCCTGCACCACCTGCGTGACGCGGGCGCGACCGCCGTCGGCGTGGACCACCGCCTCACGCTCGCCGAGGCGCACCGCCGGCTCAGCGCGAACCCCGGCCCCGACGGACGCGGCGCCGTGCCCCTGCAGGGCAACATCGACCCGGCCCTGCTCGCCGCCCCGTGGGAGGTCCTCGAGGCCCACGTGCGCGACGTCGTCGCCTCCGGCGCCGTCGCGCCCGGCCACGTCGTCAACCTCGCCCACGGCGTGCCGCCGGAGACGGACGCGGCCGTGCTGACCCGCGTGGTCGAGCTGATCCACTCCCTGCCCGTGCCGGAGCGGGAGGGCCAGGACCCGGCACCGGGGGTCGAGACCGCCGAGCGGGAGGAGCGCGCATGAGCGGCACGGCGCTCGTGGTCGGCGGCGGCATCGCCGGCCTCGTCGCGGCCCACCGACTGTCCACGGCGGGCTGGGACGTGACCCTCGCCGAGGCCACCTCCGTGCTCGGGGGCGCGGTCTCCCCGCGCTTCCTCGACGTCCCCTCGCACGGCGAGACCGGGGCCCCCGAGACCCAGACCCTCGAACTCGACGGCGGCGCCGAGTCGTTCGCCGTCCGCGGTGCCGCCGTGCGCGCGCTCGTGGAGGAGCTCGGGCTGGGCGAGAAGATCGTCGCGCCCGAGCCCCTCGGCTCGTGGCTGCACGGTCCCGCCGGCCCCGTGCGCGCCCCGCGTCTCGGCATCGTCGGCATCCCCGGCGACCTCGACGCCGAGGACCTCGCCGCCGCCCTCACGCCGGCCGGCCTGGAGCGCGCCCGGCAGGACGCCGAGGCCCCCATGGATCGCTGGGCCGCCGCGCTCGCGGCCGGCGAACCGGTCACCGTCGCGCAGGTCGTGGCCGACCGCCTCGGCGACGAGGTGCTCGACCGCCTCGTGGCCCCCGTCGTCGCCGGAGTCCACTCGGCCGACCCCGCGGTCGTCGAGCTGGAGCGCGTGGCCCCCGGCCTGCTCGCCGCCGCCGTGGAGCACGGCGGGCTGGCCGCGGGCGTCGCCGCGCTGCGGTCCACCGGGACCCCCGGCTCGCTCGTGGCCGGTCTGGACGGCGGCATGGTCCGCCTCACCGGCCGGCTCGTCGAGGTGCTGCGCGAGGACGGGGCCACCGTCCTGCGCGGTGTCCGGGTGGCCGCCCTGTCCCGCGTGCCCGCCACCGGCGGCTGGTGGGCCCAGATCTCGGACCGGGACGACGAGGTCGTCCGCGGGCTCGACGTGGACCGCGTCGTGCTGGCCGTGGACGGCGTCACCGCCTGGGACCTGCTGGCCCCGCTCTCGGCCGAGGCCCTGGACCCCGACGCCGGCCCCGCCCTCGGCGAGGGCATCGCGCTGGCCACGCTCGTCGTCGAGGCCGCGGGCCTGGACGACGCGCCACGCGGCACCGGAGTGCTGGTCGGCGCCGGGACGGGCGTGGCCGCCAAGGCCCTGACCCACGCCACCGCCAAGTGGGCGTGGCTGCGCGAGGTCGTCGCGCGCCCGCAGGAGGACGGCGTCGCCCGTCATCCCCACCGCCACGTGCTGCGCCTGTCCTACGGCCGCCAGGGCGGCGGGCCCGAGGCCCTGGGCCACCGCAGCGCGGACGAGGAGCTGCTCGCGCAGGCGCTCGTGGACACGGCGACTCTCACCGGGGTGCCGCTGGCGGAGGAGGACGTCGTCGCCCGCACCGTCACCCGCTGGCGCCGCTCCATCCCGCCGCAGGCCGGCCCCGACCGCGCGAAGGCGGACACGCTGATCGACTGGGCACGGGACGTGCCCGGCCTCGACCTCGTGGGCAGCTGGGTGCACGGCACCGGGCTGGCCGCCGTCGTCGCCGGCGTGGACCGCACCCTCGGCGCCGACGCGCCGCCCGCCGGCTGACCTCGCCCCCAGACCACCCCTGACGCAATCGGATCCCAAGGAAGAGGACCATGACCAAGGACAGCACCACCACCACCACCCCTGCCGAGGCCGGCAAGGACTGGTTCACCACCTACACCGTGTTCGCCCGCCCACAGGGCGAGCCAGGCTGGCTGGGACTGGAGGGCCGTGACGCGAAGAAGGCCGCCAAGGAGTTCGACGAGGCCGTCGCGCGGGTGGCCCAGACCGGCGTGACCGTGCGCGGCGTCTACGACGTCTCGGGCATGCGCGAGGCCGGCGACGTCATGGTGTGGATGTACGGCCAGGTGCCCGAGGACCTGCAGGCCGCCATCCGCGAACTGCGCCGCACCCGTCTGCTCGAGGGCACCACGATGGTGCTCTCGGCCATGGGCGCCGATCGCATGGCCGAGTTCAACAAGGACCACGTCCCCGCCTTCGCCATGGGCCGCAAGGCCCTGAAGTGGCTGTGCTTCTACCCGTTCGTGCGCTCGTACGACTGGTACCTGCTGGACCCGAAGGAGCGGGCCCGCATGCTCCGCGAGCACGGCCAGCTCGGCCAGGACTTCCCGCAGGTGTGGGCCAACACCACCAGCGCGTTCGGCCTGAACGACTGGGAGTGGCTGCTGGGCCTCGAGGCGGACGAGCTGACGGACCTGGTGGACATGATGCGCCACCTGCGCAACAACGAGACCCGCCTGCACGTGCGCAGCGAGGTGCCGTTCTACACCGGACGCCGTCTGGAGACCGCCGAGATCGCGGAGGTGCTGGCCTGATGACCGCCGCCCCCGAGCCCCGCGCCGACGCGCCCGTCCACATCGGCCCGGACGCCGGCGTCGCCCCGGCCCTCCGGACGCCCGAGAAGGCCGCCGCCGGCGTCGACTACGACGTGTGCGGCGTGATGGCCCCCAAGGACTACGACGCCCTGCTGCTCGCCTCCTTCGGCGGGCCCGAGGGCCAGGACGACGTGATCCCGTTCCTGCGCAACGTCACGCGCGGGCGCGGCATCCCGGACGAGCGCCTCGAGGAGGTCGCCACCCACTACCGCGCCAACGGCGGCGTCAGCCCCATCAACGCGCAGAACCGCGCGCTGAAGGCGGCCATCGAGGCCGAGCTGGCCGCCCGCGGCCTGGACCTGCCCGTGTACTGGGGCAACCGCAACTGGGAGCCCTACTTCCCGGACACCCTCGCGCGGATGCACGCCGACGGGCACCGCCGCATCCTGACGGTCACCACATCCGCGTACTCCTGCTACTCCTCGTGCCGCCAGTACCGCGAAGACATGGGCATGGCCATGGAGCAGACCGGCCTGACCGGGAAGGTGGACCTGGACAAGACGCGCCAGTACTTCAACCACCCCGGCTTCATCGAGCCGTTCCGGGACGGCCTGCGCGCGGACCTGGCCTCGCTGCGCGCGGAGCTGGGGGACGACGCGCGGATCCACGTGCTCTTCGCGACCCACTCGATCCCCACCTCCGACGCCGCCGCCGCCGGCCCGCGCGGCCTCGCCGCGGACCTGCGCGCGCAGGCGGGGGCGGAGCCGGGCGACGAGGGTGCGGACGTGTACTCGGCGCAGCACCTCGACGTGGCCCGCGAGATCCTCGCCGGCGTGCCCGAGGCCGCGGACGTGCCGTGGTCGCTCGTGTACCAGTCGCGCTCCGGCCCGCCCTCGGTGCCGTGGCTCGAGCCGGACATCAACGACGCGATGGAGCACCTCGCGGGCGAGGGCGCCGAGACGGACGCGCAGGGGCGCGCCGTGGCGGGCTTCGTCGTCGTGCCGCTGGGCTTCGTCTCGGACCACATGGAGGTGGTCTGGGACCTCGACACCGAGGCCAAGGAGACCGCCGAGGGGCTGGGCGTGGGGTTCCGTCGCAGCCCCACCCCGGGCACCGACCCGCGGTTCGTGGCCGGGCTCGTGGACATCGTGGAGGAGCGGCTGGGCCGCCGCGAGGGCCGCGCCGCGGCCGGCTGCTTCCCAGCCTGGTACGACGTGTGCCGGCCGGACTGCTGCGCCAAGGTGATGCGGGACGGCTCGGTACGTCCGACGACGTCTGCGGTCGACGCCGCCGTGCGCGGGCTGGCCGAGCACGAGGCGGGCGCCGCGGCCCCCGCCGAGGAGGCCTGAGACCGTGACCCCCCTGCGCATCGGCACCCGGGGCTCCGCCCTGGCGACCACGCAGACCAGCCACGTGGCCGAGGCGCTCACGGAGCGCTCCGGCCTGGCCCACGAGCTGGTGGTGATCCGCACCGAGGGCGACGTCACCACCGGCTCGCTGGCCTCGCTGGGCGGCACCGGCGTGTTCGCCTCGGCGCTGCGGGCCGCCGTGCTCGACGGCGTCGTGGACGCGGCGGTGCACTCGCTCAAGGACCTGCCGGCCGCCCAGCCGGAGACCCTCGAGATCGCCGCGGTGCCGGCCCGGGCCGACCTGCGGGACGCCCTGTGCGCCCGCGACGGCCTCACCCTGGCGACCCTGCCCGAGGGCGCCCGGGTGGGCACGGGATCGCCGCGCCGCGTGGCCCAGCTCAAGGCGCTGCGCCCGGATCTGGAGCTCGTGGACATCCGCGGCAACGTGCAGACCCGCCTGGCCCGCGTGCCCGGGCTGGAGCAGCACGACGACCACGCCCCGGCCGCCGCGGGTTCGCCCCGCGGTGACCTCGACGCCGTGATCCTGGCCTGTGCCGGGCTCGACCGCCTCGGCCTGGACCACGTGATCACCGAGCGGATCGACCCGGAGGTCATGGTGCCCGCCCCCGGACAGGGCGCCCTGGCCGTGGAGATCCGGGCCGAGGACGAGTCCTTCCTCGGCCGGGCGCTCCTGGACCCCCAGGCGCCGGTCGGGAGGATGCACGCCGCCCTCGAGCTGGTCGACGATCGGGACACCCACGTGGCGGTCACCGCCGAGCGGGCCCTGCTGCGTCGCCTCGAGGCCGGCTGTGCCGCGCCGATCGGGGCCGTGGCCCGCGTGAGCGACGGCGAGGCCGGCGCGCCGCGCATCGAGATGACCGCGATGGTGGCCGCCCTCGACGGCTCCCGCGTGCTGCGCCGGACCTCGTCCGTGCAGCTCGACCCGGTGCCGGCCGACGTGGCCGGTGACCCGGCGGCCGCCGACGAGTGGCTCGAGGACACCCTGTTCGTGGCCGCGGAGGCACTCGGCGTGCACGTGGCCGAGCAGTTCGTGGCCGAGGGCGCCGACCTGCTGCCTGGCACGGTGCGCGGGGTGGACCGGGGCGACGGCGCCCCACGGCCCGACGACCCGGCCTGAGATGCGCGTCCTGCTCACCCGCCAGCCGGCCCAGGCCGGCGACCTGGAGGCCGGTCTCGCCGGCGCCGAGGTGGCGGGGCGGCGGCTGCGGGTCGGCTTCCTGCCGCTGACCGACTTCGCCGTGCCCGACGACGACGGCCCGCTGCGCGCGCTGCTCGCGGACTGGGCGGGTGCCGACGGCGATGCGGTCGGGCCGGTGCGCTCGGACGGGCCCCGCTGGCTCGTGGTGACGAGCCCCAACACCGTGCGCGCGCTCAGGGCCGTCGGCTGGGGCGGTCATGTCCCGGCGGGCGCGCGGATCGCGGTCACCGGACCGGGCACGGCACGGGTGCTGACCGAGGCGGGCTGCGATGCGGCGCCGTGGCTGCCGCCCGAGGACCGCTCCGCCGAGGGCCTGATCGCCGGACTCGCCGCCCTGCATCCCCGCGGCGCCCGCGCGTGGCTGCCCCAGTCCGATCGGGCCCGGCCCCGCCTCGCCGACGGCCTGCGCGCGGCGGGCTGGGACGTGCGGACCGGGCTCGCCTACCGGACAGTGCCGTATCCGGCGCAGGCCGGCAGGCGACTGCTCGACGGGGCGGCGGACGAGGGCCGGGGGGACGTCGTGACGCCCGCGCGGCTGGCCGCGGTCGCGGCGGGGACCGCCGTGGTGCTCACCAGCTCCTCCGCGGCGGAGGAGTTCGTGGCCGCGGGTCTGACGCCACTGGTGGGCAAGCGGGTGCGGCTCGTGGCGATCGGCGCGCCGACCCGTGACACGTGCGCGCGGCGGGGTCTGCCCCTGCTCGGGACGGCCCCCACGCCGGACGCGGCCGGAGTGCTGGCCGTGCTGCGCGGTGCGGCCTGAGCCGCCCGGCCGCACTCGAGGCGAGGCTCAGTCGGGGCGGTCGCCGTCCGGGTCGGGCGCGTCGTCCTCCGTCGGCGCCGGGCCGGCGTCGTGCTTCTCGTCCTGCGGCACGCCGGTGGCGGCGGCCATGATGTCCACCCGCGGGCCGCGCAGGATGGCGACCGAGACGTTGGTGAAGCCCGTGTTGGCGAGCAGCTCCGAGGCCTCCTCGTCCGTCAGGTCGTACGCGTGCGCGAGCATGCGCACGTTCTCCGTGTAGAAGGCGTGCAGGCGGTCGACGCCGCGCAGGAAGCCCAGAGTGTTCCCCATGGCGGGGAGCCTACCGGGCGGGCGTGGTGGGGGACCGGCCCGCCGGCCGCGGGGGACGACGGGCCGTGCCGCTCAGCCCTCGGCGCGGCGGCTGCGGCGGCGGACCAGCGAGACCTCCATGGTGCGGCCCTCGGTGCGGGTGCGCAGGTACGGCTGGTCCTCCACGAGGGTGGAGAGCTTGGAGTGCCCGAAGTCGCGCGGGTCGAAGTCCACGTGGGTGCGGCTCAGGTGCTGGCCGATCAGGGACAGCGTGGCCCAGCCGTCGTCGGTGCTCGTGGCGTTGACGGCCTTGGTGAGCGCGGCCTGCAGGTCGATGCGCGGGGCGGCGTCGGCCTCGTCGTGCTCGGGCTCGGCCTCGACCGGCACCTCGGGCGGGGTCGGGTCCTCGGTGACGTCCGACGACGACGCACGGCGGCCCCGCCGACCGGCCCCGGACTTCGCCTCCGCGGCCTTCCCGTCCTTGCCGGCGGCGGCGTCCCCGGCGGGCGCCTCGTCGGCGGCGGGGGCCTCGTCGGCAGCAGGGGCCTCGTCGACAGCGGGGGCCTCCGCGTCCGCGTCCGTGGCCTCGGGGGTGTCGGTGGCGTCGGTGGTCTTTGCCCCGCGACCGCGGCCTCGACCGCCGCGGCGGGACCCCGAGCGGCCGGAGCTCTCGGACGCCTTGGCGTTCTCCTCCTTGGCGGGGGCGTCCTCGCCGGTCTCGTCGTCGTCGACGTCGTGGTCCGTGGCGGTGCCGAGCAGCTCGAGGTAGATGAACTGGTCCACGGCGTTGCGCAGGGAGGCGGGGGTCTTGCGGGCGCCCAGGCCGATCACGCGCTTGCCGCCCTCGCGCAGGCGGGTGGCCAGGCGCGTGAAGTCGGAGTCGGAGGAGACGAGGGCGAACGCGTCCACGTTGCCCATCCAGAGCAGGTCCATCGCGTCGATGATGAGCGCGGAGTCCGAGGAGTTCTTGCCCACGGTGTAGGCGAACTGCTGGACCGGCTGGATCGCGTGGTGGTTCAGCGCCTTCTTCCAGCCGTTGAGGTTGGTCGTGGTCCAGTCGCCGTACGCGCGCTTGATCGTGGGGGTGCCGTAGGTGGCGAGCTCCTCGAGGATCAGGGGGGCGAACTTGGGGGAGACGTTGTCGCTGTCCATCAGGACGGCGATGCGCAGGGATGCGGGGGTGGGTTCGGGCATGTGTCCCACCCTAGTCGGCGGCGGTGCGCCCGTGGCCGGCGGTGACCGGGATCGCCTCCCGCTCGCCCCGGCGGGGGCGGGGCCGCGAGGCGGCGGCCACTGTGCCGACGACCAGCCCGACGAGCGCCGGGACCACCCAGCCGAAGCCGACCGCGTAGCCGGGCAGCACCCGGCCGGCCAGGCCCGTCAGGGCGGTGACGGGCGGCGTCGTCGCGAGCGCCTCCGGCAGGGCGCCCAGCAGGTCGAAGAAGGCGGCGAGCCCCGTGCAGGCGACCACCCAGCGGGCCACCGCCGGGCGGCCCCGCACCCAGGCCCAGGCGAGGCCGAGCAGGATGACGACGACGGCGATCGGGTAGAGGAACATCAGCACCGGGACGGACCAGGCGATGATCGCCTCCAGGCCCAGGTTGGCGAGCGCGAAGGACACCACGAGGAAGAGGCTCGCCCACAGCCGGTAGGACCCGGGGAACATCTCCGCGAACATCTCGGCGCACGCCACGATCAGTCCGATGCAGGTCTTCAGGCACGCGACGAAGACGATGGCCGCGATGAGGTACGCGCCCGCCGTGCCGAAGAAGTGGCTCGCGGTGCGGGCGAGGACGTCGCCGCCGTTCGCGGCCTGTGCGAACGCGCCGTGGCTCGTGGCGCCGACGTACGCCAGCGAGGCGTAGACCACCGTCATCGCCGCGCCGCCGACCAGCCCCGCCTTGCCCAGCTCCACCGCCATGCGGCGCGGACCCGTCACGCCCAGGCGCCGAGCGGCGTCGACGATCACGACCGCGAAGGCGAGCGAGGCGAGCGCGTCCATCGTGGCGTAGCCGTCCAGCAGGCCCCGCACGAACGCCCCGTCGGCGTAGGCGGGGGTCGGCGAGGGCAGGGCGCCCGTGCTCATCGGGGCCACGACGGCGGCCGCCACCAGGGCGCCGAGCAGGACCAGGAACGCCGGGGTCAGGTACCGCCCCACCCACTCCATGAGCCGGCCCGGACGGAACGCCGCGACCGCGGCGACCGCGAAGAACGCCGCCGTGAAGCCGAGCAGCCGCAGGCCGCCGTCGCCCGCCAGGGGTGCGACACCGATCTCATAGGACACCGTGGCGGTGCGGGGGATGGCGAAGAGGGGGCCGATCGTCAGGTACAGCAGGCACGTGAACGCCACGGCGAAGCGCCGGGAGACGGGCGCCGTCATCTCACGGACCGAGCGCGCCCCCGTCACCGCCGAGGCGACGATGCCCAGGACCGGCAGCCCCACCGCCGTGACGAGGAAGCCGAGCGTGGCCGGCGTGACCGCGGCGCCCGCATCCCGGCCCAGGCCGGCGGGGAAGATCAGGTTGCCCGCGCCGAAGAACAGGCCGAAGACGAGCGAGGCCAGCAGCAGGGTCTGACCGGGGCGCAGGCGCGGGGGCATCACGGGCCTCTCGACGGCGGACGGGGCGCCATGACTGTACCCGGCGCGCGGTCAGCCTCCGCGCCTAGACTGGACGGGTCCCCGAACCAGGAGCGTGTGACCCCGTATGTCCTTCCCGCTGCACCGTCCCCGGCGTCTGCGCCGGTCCGCCGCGATGCGCCGCCTCGTCGCTGAGACGCGCCTGCACCCCGCCGAGCTGATCCTGCCGGCCTTCATCAAGGAGGGCGCCGCCGAGCCCGTGCCGATCGCCTCGATGCCGGGCGTCGTGCAGCACACCGCGGACTCGCTCAAGGCCGCCGCGGCCGAGGCCGCCGAGCTGGGCCTGGGCGGCATCATGCTGTTCGGCGTGCCGACCACGCGCGACGCCGTCGGCAGCGCCGCCCTGGACCCGGACGGCGTCCTGAACCGGGCCATCCGGGACGTGAAGGCGGAGGTGGGGGACGGGCTCGTCGTGATGTCCGACCTGTGCCTGGACGAGTTCACCGACCACGGCCACTGCGGCGTGCTCACCGCCGAGGGCACCGTGGACAACGACGCGACGCTGGAGATCTACGCCCGGATGGGCGTCGCGCAGGCCGAGGCCGGTGCGGACGTGCTCGGCCCCTCCGGGATGATGGACGGCCAGGTCCGCGTGATCCGGGAGGCCCTCGAGGGCGCCGGCCACCACGAGACCGCGATCCTCGCCTACGCCGCGAAGTACTCCTCGGCGTTCTACGGGCCGTTCCGCGACGCCGTCGACTCCCAGCTCACGGGCGACCGCAAGACCTACCAGATGGACGCCGCCAACCGGAGCGAGGCCCTGCTCGAGGTCGCCCTCGACCTCGAGGAGGGCGCGGACATGGTGATGGTCAAGCCCGCGATGAGCTACCTGGACATCGTGCGCGACGTGGCGGACATGGCGGACGTGCCCGTCTCCGCGTACCAGATCTCGGGGGAGTACGCGATGATCGAGGCCGCCGCCGCGCACGGCTGGATCGACCGGAAGGCCTCGATCGTCGAGTCCGTGCTCTCCATCCGGCGCGCCGGCGCCGACTCCGTGCTCACCTACTGGGCGGCCGAGCTCGGCCGCTGGATGAAGGAGGGGTCCCTGTGACCGCGTCCCAGCCGACCACCAACGCCGCCGCCTTCGCCGCGGCCCAGGCCGTCATCCCCGGCGGCGTCGACTCACCCGTGCGCGCCTTCGGCTCGGTGGGCGGCACGCCCCGGTTCATGGCCGGCGCACGCGGCCCGTACCTGACCGACGTCGAGGGCAACGAGTACGTGGACCTGGTCTGCTCGTGGGGCCCCATGCTGCTGGGCCACCAGCACCCCGAGGTCGTCGAGGCCGTGCACGCCGCCGTGGACCGCGGCCTCGGCTTCGGCACCTCCACGCTGGAGGAGACCGCGCTGGCCGAGCTGATCGCCTCCAAGGTCCCGGTCGAGCGCGTGCGCTTCGTGTCCACCGGCACCGAGGCCACCATGACGGCCCTGCGCCTGGCCCGCGGCGTGACCGGCCGCAACCTGATCGTGAAGTTCGCCGGCTGCTACCACGGCCACTCGGACGGCCTGCTGGCCGCGGCCGGCTCGGGCGTGGCGACCGCCGCCCTGCCCGGCTCCGCGGGCGTCACCGAGGCCGCCGCCTCCGAGACCCTCGTGGTGGACTACAACGACCGCGCCGCCGTCGAGGCCGTGTTCGCCGAGCACGGTGAGCGCATCGCCGCGCTCATCACGGAGGCCGTGCCCTGCAACATGGGCGTCGTGGAGCCCGCCGAGGGCTTCAACGCGTTCCTGCGCGAGATCACCCGCCGCCACGGCGCGCTGCTGATCTGGGACGAGGTGCTCACCGGCTTCCGCGCCACCGCCACGGGCGGCTGGGGCCTGTCCGGACAGCCCGAGGGCTGGACCCCGGACATCTGGTGCTTCGGCAAGGTGATCGGCGGCGGCATGCCCGCGGCCGCCCTCGGCGGCTCCGCCGAGATCATGGACCACCTGGCCCCGCTCGGCCCCGTGTACCAGGCCGGCACCCTCTCCGGGAACCCGGTGGCCATGGCCGCCGGCCACGCCACGCTCTCCCGCGCCGACGAGGCCGTGTACGCGGCCGTGGCGCGCGCCTCGGACGCCGTGCGTGAGGGCCTCGTGGCCGCGCTCGACGCCGAGGGCGTGGACCACTCGATCCAGCGGGCCGGCACCCTGTTCTCGCTGGCGTTCGGCACCTCCGGCACCGGCGTGCGGGACTACCGGGACGCCCAGGGCCAGGAGGTCTTCCGCTACGCCCCGTTCTTCCAGTCGATGCTGGCCTCCGGCGTGTACCTGCCGCCGTCCGTGTTCGAGGCCTGGTTCGTCTCCGCCGCCCACGACGACGCGGCGGTCACCCGGGTGCTCGACGCGCTGCCGGCCGCGGCGAAGGCGGCCGCGGCGGCGACGCCCCAGGGCTGAGACCCGGGTGCGGGTCGGGGCCGGGCGCTCAGCGCTCGGCCTCGACCGGCCAGTGGCGCGAGACGGTGGCCTGCGGGTCCTTGCGTCGCAGGTACTGCTCGAAGCTCTGCGCCTGCTCGGCCTTCCAGCGGACCTGCCGCTCGTGCAGGTCCGCCGGCGCGACGCGCAGCTGCTCGTACCGGGCGGCCAGGGCGTCGGCCACCTGGACGGCGGCGAGGGCGTCCGCCGCGGAGGTGTGCGCGTTCTCCAGGGTCACCCCGTAGTGCTCGGACACCGCGGAGAGCGTGCGCTTGCCCTTGCGGAACCGGTCCACCTGCTTGTCCAGCACGAACGGGTCGATCACGGGGCGGGCCTCGAGCGGCGTCAGCCCGTGGCGGCGCGCCTCCCGGTCCATCACCGTGAAGTCGTACACGCCGTTGAAGGCCACCACGGGGATGCCCGCGGCGAACAGGTCCCGCAGGGTCTCGGTGATCTCCGTGACGCCCTGCGCGGCGGGCATGCCCTCCGCCTGGGCCCGCTCCGTGGTGACGCCGTGGACCTCGGCCGCCTCGGCCGGGATGGGCACGCCCGGGTCCACGAGCCACTCGGCCGACGACGCGGCGCGGCCGTGCTCGTCCACCATCACCAGGGTGGCGGTCACGATCAGCGCGGTGCGCGGATCACGTCCGGTGGTCTCGAGGTCGAAGCCGGCGCGGATGCTCTCATGCCAAGTCACGCGCCTCACGCTACCCGGACCGGCGGACACGACAGGATGGGGTCGTGACCGATCACCCTGTGCTCCCCGGCGCCCGCCACCGCGACGACGGACCGCTCACCCTCGGCGAGGGGCTCGAGGCGCTCGCCCGTCTGGTCCCGCCCGGACGCGCCGTCAGCTACGGGGGGCTGGCCGGCCTGCTGGGGGTCGGCGGTCCGCGGCAGGCCGGCCGGGCGATGGCCGAATCGAGCCCCGGCACGCCCTGGTGGCGCGTGGTCCGGGCCGACGGCTCGCTGCCTCCGGAGCTGGCCGCGCGGGCCGCCGTCGAGCACGAACGCGAGGCCATGCCCCGCACCCCGGCCGGGCGCGTGGACCTGCCCCGGGCCCGCTGGGAGCCCGACGACGGCGCCGCGCGGGCGATCCGTGCGATCGCCGACCGTATCGTGTCCGGGCCCGGTGCGAGGATGAGGCCATGACCAGGGAACACGGGGTGGACCCCTTCGACGACGACGCGGCGGCGCCGGAACGGGCCGCTCGGCTGGTGCGCACGGCCGCCGCGCCCGAGGACCGGATCACGCTCACGGACGAGCAGGAGGCGATCGCCTCGCTCGCCCCCGGGCACGGCGCCGTGCTCGTGCTGGGCGCCCCCGGCACGGGGCGCACCACCGTGGCGGTCGAGTACGCGGCCCGCCGGATCGAGGCGGGGCTGGACCCCGAGTCCCTCCTGCTGCTGGCCCCGAGCCGGGATGCGGCGGCGCGGCTGCGCGACGCCCTGACCCGCCGGCTCGCCGCCGCCGGTCGGGGCACCCGCGCCGTCACCCCCGTGCGGACCTGGTCCTCCTACGCGTTCGACCTGCTGCGCCGTGCCCGCGTCACGGGACCGCTGAGGCATCTGGAGGTCGCCCCCCGGCTGCTCACCGGTGCCGAGCAGGACACGGTGATCGCCGAGCTGCTCGAGGGCTACGCCGCCGGCCTCGCCGCCGCGCCGGACTGGCCGGACGACGTCGCCCCCGCCGTGGAGGCGAGGGGATTCCGCCGTGAGGTCCGCGAGCTCGTGGACCGCATGAGCGAGCTCGGCCTCGAGCCGGGCCGCCTGCAGGAGCTCGGCACCGCCCACGGGCGCCCCGAGTGGGAGGCCGCGGCCGTGCTGCTGCAGGACTACCGGGACCGGATCGACCTGGGCATGGCCGAGGCGTTCGACGCCGCCGGGCTGCTGTCCGCCGCCGTCCGCGTGCTCACCGAGCGGCATCCGGAGGACCCGGAGCGCGACGCCGCGGCGCAGGCGTTCGTGGCGGAGGAGCGGGACCGCCTGGCCGTGCTCGTGGTCGAGGACCTCCACGAGGCCACCCCCGCCGTGCA
Organism: Micrococcus sp. KRD096; assembly: GCF_017168495.1. Taxonomy (NCBI): domain Bacteria; kingdom Bacillati; phylum Actinomycetota; class Actinomycetes; order Micrococcales; family Micrococcaceae; genus Micrococcus; species Micrococcus sp. KRD096. The sequence continues at coordinate 20,808 of NZ_JABFAY010000006.1, read as the reverse complement.
CGACCTGCTCAGCGTGCTCGGCCGCGGGCGGGACGTGCTGCTCACCGCGTCACCGGACACCACCGTGGAGGGCTTCCGCGGCGCCCGGCCCGACCTCCTCGCCCGGTACCCCGAGGTCCTCGACCCCGATCCCGTGCCGGGGGCCGCCCCGCCCGCGTCCCCGGACGGACGCGTCCGGGTGCTGACGCGCGGGCACCGCATGCGCGCCGAGGTCCAGGACGCCTACCTGCGCGTGGCCCGCCGGGTCCGCCAGCGCACCGCCGGCGTCGAACGGACCCGCACCGAGACCGTCCCGGCGGACGGCGACGGCGCCGTCCGGGCGCACGTCGTGCCCACCCGCGCCCACGAGGACCAGCTCGTCCTCGAACGGGTGCTGCGGGTCCACCACGAGGACGGGGTGCCCCTGGACCGGATCCTTGTGGTCGCCCGCTCGGGCTCCCGTGTGGCCGCGCTCGCCCGTCACCTGGAGGCCGAGGGCGTCCCCGTGCTGCGGGACGCCGCCGGGCTCGTGCTGAAGGAGGAGCCCGCCGTCGCGCCCCTGCTCACCCTCCTGGACGCGGCGGGGGCGCTCGCGGAGGATCCGGAGGCCCGGGTCGAGGACGTGCTCGACCCGGACGAGGTCGTGGGACTGCTCACCGGCCGGTACGGGATGGCCAGCGCGCTGCACGTGCGGCGGCTGCGCCAGGACCTGCTGGCCGCCGAGCGGGGCCGGGGCGGCCGGCGCACCTCGGACGCGCTGCTCGCCGCGGCCCTCCTGGACCCGAGCCTGGCCGGCCCCGAGCACGAGCGGCACCGCGCCCTGCGCCGCGTCCACTGGATGCTCCGGGACGGCCTGGAGGCCGCCCGCGCCCCCTCGGCCTCGCCCGAGACCGTGCTGTGGGCGCTGTGGTCCGCCTCCGGTCGGGCCGAGCGGTGGCGTTCGCTCGCGCTGCGGCCCGCCGAGCACGCGAACGAGCGCCGCGAGTCCCGCCGTGCGGACGCGGACCTCGACGCCGTCGTCGCCCTGTTCAAGGTGGCCGAGCGCTTCGTGGACCAGTTCCCGGGCGCGTCGCCCGAGTCGTTCGCCGTCTACATGGAGTCCCAGGACCTGCCCGTGGACACCCTGGCCCGCCGTGCCGAGTCCGGTGACGCCGTGCACGTGCGCACCCCCGCCGCGGCGGCCGGCCAGGAGTGGGACACGGTGATCGTCGTGGGCCTGCAGGAGGGCGTGTGGCCGAACACCCGGCTGCGCGGCCAGCTGCTCGGCGCCACCGACCTCGTGGACCTCGTGACCCTGCCCGCGGACGCCCCGTGGCCCACGGATCACCGCACCCGGCTGCGCGAGGTGCGTCAGGACGAGCTGCGCATGCTCGCGGCCGCGGTCTCCCGGGCACGGCGTCAGGTGGTCGTCACGGCCGTCCGCTCGCCGGATGAGGGCCCCTCCGACTTCCTCGACCTGGTGGACCCGCCCGAACGGCTGCCCGCCGAGGCGCGCGACGCCGCCGGCGTCCGGCGGCTCACCGCGGTCCCCGACCCGATCACGGCGTCCGCGCTCGTCGGCCGGCTGCGCCGCGTCCTGGAGGCCGGGGACGAGGCGGACGCGGCCGACGGGGCGACATCCCGGGCCGCGGCGGCCGCCGGCCTGGCGGTCCTCGCCGAGGACGGCGTGACCGTCGCGGACCCCCGACGCTGGTGGGGCCTGCTGCCGCTGTCCACCGAGGCCGCGCTCGTCGACCCGGAGCGCGAGGTCGTCGCGCTCTCGCCCTCCCGCGTGGAGACGGCCCTGCGCAATCCGCTGAACTGGGTGCTGTACCACGTCGGCGCGAACGCGGGCGGAACCCTCGCCCAGTCCGTGGGCACGCTCGTGCACTCGGTGGCCGAACACCACCCCGAGGGCGTGCCCGAGGACGTGCGCGCCGAACTGGAACGCCGCCTGCCCGAACTCGGCCTGCCGGAGGGCTGGATCACGGAGATCGAGCACGACCGGGCCCGCGGCCTGGTGGACGCCTACATCGGCTACTGGAGCATCGCCCGGGCGGCCGGGCGTCGGCCCGTGGCCCAGGAGGTGCGGCTCCTCGCGGACCTGACCTGGGGCGGGACCACCGTCCGGATCACCGGCGTCGTGGACCGGCTCGAGGCGGATGCGCAGGGCCGACCCTTCATCGCCGACCTCAAGACCGGCCGCAGCGCGCCCACCGGCGCGGAGATGGCGCGCCAGCCCCAGCTGGCCGCCTATCAGGTGGCCGTCCGCGCCGGCGGTCTGGAGCAGGTCCGGGACGACCCCGCCACGGACCCCGCCCTGCGCGCCGCGCTCGCCGGCCTGGAGCACCCCACGACACCGGCCGGCGCGGCCCTCGTCCAGCTCGGCGCCGGCACCCAGAAGACCAAGGTGCAGGACCAGCCGGCCCTCGAGGACGAGGACACCTGGGCGCTCGAGCAGGTGTTCACGGCGGCCCGCCGCACCACGGGGCCGCGCTTCCTCGCCCTCCACGAGGCTGGCGCCCGCCGGTGCGCGCTGCCCTCCGTCTGTCCGCTCTGCTCCGAAGGAAGGCAGGTCACCGAATGGCCCCGCTGACCGGCGATCCCGCCGCCCAGACCGATCGTCCGCGCGTCGAGGACGCGGTCCACTCCCCGGAGGACATCGCGGCGCGGCTGCGGCTGCCCCCGCCCACGGAGGAGCAGGCCGAGGTGGTCACCGCCCCGCTCACTCCGCGCCTGGTGCTGGCCGGCGCCGGCTCCGGCAAGACCGCCACCATGGCCGACCGCGTGGTCTGGCTCGTGGCCAACGGTCTCGTGCGCCCGGACGAGGTCCTCGGCGTCACGTTCACCCGGAAGGCGTCCGGTGAGCTCGCCGAGCGGATCAACGGGCGCGTGGACGCCCTGCTGCGCTCCGGCCTCGAGATCCCCGGCTTCGACGGGGAGCCCGAGGACCTGGGCCGCGCCTCGGTGTCCACGTACCACTCCTACGCCGGCGCGCTCGTCAGGGACCACGGCCTGCGGATCGGCGTGGAACCGGAGGCGCGGCTGCTCGGAGGCGCGGACGCCCACCGGCTCATGGGCGCCGTCGTGCGTTCGCATCCGGTGGTCGCGGACACCCTCGGCGTGGCCCCGTCCCGGCTCATCACGCAGGCGTTGCGGCTGGCCGGGGACATGGCCGAGCACCTGGTGAGTGCGGACGAGGTGCGCGAGTTCCTCGCCCGGCTGGCCGAGCAGGGGAGCGCCCTACCGCTGCCCCCGCGCGCCAAGACCCCCTCGAAGGAGATCCAGGAGTTCCTGACCGGCCTGGCGGACCGCGCCCTCATGGCGGACCTCGTGGCCCGCTACGACGAGGTCAAGCGCGAGCAGGACGTGATGGACTTCGGCGACCTGCTGCGCCACGCGGCGCGCATCGCCGTCGAGGTGCCGGCGGCCGGCGAGCAGGAGCGCGCGCGGTTCCCCGTGGTGCTGCTGGACGAGTTCCAGGACACCTCCCACGCCCAGATGCGGATCTTCGCCGGGCTGTTCGGCCCGCGCGGCCCCGAGGACGACGCGCCCGGGTTGGGGCACTGCGTCACCGCGGTGGGTGACCCCCACCAGTCGATCTACGGCTTCCGCGGCGCCTCCGCCGGGCAGCTCTTCGCCTTCCCGCACGCCTTCCCCCGACTGGAGACCGGCCCCGGCGGCGCCCCGCGGCGCGTGAACGCGGACGTCTCGCACCTGACGATCGCGTGGCGCAACGAGGAGTCGATCCTGGCGGTCGCCAACGCCGTCGCCGCCCCGCTGAACGCCCACGCCGCCGCGACGGGCGGCGCGCCGGTGGAGGTGCGCACCCTGCGGCCCCGGCCGGGCGCGGGGGAGGGCGTCGTCCGGGTGGACCGGTTCGTCACCGCGGAGGAGGAGGCCGCCGACGTCGTCGCCCGCCTCGGCGCCCTCACCGGGTCCGGGCCTGGGGGGACCACCCCGAGCCGCGCCGTCCTGTGCCGCACCCGCGCCCAGTTCGGCCCCGTGCTGGACGCGCTCGACGCCGCCGGCCTGCCCTACGAGGTGCTCGGGCTCTCCGGGCTGCTGGCGCTGCCGGAGGTCGCCGAGGTGCTCGCCGTCCTCCACGTGCTGGCCGACCCCACGCGCAGCGACCAGCTCGTCCGCCTGCTCACCGGCCCGCGCTGGCGCATCGGTGTGGCCGACCTCGAGGTGCTCCAGGAGCGCGCCCGGTTCGTCTCGCGGCTGCGGGCCCGGCGGGCCGCCGGTGGGCGGGAGGACCCGGCCGGGGCCGCCCCGGACGCGGCCCCGGACCGGGACGTGAGCCCCGAGGAGGACGCGGACGCCGCGGCCCTGCTGGAGGCCCTCGACTCCCTGCCCGGGGAGGGGACGGACTGGGTCGGCTCCCGTGGCCGCGGCTTCTCACCCGAGGGCCTGGCCCGGCTGAGGGCCGTCAACGCCGAGCTGCGCCGGCTCTCCACGCGCACCGGGGAGGACCCGGCCGACCTCATCGCGGAGGTGATCCGTGAGACGGGGTTGGACGTCGAGGTGGCCCTGCGGCCCGGTGTCTCCGCGGCCGCGGCCCGGCGGCACCTGAACGCGTTCCAGGACGCGGCCCGCGACTTCGGCGCCGGCACCACGGCGACGGACCTGACGGCGTTCCTGGCCTGGACGGAGTCCGTCCTCGAGCACGAGGACGGCCTCGGCGTCGAGAACGCCGAACCCACCCCCGGCCTGGTCCAGGTGCTCACCGCGCACGCCTCGAAGGGGCTCGAGTGGGACGTCGTCGCGGTCCCCGGCCTGCAGGAGGGCACGTTCCCGTCCACGCGGGCGGACCGCTGGACCAGCCCCGGGGCCGGCGCGCTGCCGTGGCCCCTGCGCGGGGACCGCGCGTCGCTGCCGCAGTGGGACGGCTCGTGGGCGCAGGACCAGCGGGACTGGGTCCAGTCGGCCGGCACCGGATACAGCTCGAAGGCGGCCCAGGAGGGCAACCCGGATCCGTATGCCGTGGCCGTGGCCGCGCACGCCGAGCGCGAGGAGCGGCGCCTGGCCTACGTGGCGTACACGCGCGCGCGATCCGCCCTGTGGCTGAGCACCTCCCTGTTCAAGGGCGTCAACAAGGAGCCCCTGCCGGCCTCGGCCTTCCTCGAGGAGGTGGCCGGTCTGGCGGGGGAGGTGCCCGGCGTCGCGCTCGGCCCCGCCCCGGCCGAGGACGACCTGCCCGAGGCCAACCCCGCCGCGGCCCGGATGCTGGTCGCCCGCTGGCCCTTCGACCCGCTCGACGGCCCGGAGGCCTTCGTCGCCGACCCGGAGGACCCCGAGGACGAGGAACGCTGGCAGCCGCTGCCGCGCCGCTCCCGGGCCCGCCGGGAGGCCGTGGAGGCGGCCGCCGCGGCCGTGCACGCCGCGGATCCGGCGGCGCTCGGGGACGACCCGGAACTGGCCCGCCAGGTGGACTGGGTGCTGCTGCGCCGCCGGGACGTCGCCGGGACGGGCGGGGAGACCGCCCTGCCCGAGCACGTCTCCGTGTCCCTCTACGGCGAGCTCGCCGCCGACCCGCAGGCCGTGGCCGAGCAGCTGCGCCGGCCCCTGCCCCGGCCGCCCGCGCACGCGGCGCGACGCGGCACGGCGTTCCACGCGTGGCTCGAGGAGCGCTTCGGGGCCACCGGCATGCTGGACATCGACTCGGCCGAGGACGCCGCGGACCTGTGGGTCGACGAGGCCCTCGACCTCGGCCCGATGCAGGAGTGGTTCCGCTCCTCGCGCTGGGCGGAGCGCACCCCGGCCTTCGTCGAGGCCCCGGTCGAGACGACGGTCGGCGGGATCACGCTGCGGGGCCGGGTCGACGCGATCTACCGCTCCGGCGGGGACCCCCGCCTGCCCTTCGACCCCGAGGCCGACTGGGAGCTCGTCGACTGGAAGACCGGCGCCGTGCCGCGGGGCCGCGACCTCGAGCTCAAGTCGCTGCAGCTGGCCGTCTACCGGCTCGCCTGGTCACGGCTGCACGGGATCCCGCTGGAACGGATCGGGGCCAGCTTCGTGTACGTGGCCCACGGGCAGGAGCGCTCCTTCCCGGACCTGCCGGGGGAGGAGGAGCTCGAGCGTCACATCACGGACGCCCTGGCCCGCCGTTGATCGGCCGCACCACCTCGACGGCGGGCAGCGGGCCCGTCTCCGGGTCCGCGGTCCTCGCGGCCGCGGCCTCCCGGGCGTCCTCCGCCGCATCCCGGGCGTCCTCGGCGGCGTCGGCGGCCGCGTCGGCCTCCGCCTGGCGCGCGGCCGCCTCCTGCGCGGCGCGCACGTCGCCCTCGAGCTCGGCCAGCATGGCCTCCGCCTCGGCGACCATCCCCTCGTCGTGCCGGTCCAGGCCCCGCGTGAGCCACTGGGCGAGGGCGAACTCGGCGAGCAGCGCCGCACGGCGCATCAGGTGGGCGTCGCCGTCGTCGGCGGCCCCCGCGTCGGCCCGCCGGGCCGCGTAGGCGTCGAGGACGCGGTCGGCCAGGTCCGGGTCCGTGGCGGCGGCCAGCCAGGCGACGTCGCCGGCGGGGTCGCCCACGTGCAGGTCCGTCCAGCCCGTCACGCCCACCACGCGGCCGCGCTCGAGGAGCAGGTTGTCCTCGTGCAGGTCACCGTGCACAGGCACCGGGGTGAACCGCCACAGGGCCTCCTCCTCCATGGCCTCCTCCCAGCGGCGCAGCAGCAGGGGCGGCACGCGGCCGGAGGTGGCCGCCTGGTCGAGGGCGTGGAGGTGACGCTGCCGGATCTGCTCCGCCGTGTAGGAGGGCAGGTCCGCGTGGTCCACGACATCCGAGGACAGCGTGTGGATCGCGGCCAGCACACGGCCCACGTCCTGCACCGCGGGCTCGCCGAGCCGGGCCAGCTCATCCAGGGTGACGGGACGCCCGGGCATGTCCTGGTAGACGAAGGTGCGCAGCCCCTCGAGCCGCACCGCGCCCGCCACGGAGGGCGTGCGGAACGGCAGGCCGGCGCGCACCGCCGGGGTCAGGCCCGCCAGCACCTGCAGCTCCGTCTCGAGACGGATGCCCGCCTCCGGGGTGCGGGGCGAGCGGACCCGCCACCGCTGGCCCTCACCGTCCACGACGACGGCGGTCGAGAAGTCTGCGGGGTCGTCCGGGCTCGCCTCCACGGAGACGGGGGCGAGGCCGGGGACGGCCGCGGCGGCCAGGGCTGCGAGACGAAGGGGCTGACGATCCACCCCTCCAGCCTAGGCGCGGAACGCCCTCCCCCGTCGTCGGGCGCACCGGAGACGGGTCGCTAGCCTGGACGCATGGCTTCCTGCCCCCCGTCGTCGTCCGACCTCACCGCCGCACCGCCGCTGGCCCTGCCGCTGGCCCGCGAGGAGCTGGACCGCGGTGCCGTGGCTCGCCTCGACCCGGGCCACCTGGCGGCGGTCTGGGCGCGCGAGGGAACGGAGGTCCTGTGGCTGCAGGGTGGCCGCGCACCCGTCGCGGACGGCCGGCTCGTCTTCACCGCGCCCTCCGGTCCCGTGCCGGCCGAGGCCGCGTATCTGGGCCGCGGCACCGCGGCGGACCGGGGCCCGCACGGGCGGGAGCGCGCGGTGGTCTCCGTCGCCGTCGAGCCGCCGGCGGCCCTGCCGGAGGACGCGGCCACCGCGCTCGCGGACGCCGTGTGGGTCGGCCTCCGCGATGCGGCCGCCGCCCTCAGCGACGCGGACACCGGGCTGTTCGTGGCCGCTGTCGCGAACGCCAACTGGCACGCCACCCACCGCTTCTGCGCGTTCTGCGGCGGCGCCACGGACGTCGAGGCGGCCGGCTGGGTGCGTCGCTGCCGCAACTGCTCCCGGGAGCAGTTCCCGCGCACGGACCCGGCGGTGATCGTGGCCGTCATCGACCCGGCCGGGCGGATCCTGCTGGGCCGCAACGCGGCGTGGCCCGAGGGGCTGTACTCCTGCCTGGCCGGGTTCGTGGAGCCGGGGGAGTCCCTCGAGCACGCGGTGGTCCGGGAGATCGCGGAGGAGTCCGGGATCACGGTGACGCAGCCGCGCTACCGCGGCTCCCAGCCGTGGCCGTTCCCGCGCTCGCTCATGCTCGGGTTCACCGCGCTGGCCCCGGCCGGTGCCGAGCCGGTCCCGGACGGCGAGGAGATCCTCTCCGTGCGCTGGTTCGAGCGGGAGGAGCTCGCGCATCTGGCCCGCGAGGGCGACGTCACCCTGCCCGGGGCTGTGTCCATCGCGCGGGCACTCATCGAGGATTGGTACGGTGGGACGCTGCCCGATGCGCAGACCCTGATCACCTAGGAGGACTCGTCCCGCATGAGCACTCCCGACGAGATCCTCCGCGGCCTCGACCCGGAGCAGCGCCGGGCCGCCACGGCCCTGCACGGGCCCGTCTGCATCCTGGCCGGCGCCGGCACCGGCAAGACCCGCGCCATCACGCACCGCATCGCCTACGGCGTGGCCTCCGGCGTCTTCGACCCGCACCGCACCCTCGCCCTGACCTTCACGGCGCGCGCCGCCGCGGAGATGCGCACCCGCCTGCGCGACCTCGGCGTGGCCGGCGTCCAGGCCCGCACGTTCCACTCGGCGGCCCTGCGCCAGCTGCAGTACTTCTGGCCCCAGGCCGTGGGCGGGCCCATGCCCTCGCTGATCGAGAACAAGGTGCGCCTGCTCACGGAGGTCGCCCAGCGCATGCGCATGACCGTGGACCGGGCCGGCCTGCGCGACCTCGCCGGCGAGATCGAATGGGCCAAGGTCTCCCTGCACGCCCCCGAGGGCTACGCGGAGGCCGCCAAGGAGCGGGAGATGCCCGCCGGCTGGACCGCCACCACCGTCGCCCGTCTCTACACCGGCTACGAGGAGGCCAAGACAGCCCGGAACATGATCGACTTCGAGGACGTGCTGCTGATCCTCGTGGGGATCCTGTCCACCGAGCCGCAGATCGCGGCCACGATCCGGGACCAGTACCGCGTGTTCGTGGTGGACGAGTACCAGGACGTCTCGCCGCTGCAGCACCGCCTGCTCGACCTCTGGCTCGGCGACCGCGGCGACCTGTGCGTCGTCGGCGACGCCTCTCAGACGATCTACTCGTTCACGGGCGCGACCTCCCGCTTCCTCACCGACTTCCGTGAGCGGTATCCCGCGGCCACGGTGGTCCGTCTCGTGCGTGACTACCGGTCCAGCCCGCAGATCGTGGAGGCGGCCAACCGCCTGCTGGCGGACCGCACCAAGGCGGGGGAGCGGGACCGCACGATGCCGCGCTGGCCCGACCCCCTCGAGCTCGTCTCCCAGCGGCCGGCCGGCCCCGACCTCGTGTTCGCGGAGTGCACCGACGACGAGGCCGAGGCCGGCTGGGTCGCAGACCGGATCGCGGCGCTGATCGACGACGGCGTGCCGGCCTCCGAGATCGCCGTCCTGTTCCGCACCAACGGCCAGTCCCAGGCCTTCGAGACGGCGCTGTCCTCGGCGGGCATCGGCTACCAGCTGCGCGGCGGCGAGCGGTTCTTCTCCCGGCGCGAGGTGCGCGACGGCATCCTGCAGCTGCGGGCCGCCGCCCGCGCCGCCCAGGACCTGACGGGCGACGACGTCACGGACCGGGTGCGGGACGTGCTCTCCTCGCTCGGCTACTCCGCCGAACCGCCGGCGGCCTCCGGCGCGGCCCGTGAACGGTGGGAGTCCCTGCACGCCCTCGTCAACCTCGCCGACCAGCTCGCCACGACGCGCGGGACCGAGTTCACGTTGACCGAGCTCGTGGCCGAGCTCGACGAGCGTGCCCAGCACCAGCACGCGCCGACGGTGCAGGGCATCACCCTGGCCTCGCTGCACTCGGCCAAGGGCCTCGAGTGGGACGCGGTGTTCCTCGTGGGCCTGTCCGAGGGGCTCATGCCGATCTCCTTCGCGGAGACCCAGGCCGAGGTGGACGAGGAACGGCGCCTGCTCTACGTGGGCATCACGCGTGCCCGCCAGCACCTGTCGCTGACGTGGACGCTCTCGCGGGGCACGGGCGGGCGCTCCACCCGGCGGCCCTCCCGGTTCCTGTGGGCCATCGACCCGACCCTCGGCGGCACCCGCGAGCACGCCCCGGCCCGTGGTTCCGCGGCGGGCCCGACGGCGCCGCGGCGCCGGGGTGCGAAGGTCGCCGTGTGCCGCACGTGCGGCAAGCCCCTCGAGACGGGAGCGGAGCGCAAGGTCGGCCGCTGCCTGGACTGCCCCGCCACCTACGACGAGGCGGTGCTCGAGGAGCTGCGCGACTGGCGCACCCGCACGGCCGCCGAGATGCGGATGCCCGCGTTCGTGGTGTTCACGGACGCCACCCTCGTGGCCATCGCCGAGGCCATGCCGAAGACCCCGGCAGAGCTCCTGAAGGTGCCCGGCCTCGGCAAGGCCAAGCTGGAGAAGCACGGACCGGAGCTGCTCGAGCTGCTGCACGGCACCCCGACGGCCTGAGCCGCGGGCCCGCGCCCCGTTCCGCCGGCGGCGCCGACCCCGTCAGAACGCCCAGCCGAGCGCGTCCGGGTCGCAGGCGCAGCCGGGCCGGGGGCGAACCCGCACCCGGCGCGTGCGTCCCGTCACCCGATCGGCCCGCAGCACGCCGGGGGCCGGTCCGGCCCGCAGCGCGTCCACGGTCAGCACGGCGGCCCGCAGCGCCGCGAGCCCGTCCACCTGTCCCCGGTGCGCCGACGGGCCGGGCGCCGTCGGGGCACCGGGGACGCCCGCCGGGTCCGCGGGCCATCGGCACAGCGGGCACCCGCGCACGCCGGAGGCGCACCACGGTCCGACCGTGACCGCCTTCGGCCCCACCGTGACCGGCAGCAGCGGGTGATCGGCGGCCAGGGCCTGCGCGGCCAGGTCCGCGTCGAGCACGGACCCCACCGCCACCGTCGCCTGCCCCACGAGCACCGGCACCGGGCCGTGGTGCGCGTAGAGGCGCAGCCCGGGGGCCACATCGCCCAGCCGGCGCGCGAGCGCACCCGCCCGGGGCCGACCGAGGTCCCCGGGCAGCAGGCCGGTCCCCAGGTCCGCGGCGTCGACGGGCCGCGGATCCCACAGGGCCAGGCGCAGCGCCCCGGCCCCCGCCAGTGCGTGGGCGATCGCCGCGCCCACCGCGTCGAGGCCCGCCACGTGGACGTCGGTCGGCGGGGCCCACGCCCCCGGCTCCAGCGCTGACGCGGCGGCGTCATGAGGGACGGTGGTGACGGTCTCGGCGACGGTGCGCACGGCTCTCCTCTCGGCTCGGTGCCTCCCACCCTGCCAGGGCACTCCCGGACCGCGCCGGATTGTCCACAGCCTGCGGCCCATGCCGGACAATGGCCGGATGCGCCCCGCCCACCGCGGCCCCGCCCGCGAGAGCACCGACCTGGACTGGGAGGGCACGCCCGTGCGGCTCGTGCGCTCCACGGCCCGCACCCGCACCATCTCGGCGGGGTGGCGCGACGGCCGCCTGCAGGTCAACGTCCCGGCCCGGCTCTCGGCCGCGCAGGAGCGCGAGTGGATCGGCCAGATGGTCGCGAAGGTGGGCGCACGCGGCGGGACGGGGCAGCCCGCGGCCGACCCGGGCGGCCGCCCCGCCGACGCTCGCTCCGACGACGCGCTCCTGGCCTGGGCGGGACGGCTCTCGGCGGCGCACCTGGGTGGGCGGGCCCGTCCGGTCTCGGTCACGTGGTCGGCCCGGCAGCGCCGCCGCTGGGGCTCGTGCACGCCGGCCCGCGGCACCATCCGGCTCTCGACGCAGCTGCGCGGCATGCCGGACTGGGTGGTGGCGGCGGTGCTCGTCCACGAGCTGGCCCATCTGCTGGAGTCCGGACACGGCCCGGCCTTCCGACGCCTCGTGGACCGGTACCCGCGCTACGCCGAGGCGATGGCCTTCCTCGAGGGGGTCACCTTCGCCGAGGGCCGCGGTCGCACGGCGCCGGACCGGTGGGCGGAGGACGAGGACGCGGGCTGACACGACGGCGGGCGGCCCGCACCCGAGGTGCCGGACCGCCCGCCGCCGTCGTGCCGGGAGGGGCTCAGCCCTCGCGCGGCGCGTCGCCGAAGCCGCCCTCGAGGAGCTTGCGCAGCTCGTCGTCGAGGGACTCGGCGCTGGCGTCCGCGGCGGAGCGGCGCCCGGCGTACCCGGCGGGGTCCTCGAGGTCCTCCGCCGTGGGCTGACGCTCGGGATGGCGCCAGATCTCCTCGCGGTACTCCGTGCCGTGCTCGGCCGTGACGTGCTCCCAGAACGCGGCGGCCTCGCGCAGGCGGCGCGGGCGCAGCTCGAGGCCCACGAGGGCGGCGAAGGCCTGTTCGGCCGGGCCGCCCGAGGCGCGGCGGCGGTTCATGGTCTCGCGCAGGGCGGGCGCCGACTCGAGCGGGCGCGCGGCCTCGGCGACCACCACGTCCACCCAGCCCTCCACGAGGGCGACGAGCAGCTCCAGCTGGTCCAGCGCGGCCTGCTGGGTGGCGTCCGGGGCGGCGATGAACGACGCCCCGTCGAACACGGCCTGCAGGGAACCGGGGTCCATCGGGTCCACCGACTGCGCGGCCCGCTCGATGCCCTCGGTGTCCAGGCGGATGCCCGCGGCGTACTGCTCGACGGCGGCGTACAGGTCCCGCTCGAGCCACGGCGAGTGCAGGAACAGGCGCATGCGTGCGGCCTCGCGCAGGGCCAGGTAGATGCGGATCTGGTCGTCCGGCACCGAGAGCCCGTCGCCGAACTCCTCGATGTTCACGGGGACGAGGGCGAGACGGTGGCCGGCGACGGGCAGGCCGATGTCCGTGCCCGAGAGCACCTCCTTGCCCAGGGCGCCCACGGCGCCGCCGAGCTGCAGGCCGAACATCGTGCCGCCCATGTTCTTCAGCATGGGCTGCAGCCCGCCGAGCAGGGAGGCGTCCATGCCCTCGGGGAGCTGGCCCGGCAGCTGCTGCTCGATGGCCGCGGACATCGCGCGGGACATCGAGACGGCCACGGGCTCGGTGAGCCGGCGCCACTGGTCCATGGTCGCCTCGACCCACTCGGCACGGGACCAGGCCACGCCGACGCTGCCGACGGGCTCGGTCTGCGTGACGCCGTCGAGCCACAGCTCGGCCAGCCGCAGCGCCTCGTCCACCTCGCGTCGCGCGAACGAGCCGACGGCCGGGTCCTCGCCGGCCACGGCCTGGCGGGCGGCCTGCTTCGCCAGAGCCCAGTTCACGGGGCCGTCCGAGCCGGAGCCGGAGCTCATCATCGCCTGGAACTGGGCCATGGCCTGCTGCATCATGGCCGGATTCAGCTGGGACGGGTCGAAGGGCACCCCGCCGGGGCCGCCCAGGCCCTCCATGGCGCGTCGGACTTCGTCCGGGTCGGGGCCCTGGCCGCCGAAGAGCTGCCGCAGCATCTCCTCCAGGGGGTCGCGGCCGTCGTCGGATCCGGGCGTGCGCGCGTCGTTGCTCATGTCTCCAGCGTATCCGCGTCGGCGCGGCGCGCCCGCCCTCCCGACGTCGCGGCGGCGCGGTTCGCCCATGGCGCACGGCGTCGCGCGGGGCAGGCGGGGGTCGCGGCCCCGCGTAGACTGGTGTGACCGTCGCCGCGCGGCCCGTGCCCGGCGGCGAGGACGGCCCGATCAGGACCCCCAGGAAAGACGGTGTCGCGTGCGCGCAGTGCCCTCGAGGACCACCCGCGCCGCCCGCGTGCCCTTCTCCGGATGGCTCGCCCTGGGCAGCGCCGGGCTGGCAC
>NZ_JABFAY010000006.1:0-7104 GCF_017168495.1 Micrococcus sp. KRD096 | reverse complement strand
CCCCCTACATCCTCGAGGGCCCCGGCCCCGCCGTGGACCTGCTGGGCGAACGCGAGGGTCGACCGGTGCTGCGCGTCGAGGGCGGCGAGGCGGACCCGGGTGAGGGGACCCTGGCCATGACCACCGTGATGGTCGGGGGCCCGCCCATCGGCACCACCTCCCTGCTCGATCTCGGCCGCGGCCTGACGGACCCCGCCGTGGACGTGGTCCCGCGCGAGCTGATGTACCCCACCGGCGTCACCTCCGACGAGGTCGGCGAGGCCAATTCGGCGGCCATGTCGGACTCCCAGCAGACCGCGACCGCCGCGGCCCTGCACGAGCTCGGCCGGGAGGTGCCCCAGCGGCTCGTCGTGCAGCAGCTCGTGTCCGGCGGGCCCGCCGAGGGTGTCCTGCGGGCCGGGGACGAGGTGATCGCCGCCGAGGGACGGCCCGTGGCCGACCTGGAGGCCGTGCGCGCCGCCGTCGGGGCCGCGGGGCCCGACCCGGTCACGCTGACGGTCCGCCGCGACGGCGTGGAGCAGGACCTCGAGGTGCCGGTGGCGGCCGCCCCCGAGGGCGCGCCCCAGCCGTGGCAGATGGGGGCCCTGATCGAGACCGCCTACGACGTCCCGGTGGACGTCGAGCTGGCCGTGCCGGACATCGGCGGACCTTCGGCGGGTCTGATGTTCGCGCTCACCGTGATCGAGCGGCTGACCCCGGGGGCGATGACGGGGGGCGCATCGATCGCCGGAACGGGCACGATCACGGGGGACGGCGTCGTGGGTCCCATCGGCGGGATCCCGCAGAAGGTGCGCGGCGCCGCCGAGGCGGGGGCCACGACGTTCCTCGCCCCCACGGCGAACTGCGAGGAGCTGGCCGGCCGTGTGCCCGAGGGCCTGACGGTGTACCCCGTGGACACGCTGGGCCAGGCCCGCGACATCGTCGAGGCGGTGGCCCGGGGGGAGACCCCGGCCGACGCCCGGACGTGCGGCTGAGCCGACGCACACCAGGACCACCAGACCACCAGACCACCAGACCGGACGACATGTCCGGGGCGCAGCGCCCCGGGCCGGAGCAGAGCCCCGCGGACGCGGGAGGGAAGAGGACAGAGCAGTGAGCTTCGGACAGGGAGGCGGCGGACCGTTCGGCGGACCGCCCCGTGACGGCGGCGGGACCGCCGGGGGCCAGCCCGGCCCGTTCGGGGCGTTCGGCCCCTTCGGCGGCGCCCCGCGCGGCCCGGGCGACGACGGCGACCGCGGTCCTGGTGGCCCGTTCGGCGGGGGCGGGTCCTCCGCCGCGCGCGGCAGGGGCCGGCCGGGCCGGCCGAGCGCGCTCGTGCTGACCATCATCGCGGTGGCCGTGCTCGTGGGGCTGTTCGTGGTGTTCACGAACGTCTACACGGACGTGCTGTGGTTCTCGCAGCTGGGCTTCACCGAGGTCTTCTGGACCGAGGTCGTCGCCAAGGCCGCGCTGTTCCTGATCGCCGGGCTCGGGATGGCCCTCGCCGTGTGGCTGGCGATCCGCACGGCCTGGCGCCACCGCCCCGCGGACGCGTCCGCGGCCGCGCGGGACTCGCTCAGCCAGGCCCAGCGCCAGCTGGAGCCCATCCGGCGCCTGGTGTTCCTGGGTGTCCCGCTCGTGCTCGGCGTGTTCGCCGGCTCCACCGCGATGAACGGCTGGAACACGGTCCTGCTGTTCCTGAACCAGGTGCCCTACGGCCAGGCGGACCCGGAGTTCGGCCTGGACCTCATGTTCTTCATGGCCACCCTGCCGTTCCTGACGCTCGTGGTCGGGTACCTGATCTCGGTGGTCCTGGTCTCCGGCATCACCGGTCTTCTGGTGCACTACCTGTACGGCGCGGTGCGCGTGGAGGAGGGCGGCGGTGTGCGGATCACCCCGGCGGCGCGCGCCCACATCGGCATCACCCTGGCCGTGTTCCTGCTGCTGCAGGGCGTCAACTTCTGGCTCAACCGCTACCGCACCACGCAGTCGCAGACCGGCAACTGGGCCGGCGCGCTCTACACGGACGTGAACGCGGTCATCCCGACGTCGGCGATCCTGGCGGTCACGGCCGTGATCGTGGCCGGCCTGTTCGTGTGGACGGTGGTCTCGGGCCGGTGGCGGTTGTCGCTGATCGGCACCGCGGTCCTGGTCATCACGGCGCTCGTGGTGGGCACGGCGTACCCCTTCATCGTGCAGGAGTACCAGGTGAAGCCGTCCGAGCGCACGCTCGAGTCCGAGTACATCGAGCGGAACATCGCCATGACGCGCGAGGCGTACGGCCTGGACGACGTCGAGGTGACGAACTACGAGGGGGCCACGGACACCGAGGCCGGGGCCCTGGCGGGCGAGGAGGCCAACACGGCCAACGTCCGTCTCATGGACCCGAACCTGATCTCCCAGACCTTCGGGCAGCTCCAGCAGTTCCGTCCGTACTACTCGTTCCCCACCACGCTGCACGTGGACCGCTACGAGGTGGACGGCCAGACGCGGGACACCATCCTGGCGGCCCGTGACGTCAACGTGGACGACTCGCAGTCGTGGGTGAACCGCCACACCATCTACACGCACGGCTACGGCATGGTCGTGGCCGACGCCTCCGAGGTCGCGGCCGGCGGCCGGCCCCAGTGGCTGCTCTCCGAGATCCCGACGCGCGGGCCGCTGGCCTCCGACCAGGACTACGAGCCGCGCATCTACTTCGGGCACAACTCGCCCTCGTACTCGGTGGTGGGTGCGCCCGAGGGCGCGCCGGCCGTCGAACGCGACCGGCCGCAGACGGCCGACTCCCAGGAGGACACGGCGTACACCTTCTCCGGCGACGGCGGCCCCTCGGTGGGCAACCTGTTCAACCGGCTCGCATACGCGGTGAAGTTCGGCTCGCCCGAGCTGGTGCTGTCCTCGGACGTGAACGAGGCCTCGCAGATCCTCTACGACCGCGACCCGGCCGAGCGCGTCCGCAAGGTCGCGCCCTACCTGACGGTGGACACCGCCCCCTACCCGGCGATCGTCGATGGCCGCGTGCAGTGGATCGTGGACGCCTACACGACCTCGGACCAGTTCCCGTACTCCACCGCCCAGCAGCTGGGCGAGGTCACGGTGGACTCCCTGAGCCAGGGCCAGAACCCGGCGATGCAGGGCCGGGTGAACTACATCCGCAACTCGGTGAAGGCGACGGTGGACGCGTACGACGGCTCGGTGTCCCTCTACGCGTGGGACGACCAGGATCCGCTGCTGCGGGTCTGGCAGAACGTGTACCCGTCCTCGCTGCGCCCGTACTCGGAGATGAGCGCCGGACTCATGGACCACGTCCGCTACCCGGAGGACATGTTCAAGGTCCAGCGCGAGCTGCTCGGCCGCTACCACGTGACCGATGCGGACGACTTCTACGAGAACAACGACGCGTGGTCCGTGCCCTCGGACCCCACGCGCGAGGAGGACGTCAAGCAGCCGCCGTACTACATGACGCTGCAGATGCCCGGCCAGGACGAGCCGGCGTTCTCCCTCACCAGCAGCTACATCCCGCAGATCACGGACGGTGCCCAGCAGCGCAACGTGCTCTACGGCTTCCTCTCCGCCACCGGCGACGCCGGCTCGGGGGAGGACGGCGTGAAGGCCGAGGGCTACGGGAAGCTCCGACTGCTCGAGCTGCCGCGGTCCACCACGGTGCCCGGCCCTGGCCAGGCGCAGGCGAACTTCGACTCGAACGCGGACGTCTCGCGGGAGCTGAACCTGCTGCGCCAGGGCGCGTCCGAGGTGCTCAACGGCAACATGATCACCCTGCCGGTGGCCGGCGGCATCCTCTACGTCCAGCCGGTGTACGTCCGCTCCTCGGGCGGCACCACCTACCCGACGCTGCGCAAGGTGCTCGTCTCGTTCGGCGACAAGGTCGGCTTCGCGGACACCCTCCAGGAGGCCCTGGACCAGGTGTTCGACGGCGACTCGGGCGCGGTCACCCCGGAGGAGAACCAGGCGGAGGCGCCCGCACCGGGCGAGGAGCCGTCGGCTCCGGGCACGGTCGAGGAGGAGCTCTCGGCGGCCCTCGAGGAGGCGCAGGACGCCCTGACCCAGGGCCAGGAGCGTCTGGCCGAGGGCGACTGGGCCGGCTACGGCGAGCAGCAGAAGCGTCTCAACGAGGCCCTGAAGCGTGCCACCGCCGCCGACGACGCCCTGGGCGGCGACGCGCCTGCCCAGGACCAGGCCCCGGCCGAGGCGAGCCCCGCGCCGTCGTCGAGCCCCAGCCCGACGCCGAGCGGCTGACGGGCGTCGGCGGGCCGGGCCCGCCGGACCGTCGACGACGGCCCCGGCCACGCACCGCGCGTGGTCGGGGCCGCTGTCGTCTCGGGGCAGATGGCCGCCGCATGGCCGCCGGATGGCGGGGTGCTGACGCTGATTTGAACTCGACGGGACAGGTGTGTATAGTTCTAGAAGTCGCCGCGGGGTGGAGCAGTTCGGTAGCTCGCCGGGCTCATAACCCGGAGGTCGCAGGTTCAAATCCTGCCCCCGCAACGAGAAGGAGAAGGCCCCCAGCATCTGCTGGGGGCCTTCTCGCATGTCCGGGCCCGCTCGCCCCGGCCCGCCGGCACGGTGCCGGCGGGCGAGCTGACCGCCCTCGGGCGATCGGTGGGGGAGCGTCAGCGGCTCGAGGCCCGGACCGCCTGCTGGGCCGGCGTGCGGCGGCCAGGATCAGTGCGGCGCAGCCAGACGGCAGCGATGATCGCGATGATCGCGATGGCGCCCCAGATGCCGACCACGGCCCAGGACAGGCCCGCGATGAGCAGCAGCGGCACGAAGGACACGGCCGCGATCTCCACGGGCACCACCGGGATGTAGGCCACGCCGAACTGCTCCATGGTCCCGGACTTCAGCTTCGGGTCCACGATGCGCAGCATGGCCACGCCTGTGGCGACGGCGCCGGTGGCCCAGCCCCACGTGAACAGCTGCTTCTCGAACCACGCGTCGGTCATGACACGCGGCGCCACGACGATCCCCAGGAACAGGGCCAGCGCGAGGCCGATCACGAACAGGAGCAGCAGCGGCTGCCAGTAGTCCACGACCACGGTCGGGGCGATCGCGGCGATGCCACAGACGATGAGGATGTCCGTGGCGGTGCCGGACACCGAGTTCAGCGAGCCCGGGTCGAGGAACTTCGCCGTCTTCGTGGCCTGGAACAGGACGCGGGCGATCAGGCCGAGGAGGAACGCGATCGCGAACGCGGGGATGATCAGCTGGGGACCGTCCTCACCCACGACGCTCGGCCACACGGCCGTGATCCAGGAGACCACGCCGTGCGCGGCCGCCGCGATCATCGCGACCACGCCGACCTGGAAGGCCAGCGACTCCACCGAGGCCGCCGAGAAGGTGTGCCGGCCGATGACCGGGCGTTCCTCCACCTGGTTCAGCACCCCGGTGCGCAGCTCCTCCGGGATGGAGGTCAGGCCCGCGAACTCCCGCGCGTGGCCGCGCTGCGCGCCGATCTTGGCCTGGATGATGCCACCCACCACGCCGACGATCATGCCGACGGTGGCCGAGGTGTAGGCCAGCGAGGTGACGGTCGCATCACCGTTGGCCGCGTACGCCTGGCCCACGGCGGCCGCGGAGCCGAAGCCTCCCGCCCAGCCGGCGAACAGCAGGGCGGCGAACGAGTCGGGCGCGTCGAACAGCGGCTGCAGGAGGACCAGCGTGACGAGGGCGCCGATGGCCACCTGGGAGGAGTAGATCAGCACGCCGTAGGACGCGAACGCGCCTACGGGGCGGCCGATCTTGCGGACGTTGAAGTCGTCGGTGAGCGCGATGCACACGAACACGATGACGATCAGGATCGAGCCGTATGTGCCCAGCTGGGAGCTGAACGGCAGCCAGCCCAGGCCGTTCGGGCCGAGGGCCAAACCCAGGATGCCGGCGATGACGGAGGCCGGGATCATCAGGGTCTGGAGGGGCGTGATGACGGCACGGGCCAGCGTGCCCACGGCCAGGAGCGCGCCGATGAGGCCGGCGTCGACCAGCACGGACCAGGCCGTGAACTGCTCTTGCATGGGGTTCTTCCTCTGTGCGGGGACGGGGGTGTCCCACGGAGCGTGCCGAGGGACCCCGGGACAGTACCAAAGGAGCGCGGGGGCCGGGGCGCGTCCGGGAGGAGCACCGGGCCGGGGCGCACGAGGACGGCCCGCCGCGCCGGCGTGGGCCGGGGAGGGGCGGGGTCAGCCGCGCGCGGTGCCGGTCTCCTCGGCGGTCCCCTCGGCCGCGTAGTCGAGGGTCAGGGTCTCATCGGCGTCGACGTCGCCCGAGGTGAGGGCGGCCTGGCCGGCGCCGCCGGCCTTGAGGGCGGCGAGGCGGGCCTCCACCTCGGTCTTCTCGCCGAGGTCCTCGAGGGACTCGAACTGGGCGTCGAGGGAGGAGGCGGCGATCTCCTGCTGGCCGCGCACGCGGGCCTCCTCGCGACGGACCTTCTCCTCGAAGCGGGAGACCTCGGAGGTCGGGTCCAGCAGGTCGATCGACTTCACGGCGTCGGCCACCGCGGACTGGGCGTGGGCGGACTTGGCGCGGGCGGTCAGCTCGTCGCGCTTGGCGACCAGCTGCTGACGCTTGACCTTCATCTGGTCCAGACCGGTCTTCAGGCGCTCCACGATCTCGCGCTGCGAGGCGATGGTCGGCTCCGCGGCCTTCGCCTGGCGCTCGAAGTCCATCTGGCGCTCGATGGCCACCTTGGCGAGGTTGTCGAACTTGTCCGCCGAGGCGGTGTCGCCCTTGGTGCGGAAGTCGTCGGCCTTCTGGGAGGCGGCCAGCGCCTTCTGGCCCCAGCTGCGGGACGCGTCCTGGTCCTCGCGGTAGTCGTCCTCGATCATTCGCAGGTTGCCGATCGTCTGGGCGACGGCGGCCTCGGCCTCCGCGATGTTGTTCGTGTAGTCGCGGACCATCTGGTCCAGCATCTTCTGGGGGTCCTCGGCCTTGTCCAGCATCGCGTTGATGTTGGCCTTCGCCAGCGTGCTGATGCGGCCGAAGATGGACTGCTTGACCATGGTGTCTGCCTTTCGTCGGTCTTTCACGTCAGCGCAGACCGTCGGCCTGCGTCCACCCCGTCCCGCGCGTGCGGGCCGGGCCGGCGCCCGGGGCGCCGGAGTTCATGGG
>NZ_JABFAY010000058.1:0-410 GCF_017168495.1 Micrococcus sp. KRD096 | reverse complement strand
CCCACAGCCCGACCGATCCGCTCGCGCTCAGGTCGATGGTCACCGAGTTCCCGCTCATCAGCCGTCTCCGTTCGCGCACCGCGCGGGGTCTACGGTGTGCCCCACGCCACACCGGCCATGCTAGGCATAATGCCGCGCTTGATGTCGCCGCCGAGCCGACCCGAACGGGTGATCTCGGAATAGCCCGAACGAGCCGAGATCATGAAGACCGATCAATCGGAGGACCCCCATGCGCCCCACCGTGCGCAGCCGCCGCCTGGGTGCCCGCCTGGGCGACCACCGGCAACAGAACAACCTGTCCGGCACCGAACTGGCCGCGCGGCTCGGCGTGCACCAGGCCACCTGGTCGAAGATCGAGACCGGGAAGACGAAGGTCTCCCCCGCCCTGCTGGCCCGCACGGCGGAGATCC
>NZ_JABFAY010000057.1:0-453 GCF_017168495.1 Micrococcus sp. KRD096 | reverse complement strand
GTCGTCACCCGAGTTGGAGATACCGGCGAGGTTGTTACCCGAGTTTGCAATTCCTGCATTGAAAGAGCCAATGTTTGCAAACCCGGAGTTGAAGCCAGGAAGCATGGCTGGGCCGGCGTTGGAGAAGCCCGAATTACCGTTGCCTGTGTTGAAGAACCCGGAGTTGCCGGTGCCCGAGGGGTCACTGTTCCCCCAACCCGAGTTGCCGGTACCGAGGTTCCCGAAGCCCGAGTTGGCACCTGCTTGGGTGAGCGCGCTGCCAAAACCGGTGTTGACGTTGCCGCCATTGAAACCACCGGTGTTGATATCTCCACCGTTAAAGAAACCGGTGTTGACGTTACCTGCGTTCGCGAAACCGGTGTTCGAGTCACCCGCATTGAAGAAGCCGGTGTTTCCAGCACCCGAATTTCCGAAGCCGGTGTTCTGAAAGCCCACGTTGAAGCTGCCCGAGTT
>NZ_JABFAY010000056.1:0-2650 GCF_017168495.1 Micrococcus sp. KRD096 | reverse complement strand
AGGGCCGCAACGTCATCGAGCGTCAGTACGCTCACCTGAAGCAGTGGCGGGGTCTGGCGACCCGGTATGACAAGTACGCGATCGTCTACCGGGCCGCTGTGGTCCTGAATGCTGTGCTCGCATGGTCCAAACGATTGTCAGACATGCCCTAGGCGGCAGGGTCATCCGAATAGACGATATGGGTGCTCCCCGCGCGAGCGGGGATGAGCCCACCATGTTCGCCAACGGGTCCGACAGGTCCACGTGCTCCCCGCGCGAGCGGGGATGAGCCGTGGATCGCCCAGCAGTACCCGAACCGAACCCCGTGCTCCCCGCGCGAGCGGGGATGAGCCCGAGACGACGGCCCGCACCACGGTGGAGTGGTCGTGCTCCCCGCGCGAGCGGGGATGAGCCCAGGTAGAGCACTGGTCTCCAAAACCAGAGGTAGTGCTCCCCGCGCGAGCGGGGATGAGCCCCGCCCGGGTGTGAATGAGCGCCGCTACTCGATGTGCTCCCCGCGCGAGCGGGGATGAGCCCAACGGTGCGTCCACGGAGAAGGAAATCCTGGAGTGCTCCCCGCGCGAGCGGGGATGAGCCCACCGAGAGGCAGTTCTTCCAGGCGTTCATCGAGTGCTCCCCGCGCGAGCGGGGATGAGCCCTCACCACGCCATTCAAGGTAGACGTTGTAGCCGTGCTCCCCGCGCGAGCGGGGATGAGCCCACCGAGTTGGCCGGCCCGATCCAGGACCAGGTGTGCTCCCCGCGCGAGCGGGGATGAGCCTGACCCGCGGCCGGCCGCGGCACCTGACGAGCGGTGCTCCCCGCGCGAGCGGGGATGAGCCCGCGGTTCCGACGCCGAGGTGGACGAGGCCCTGGTGCTCCCCGCGCGAGCGGGGATGAGCCCACCCGCAGGGTGTCCCCGTAGTCCGCCACCACGTGCTCCCCGCGCGAGCGGGGATGAGCCCATCTCAGGGTGATCCAGTCGGGAAATGGTCATGTGCTCCCCGCGCGAGCGGGGATGAGCCCGTGCCGAGCGTCCACAGCATGGACCGGCCGTCGTGCTCCCCGCGCGAGCGGGGATGAGCCCGCCGGGTTGAACTCCAACGCATCCGCGACCATGTGCTCCCCGCGCGAGCGGGGATGAGCCGTTGGCCGACGTCGAGGCGGCCGCCTCGCAGATGTGCTCCCCGCGCGAGCGGGGATGAGCCCCTGCCCGGCCCGTTCAAGGTCGAGATCAAGGAGTGCTCCCCGCGCGAGCGGGGATGAGCCCCAGCCTCACACCATGACGGCCGAGCTGAAGCGGTGCTCCCCGCGCGAGCGGGGATGAGCCGGGGAGTCCGACGAGAGGGAGACCCACCAGTAGGTGCTCCCCGCGCGAGCGGGGATGAGCCCTGGACGCGGAACTCTCCCAACGATGCGGCCCGGTGCTCCCCGCGCGAGCGGGGATGAGCCCACCCAGCCGAGAGCCGCGCGCAGCTCGAGCCAGTGCTCCCCGCGCGAGCGGGGATGAGCCTGGCGGGCCCCGTACAACTGCGACACCAACTGGGTGCTCCCCGCGCGAGCGGGGATGAGCCCCCGCCGACGTGCATGTGCGCGCCCTTGCTGATGTGCTCCCCGCGCGAGCGGGGATGAGCCCTCTGACCCGGCAACGAAAAGAGGAACCCGTGGGTGCTCCCCGCGCGAGCGGGGATGAGCCCAAGAACCGTGGCAGCTTCCCCGTCTCGACCTCGTGCTCCCCGCGCGAGCGGGGATGAGCCCGCCGGAACCCCCGCCATTCTGGCGCTTTAGTTGTGCTCCCCGCGCGAGCGGGGATGAGCCGATGACCTTGAAGGTTCGCCCGTAGTCCAGGGAGTGCTCCCCGCGCGAGCGGGGATGAGCCGCCATGACCCGCCGCCCACTAATCCTGGACCTGGTGCTCCCCGCGCGAGCGGGGATGAGCCCCTGATCCTCGACGTGGACACGGAGGACTCCCTGTGCTCCCCGCGCGAGCGGGGATGAGCCCATCGAGCAGGATTGGCTCGGCTTCATCCGGTTGTGCTCCCCGCGCGAGCGGGGATGAGCCCGTGGATGGCTTCCCCGTGACGTCGGCCCACGCGTGCTCCCCGCGCGAGCGGGGATGAGCCCGCCGTTGGCCCCGCGCTCCGCACGCATGGCGTGTGCTCCCCGCGCGAGCGGGGATGAGCCCTGGCGGAGAAGGACCGGTTGGACGACTTGAAGCGTGCTCCCCGCGCGAGCGGGGATGAGCCCGCGGGCCGGAGCAGCCCGTTCCACACCGTGTCGTGCTCCCCGCGCGAGCGGGGATGAGCCCGCCTCCCAGCTGATCGACTGGTTGGAGGTTGCGTGCTCCCCGCGCGAGCGGGGATGAGCCCAGGACGACGCCGCGGGAGCCTCGTTCGTCAGCGTGCTCCCCGCGCGAGCGGGGATGAGCCCGCTCCGGGGTCCATCTCCACGGTGAGCATGAGGTGCTCCCCGCGCGAGCGGGGATGAGCCGGTCCGCCACGACCTGGACAACCGGCCCGCCTAGGGCATGTCTGACAATCGTTTTGACCATGCGAGCACAGCATTCAGGACCACAGCGGCCCGGTAGACGATCGCGTACTTGTCATACCGGGTCGCCAGACCCCGCCACTGCTTCAGGTGAGCGTACTGACGCTCGATGACGTTGCGGCCCT
>NZ_JABFAY010000055.1:0-2774 GCF_017168495.1 Micrococcus sp. KRD096 | reverse complement strand
GGTGGTGTCTCCGTTGCGTCGGCTCCAGTGGGGGACCGTGGCTCCGGGGTCGCGGTAGGGCAGGCTCAGCTGGGCCCAGATGCGGGTGGAGAAGGCGACCTCGCCGGGGTTCTGCTCGATCTCCTCGCTGAGCTCGAGCAGCCGCAGGCGCCTGGGCGAGAGGGCCGGGCGCGTGGCCGCGTCGATGGAGGTGATGTCCGGCGTGTGGTTCATGGCTGAGGTGACCTTTCGGACCCGATGACGGGTGGGCGTGGAGGGGACGGAGCGGGTGTGGAGAACTGCGGTCGCCGGGGAGTTATCCACGTGCATCTTGTGACGGGGGCTCATAGTCGGCGGAGTGAACGCAGATGGGGGGCGAAATCGGCGGGATCAAGCCGATCGCGTGTGTGCATCTTGTGACGGTGCGCCGGTCGGGCCGGAGATTATCCACGTGCATCTTGTGACGGCCAGTGTGTGCATCTTGTGACAGCCACCCCGTCAGAATCGGCATGATTGCAACGATTTTGGAGGATCCCCATGTAGTAAAACCACATGTATTCCTCCTGTAGTGGGGGGGCGGTTTCGCTGTGCATCCGTGGATAGCCGTTCGGTGAGGTGGTCGCGGTCTGGGGTTCAGGCGGCCGGGGCCTGCTCCATGAGGGCCGCGTAGTCGGGAGCCAGCCCGCTGCGCTCCATGGCGTAGTCCTTCACGGCCTGGGTCAGGCGAGTGCGCAGGACGTTGATGCGCTTGCACAGGCCGCGGCCGCTGTAGCCGTACTCGTCGCTCAGGGCTGCGCGCTCGGCCTCGTCGGCCAGCTGGTAGCGCAGGAAGACCGCGGCGTCGCGGCTGGAGAAGACGGCGTTGTCTCGAGCCCAGGCGATCAGGGCGCACAGGTCCCGGGTGGCACGGCCGTTGTCGGCGGCCTCATCGTCGGCCGGCTCCTCGGCCAGCTGCGGCAGCCAGGAGGGCAGGGCCTCGACGTCGGACTGGCCGTCGTAGAGCTTGCGCTCGAGCAGGGAGTCCTTGAGCACGTCCATGGCGAGGTTGCCGATGCACGAGCCGGCCCGGTGCAGGGAGGGCCTGCGGATCCACTTCCACGCTGCGGCGATGACGGCGGCGGAGACCTCCTCGCGGGCGGAGTGGTCTCCGTGCATGGTGGCCATGCGCATGCGGGTGTGACGGCCGGCGATCAGGGTGAAGCGAGGCAGCATCAGCTGGAGGACGGCGCGGGCGCAGTCCTCGTCGCCGACCGCGGCCTGCTCGAGCAGGCCGCGCATGATCTGCTCGCGGACCTCCACGGTGCTGCGGGCCACCGTCTGGACGAGCTCGATGCCGGTCTGAGCGCCGTGAGGCCAGGGGTGGGAGGTCTCGGCGTAGCGCACGGCCCACTCGGCGTTCAGGCGGTCGATCACGGTCGGGGCGTAGGTGGTGGTGCTCATCGGACTCGGTCCCTCCATCAGTGGTGTCCGGGCGTCCCGGACGGGTCACTGACCAGCCAAACGAGCAGGTCGGGAAACGAATCTGGATCTGGATCTGGATCTGCCGATCGTCTGGATTTCCAGAACCTGGACCGCAGGAGATCGGCGTAATCATGCGGATGTGGGGGAGGGGCGGAGAAAAAGTTCCCGCACGGGAGGGACATCGGTTCCCGCGGGCGGCCTTTAGTCCGGTGAGAGATCGCCCGTCCAAGGAGCCCCCGTGATGTCCGAGCAGACCCCCGAGATCGTGACCGATGAGCAGCTGGCCAGCTTCGTGCGTGAGGGCCAGACCATGCGGGAGGCCGAGGCCGTCCTGGAGGCGGGTCTGGCGGACCTGTGTGCGCGGCCGTTCGACCAGGCCAGCCAGGAGGAGATGCGTCGCCTCCTGGACTCGGACCAGCTGCGCGAGGCCACCCTCATCGCCCGGCGGATGGGAGGGCAGGATCGGTGAAGTTGCTCTCTCGCAAGAAGAAGACCGAGCCCGCCGCGGAGGCGCCGGAGCAGAACAGCCCGGCGCCGGCCAAGTCCAAGGTGAACAGCCTGGCCTCCCGGATTCTGCTCTACGGGTTCTACGGGGCGATGGTGCTGTGCCTGGGCCTGTCCGGCCTGGCCGTGGTGCTGGCCGCTTCGACGGCATCCCAGCCGGCTCCGGCGGTGGAGGTGCCCGACACGTCCACCGCTGAGGGCGTGGCGACGTCCTACGTTTCGGCGTGGCTGCGTGCTACCCGCGATGACCAGAGCCTGCTGGAGCCCTACATCGGTGGGACGAAGATCCCCCAGCTGCCCGTGGAGCCGTTGGGTGTGCGCGACGTCGCCGTGGCCGGTGTCCAGCGCGGCCAGGACCCGAGCATCACCTCCGTGACCGTCGCCGCCCACGTGGAGCAGCGCTCCGGGGCGCCGAGCACCCCGGGCGCTCCGCAGGCGGCGGATGCGACGGAGAGCCTGTCCCTGGTGGAGCAGGCAACCGCCTCGTCGACGTCCTCCGCCTCGCCGTCTCCCTCGCCGTCTTCGGCCAGTCCGTCTCCGGCGGCTGGGGCCACCGCCAAGCCGGTCCCCTACACGCTGCGGTACTACCAGGTGGCCGTTCACGAGCAGGCCCCCGGCCAGTTGCAGGTCATCGGCTACCCCACCCCGGTGCCGGGGCCGGCTCATGGAGACCCCGTCACCCTGAACTACTCCCAGCGGGTCGGCCCGGACACCGACCTGGGAAAGATGCTCGACGGCTTCCTCCAGGCCTACGGCGCCGGCCGCTCGGATGTCTCCCGCTTCCTGGCCCCCGGCTACAAGCTCGCCGCCATCGACCCCGCCCCCTACAC
>NZ_JABFAY010000054.1:0-396 GCF_017168495.1 Micrococcus sp. KRD096 | reverse complement strand
ATCCGCTCTCCACTGCCGACGTGTCCCCTCGGGCACGTCACTGATCTTCCTCGCCCAGTCCTTGCTTGCCATCGCCCATACCTCCAGTGATTCCGAGAGGGTGTTGCGACGACCGATTGAATCCACCCTGGACTCCTTTATCGCTGTGATGCCGTAGCCCGGCCACGTCTTGGCCTGCGCGCTGACGCGTCCAGAACGCCATCTCGAGGGCGTCCAGGGCCAGGTCCGTGCGCAGCGACTTCGACAGCTGCCAGCCCAGCACCCGTCGGGAGAACACGTCGATGATGAACGCGGCGTACACCCATCCGCTGAAAGTGCGGCAGTAGGTGATGTCAGCGACCCACAGCTGGTTCGGAGCCGCCGCGGTGAAGTCTCGCTGGACCAGGTCTTGACGCT
>NZ_JABFAY010000053.1:0-8342 GCF_017168495.1 Micrococcus sp. KRD096 | reverse complement strand
GGCCCACCCCGACCTGGACATGGACCTGATGGGCTCGGTCCGTCTGGCCGCCACCGCCCGCCCGGTCTCCACGCGGCCCACCGCCGTATTCCGCATCCATCGGCTGGTGAACATCACCCTGGAGCAGCTGGTCGACAACGGCACCCTGAGCCCCCTGGCCGCCGAGTTCCTCACGGCGCTCGTGCAGGCCGGCAAGACGATCGTCATCAGCGGCTTCGGCGGCGACGGCAAGACGACCCTGATGCGCGCCCTGGCGGAGAAGATCGGCCCGCTGGAGCAGATCGTGACCATCGAGAAGGAGCGCGAGCTGCACCTGGACCGGCTCGACTCTCGCCTGGTCCCGCCGATCGAGCTTCAGGCTCGCCCCGGATCGGGCGAGCGCGCCGCCGACGGCAGCACCATCGGCGAGTACACGTTGACCATGGCCATGGAGAAGGCCCTGCGTCTGAACTCCGCACGCATCCTGGTCGGCGAGGTCCGCGGTTCGGAGATCGGCGCGATGATCTCCGCGATGCAGACCGGCGCGGGAACTTACTGCACCGTCCACGCCTACTCCGGCGAGGAGGCCGTGCGCCGTCTGGTCGGCCTGGGCATGAACGAGTTCTCCGAGACCTACATGGCTCGCCAGCTGGGCTACCACATCGACGTCGTCGTGCAGATGCGCAAGGTGCCTCAGCCCGATGGCTCGGTGAAGCGCAAGATCATCTCGATCTCCGAGGTGCTGCCCGGCGACACCGACAAGGGCATTTCGGTGGCCGACCTGTTCCGCATGGGTCCCGGCGACGAGAACGCCGTGCCCGTGGCCCCTCCCGTGGACAACCGCCTGCGCAACGATCTCGAACGCACCGGCTTCGACCTGCTGCGCCTGGCCGGAGGTGCCCGATGAGCTCGCTCCTGCTCCCTCTGAGCTTTGCCCTGGGCATCCTCGGCCTGGGCATGGCTGCCGTGAACTGGCTCTGGCCCGCCCCTCCCAAGGCCCCTGCACCCGATCCGCGCTGGCTCACCGCCCTCAAGGGACTCGGCCGCCGCATGGACCGCAACACGTGGATCATGGTGGGCATCGCCGCCGCCGTGGGCTTCTTCATTGCGCTGTTCACCGGCCTGCTCGTCTACCTCGTCGCCCTGCCCGGCGCCGTCATCCTCCTGCGCTTGGCCTTCGGCTCCGGCGGGGGATCGGCCCAGATCGAGAAGCTGGCGCAGATGGAGATGTGGACGCGCTCGCTCTCCGGCCTGATCGTCGCAGGAACCTCCCTGGAGACCGCACTGGCCGCTTCCATGCCCAACGCCGGCGACCTGATCCGGGACGAGATCGCCACGATGAATGCCCGCATCAAGGCCGGCTGGCCTACCGCAGACGCCCTCAAGCGCCTGGGCCTGGAATGGGGAGACCAGACCGGCGACCTGGTCGTCATGCAGCTGATCCTGGCCGCCAATCAGCGCGGCCAGGGCCTGGCGAACGCCCTGGACGACCTCTCCACCTCCGTGGAGGAAGAGGTCTCCAAGCGCCGGGCCATCTACGCCGACCGCGCCGGCGCCCGCCGTGAGGCCCGCATCGTGATCACCATCGTGGTGATTTCCCTGTGCCTGGTCCCCGGAATGGGCGGGCCCATGGCCGCCTACCAGACCCCGCTGGGCCAGGCGCTCTACCTCGTCCTGGCTCTGGTCACCGCAGGGCTCATCATCTGGATGACCCGCGTGGTAGCCCCGCCGCCGCAGGTCCGCCTGCTGACCGCTAGGAGCTCGTCATGATGATGATCATCATCGCCGGCATGCTGTTCGGCCTGGCCGCGACCGCGCTGATCTGGCCCCTGCTGCCCCAGCGTCCGCGCCTGCGCGCGGCGGCCTTCGACGGCATCGTGACCAGCACCTCCGGAGGCGGCGCGCTCTCTTGGCAGGAGCGGGCCTCGCAGTGGACGATGCGCACGCTGCCGCCGGCCCTGGTCAACGGCCTCACCGACGCCGACCTGGACATCCTGGGCACCACCCGCAGCCGCCACACCTGGGCCAAGATCTACGGCGCCACACTCGTGTTCGTGGTCTGCCTCGCCCTGAGCGTGGCCGCACAGGTGCTCTACTCCCTGCCGCTGTGGCTGTCCCTGCTGATCAGCCTGCTCGTCGCCGCCGTCGCCTGGCTGGCACCTGACTCGGCCGCCCGCAAGCGAGCGACCAAGGCACGCACTGACTTCGCACGCGCGGTCGCGGTATTCGTCGAGCTGCTGGCCTCTGAGCGCGGCCGCAACGCCCAGCCCACGGTGGCTCTGGAAAACGCAGCCGCCATCGGCGACACCTGGGCTTTCCAGCGGATCCGTCAGGAACTGGTCCGGGCTCGCTTCACCAAGGTCCAGCCCTGGACCGCCCTGGAGACCCTGGCCACGCAGCTCCACGTCCCCGAGCTCACCGATGCCGCCCGCATCATGCGCCTGAGCGGAGACAATGGGGCCAGCGTCTACGAGCCTTTGCGCGCGTTGGGTCGCAACATGCGCGTGCGGATGCTCAACGCCGAGGCAGCCCGTGAGAATGAGGCTTCCGGCCGCATGAAGAACATCATCATGTTCATCGCGTTGATGTTCACGCTAATCGTCCTCACCCCTCTGATGCTGACGCTGATGAGCGCGTGAGACGCGCGAGCTCCTCCCGGAGATCGTGATCTCCCATCCACCCACCCACCCGCATCGGGACCGTCCCGAGGCCATTTCCACCACACGAGGGGACTCACCATGAACAAGCTGATGCAGCAGTACCTGATCCTCCGCGCCTGGATCCAGGACAAGCACGAGGACGAGGCCGGCGCCGAGACCATCGAGATCATCCTCGGCGTGCTCGCCGCCGTCGTGCTGGCCGCCCTGGTCTGGGCCGGCATCAACACCTTCGCTACCAACAAGGTCGGCGAGCTGGGCTGACTAGACCAGCCAGGGACGGAACACCACGAGCAGGGGGGTCACCATGAACATCACGGCACCGCTTCGAGCGCACCTCGAGGCCCATGCACGCAACGAGACGGGTTCCTCGAACATCGCCTCGCTGCTGATCGTGCCGGTGGCCCTCCTGCTCGTGTTCCTCGTCCCCCAGGCCGGCGCCTACTACCAGGCCTCGACCGTGGCCCAGTCCGCGGCCAACGCGGCCTACGCAACTTCCCGAGTCATGGGCGGCTCGAGCGCCGAGGGCCAGGCGGCCGCCCAGCAGGTCATCTCCCAGCACTCGGGCACCCTCCAGGGCGCCTCCGTGAACATCAGCACCACCGGGGAGCGGATGACCGTCACCGTCACCGGCACCGCGCCGGCCTACACCGGGCAGTGGATCAGCCCGTCCGTCTCCCGGTCCGTGACCGGGCCCGTCGAGAGGGTGGTCAAGTGAACCTCCGCGACACGTCCCTGGCCTGGCTGCGTGATGAGCGCGGCGAGTCCGGCGTCGGGCTGCTCATCGTGGCTCCGGCCATCGGACTGCTCATCGCCATCGCCGTCATGGGCGGCCGCATCGGAGCAGCACAGACCTCCATCGAGTCGGCGGCCGGCGTCGCCGCCCGCGAGGCCACCCTGGCCCGCAACCCCGGCCAGGCCGAGTCCAATGCGCGCCAGTCCGCCCGCATGACCCTGGACCAGACCGACTTCACGTGCGGCTCCCAGAACATCACGCTGGACACCTCCGCCCTGCGCAACGCCCCCGGCATCCCCGGGTCCGTCTCCGCCACCATCACCTGCACGGTGCCGCTCTCCGACCTGGCCATCCCCGGCACTCCCGGGTCCTGGACCATCACCGCCGACGCCACGTCCCCCGTGGACACCTATCGAGAGAGGGGCTGAGCATGATCGCCCGCTTCCGCGCCTGGCTCGGCCGCGAGCACGGAGAGTCCTCCCTGCTGGTCCTGATGCTCGTCCCCATCATCGTGCTCGTCGGCTTCGGCATCGGCATCGACTGGAACGGCAAGGTGCGCGCCTCCGAGGAGGCCGTCACCATCGCCCACCAGGCCGCCCGCGCCGGCGCCAACGCTGGCACCACGGCCGGAGCCGCCCGCGGCGAGGACATCACCCTGGACAGAGCGGCCGCCGCGCGCGCCGCCCAGGGGATGATCGCCGAAGCCGGAGCCACCGGCACCGTCAACGTCACCCCCACCAAGGTCACTGTGGACGTCGACGTCCCCTACACCCCACGCTTCATCCCCACCGGCGTCCTGACCGGCCACGGCCAGGGCACCGCCCAGATCCACTCGAACACCCGCTGACCGCAAGGAGACACCATGAGCCGCGTCACCAAGACCACCGCATACACCGGAGCCGTCCTGGCTCTGGCGCTCACGCTCACCGGCTGCAACGGCGGTGGCACGCCGGGTGGCAACTCCACGTCCGCGAGCGCCTCGCAGTCTTCGCTTGCGCCGATCGAGGACGGGTCGTCGTCCGCGAACGTGTCTTCGTCCTCCGCTTCCTCGAGCTCGACGAGCGCGTCGTCGTCTGCGCTGCCGGAGTACAAGCCGGTCACCTCGAAGAAGCCGGGGGGCCAGGAGGAGGCGAAGGCGAGCGCGTTCAAGGCGGTTGAGCTGCTCTACACGGTCTCGTCGGACGTGCTGAACAGCGGTGACGCGAAGAACGCGGATCGCCTGTCCGTGGCGGCACAGCAGGGCGAGCTGACTCAGCAGAAGGCCAACGTGGAGAAGA
The DNA here is from genome assembly GCF_017168495.1 of Micrococcus sp. KRD096. NCBI lineage: Bacteria > Bacillati > Actinomycetota > Actinomycetes > Micrococcales > Micrococcaceae > Micrococcus > Micrococcus sp. KRD096. The sequence goes on along the minus strand of NZ_JABFAY010000053.1, from coordinate 3,693 downwards.
CGCTCGCCACGGGGGCCACCTACCGGGGCGCCTCGAAGGTGGAGCTGATCGACGGCCTGGCGGGCCCGTCCGTCCATGCTGATGGCACCTTGGTCGAGAACGCCTCGGTGAACCTGCGCGTGTGCGAGGACAACTCGGGTGTGAAGATCACCGGCAAGGATGGCAAGCCTGTGGACACCGGCGCCACGCAGCGGTTCATCGTGAAGTACGCGGTGCTCTGGAACGAGGACGACGGCGTCTGGAGCGTCGTCTCCAGCGAGCTGCCTCCGCTGAACGGACCGGAGGAGACCTCGTGCTGACCCGTAACAGGTGGGCCGCCATGGCGGCCGCGGGGGTTCTGACCGCGAGCGCTCTCGTCGGCGCGACGGGGGCAGCGGCCCAGGCCACGGGGACGACCGCTGATGGGCGATGCCGTGCAGGCAGCACGGGTTCTAGCTGCCTGGTGGAGGCCACGGTGCCGGGTAAGGGACAGAACGCGCAGCCCGTGCTGGGCCGGGACGGGAAGGCCCCGAAGCGGGCGAACTTCTGCGAGATCAACGAGCCTCTGCCTGGCGACAGCGTCCCGTACCGCTGTGACGTGAACTACGACCCGGTCAATGACTGCGTGTGGGTGAACATGTCGCCGCAGCCGACTCCGCCGGCGGGCAAGGATCCAGAACGGGGCGCGTGGGAGCAGTGCAACCCGAGCGATGGGCTGACGCTCGGTCAGCCAGTGAAGACGCGCTGGATGGATTCCACGCAGGCCGGGCCGGGGGAGATCCGCCAGGCCGCCCAGACAGTCGTGAAGGAGATGCAGCTCAAGGGCATCGAGATCGGCATGGTGCCGTACCCGGTGGCGGAAAACGGCACGGGTGCTGTGGGTCTGCCGGCGTGGATGTGGGTCGGGAACCCTGACGATCCGCAGGCGTGGGGGCCGTACACGGTCTCCAAGGACGTGAACGGGATCGCCGTGCAGGCCACGGCGCGGCCGGTGCACGTCACCTGGGACATGGGCGATGGGACGCAGGTGGTCTGCGACGGTCCCGGCACCGTCTACGAGGACCGCTTCGGCAAGCAGGAGTCCCCGGACTGCGGGCACACGTACATGAAGATGTCCAACCCCACCTACAAGGTCACGGCGATCACGACATGGTCCGTGGAGTGGACCGCCCAGGGCCAGTCCGGGGTGATCGAGACCCTCACGCGCTCCTCGCAGGACGTGCGGATCGGCGAGTTCCAGGCGCTGAACGTGCGGCCGTAACGTGCGCGCCGGGGCAGGCCTTTGGTCTGCCCCGGCGTGTTGTTTCCAGATGCAGGCTCGGACGAATCGGATTGGGATACTCTGTGACCATGCGCACGCCCCCGTCGAACCCTCGCCCCACCAGGCGCACTGGCGGTCGCCCGTCCAAGGGAGACCGCTTCAGCGTGACCACGAAGCTCCCCAGGTCCTACGAGGAGAAGCTGCACGCCCGCGTGGACTACCGGGGCGAGACCGTCACCGACTACGTCGCATCCCTGATCCTGGCCGACCTCGACGCCAACGAGGTCCCCGAGTCGAACGGACAGGAGGCCTTCGACGTGAAGATCGCCTGAGCATGCAAGAAGGCGGCCCCGCGCCAACGGAACCGCCTTCTTGCGACTAGCACCCCGCCAAGGGTGCCGGTCTGAAGATTTCAGTTGTTCGAGAGCTGCTTCTCACTCGCCAGTGAAGCTCTCGATCTCGGGTGGATCCCCGCCAAGGGATCCGGCTCTGTCCCTCCCTGGAAGGAGGTACGTCGCTCTTGTCGTGCCCAAGTCTACCCAAAATCCCTCTCCGCGACACGTCCCCCCTCCCGTCGGCCGTGTCCTCGGCGCCGTGCCTGGGGGAGTCCACCCTCGCCCGGCTGCTGCGTCATCGCCGGAAGCCGGCCCGGCCCGTGCGGGGTCGGATCACGAATCCGTGCCGTCAGAACTGGCGCCGGCCCTCGCGTGCCCGGGAGGGCGACATCGACGTGATCTTGGCCGCGGTGCCCGCCGGCTCCCGGCGTCTGGAGCACCTGGGCGACGCCGTTCCCGCCCTGCGGGCACTGCCTGCCTGGCAGGGCCTCTCCCGGACCCGTCGGCGGCTGATGGAATCTCTGGTGGGTGCGCTGGCGGCCTGCGCGGACTGGTCGAAGATGATCTCCCGTCCCGGGCACAAGCGCCTGGCGAAGATGATCGGCCGGAGCGCCTCGACGGTGACCGCGGCCATCGCCTGGCTGATGCGACACGGGGTGATCGGACGCGTCGCTGCCGGACGCTCTGCCGCCTACGCGACCCCGGACGAGCGTGGCAAGCGGATCAACGAGGCGGCGGTCTACGTGCTGTGCTGCACCGCCCACCTGGACGTGGAGAAGATCCTCGCCAGGCACCGTGCCGACGCCGCGGCCGAAGCACGGGAGCGTGCAGGTCAGCGTCGGATCCGTGGGGCTGTGGAGAAAAACTGGCACCCTTCCTCGCTAGAGGATTCACTTACTAGAACTCGTAGAGGAACCACGCACGCGCGCGACCGCGGACTCGTCGAGCTCTGGCCCTGCAACCGTGCAGTGGCCACCCGTCGTCAGCAGCTGGCCGCCGCCCGCACCGTCCAGGATCGCGCTCTGGGTCTGCGCGTGCTCTCGGCCCGGGACGTCCGCTCGCTGATCCGTCCCTTCCTCGAGGCCGGCTGGACCCCGGCCGACCTGCTCCACGCCCTGGACCACACCCCCCAGGGCGCGCACCGGCTCCACAGCCTGGACGCCGGCCAGGACGCCGCTCGAGCTCGCGGCTACCTGCGGTGGCGCCTGGAGCACTGGAAGGACCCCGGCGGGCTCGTGCTCGCCTCAGCCTCTGCCCGAGCTCGTGAGCGGGCGGAGGCGGCGCGCGAGGCGATGCACCGGGATCGCCAGGCGGATGCGCGAGCGCGCGCGGCGGCCGCGGGAGTGGAGTCTCCGGATCGAATCGCGGCCCTGGCGGCCATGCGGATGCTGTTCCGGCAAGGTGGCGCGGAGCGTGACAGCCTTGAGGCGGCCCACCTCACCGCCTAAACTGACCTCAGATCAACTTAGAAGGGACATCGGGGGACCGCCCCAGCCTTCTACCCCGTGAAGACCTCTACCCACGCGAGCGGAGACACGCCCCATGCGCACCCTCAAAGGCCTTGCGGCCCTGCTGGCCCTGACCGCCCTGGTGGTCGGCATCCCCGCCGCCCTGATCCTGCTGGTCGGCAACCCCATCCCCAGCACCGCCGAGCTCCAGCAGGCCCTGACCGGCATCGACTTCGGCGGCACGTTCCTGATGGGCACCGTGCTGCCCCTGATCGCGTGGGGCTTCTGGGCCTCCTTCGTCTACTCGCTCGTGGTCGAGGTGATCAGCCTCATCCGCCGCGTCGAGACCCCCAACCTGGGCGGAGCGCTGCGCCCGCAGCAGGCCCTGGCCGGCGCGCTGATCGCCGCCGTGCTCGCTCTCGGCGGTGGCAGCCCCGCCTTCGCCCTGACCCCACAGGACACCGCCTCCGCTCCCGCCGCCGTCGCCATGGCCCAGGAGGGCCAGACCACCCAGGACACGACCCAGGACACCCCGGCCGCCGCGGGGGAGCGGACCTACACCGTGCAGGAGGGAGACACGCTCTGGGGCATCGCCCGGGACGAGTTGGGCCAGGGCAGTCGGTGGGGCGAGCTCGCCGAGCAGATGCGCTCCTTTCTCTTATACACATCT
>NZ_JABFAY010000052.1:0-5895 GCF_017168495.1 Micrococcus sp. KRD096 | reverse complement strand
TGCCGAGAATGGCAGGTCCAGGGCGGGTGGTGCTCACCGGGTGCGCGGCCGGCAGTGATGCGGGTCGGGATTCCTGAAGAAGATGATCTGGTTTGACAGCCGGGGATCATGTGGTAAGCTTTTCGAGGCCTTCCACGTGGATGGTCCGGTGAGTGTCTGGCCCCGCGGAAGCGGAGTTGACATGGTCGGATCGCGTGGTAAGGTTTTCTAGCCCGGCCATGTGAACGGACGGTGAATGCTTCGGACACGGAGTTGACACGGTCGAAACGGATGGTCTAGGATGGAGAAGTTGCTCCAGAGCGAAACGGCCCGCGGAGCGGGTCGCTGAAGCTGGAAGCGCCTGTTGTTTGAGAACTCAATAGTGTGCCAAGTTTGTTGATGCCAATTGTTTTAACACATATTGGTTGATCATCGCCTGCCACCCCCGTGGTGTGGTGATGGTTTGCTAGGTATTGAATGGATGTCGTGGTGGTTATTTCCGGCTGCCACGGTGTTGTTCTGTAATTTTTTTACGGAGAGTTTGATCCTGGCTCAGGATGAACGCTGGCGGCGTGCTTAACACATGCAAGTCGAACGATGAAGCCCAGCTTGCTGGGTGGATTAGTGGCGAACGGGTGAGTAACACGTGAGTAACCTGCCCTTAACTCTGGGATAAGCCTGGGAAACTGGGTCTAATACCGGATAGGAGCGTCCACCGCATGGTGGGTGTTGGAAAGATTTATCGGTTTTGGATGGACTCGCGGCCTATCAGCTTGTTGGTGAGGTAATGGCTCACCAAGGCGACGACGGGTAGCCGGCCTGAGAGGGTGACCGGCCACACTGGGACTGAGACACGGCCCAGACTCCTACGGGAGGCAGCAGTGGGGAATATTGCACAATGGGCGAAAGCCTGATGCAGCGACGCCGCGTGAGGGATGACGGCCTTCGGGTTGTAAACCTCTTTCAGTAGGGAAGAAGCGAAAGTGACGGTACCTGCAGAAGAAGCACCGGCTAACTACGTGCCAGCAGCCGCGGTAATACGTAGGGTGCGAGCGTTATCCGGAATTATTGGGCGTAAAGAGCTCGTAGGCGGTTTGTCGCGTCTGTCGTGAAAGTCCGGGGCTTAACCCCGGATCTGCGGTGGGTACGGGCAGACTAGAGTGCAGTAGGGGAGACTGGAATTCCTGGTGTAGCGGTGGAATGCGCAGATATCAGGAGGAACACCGATGGCGAAGGCAGGTCTCTGGGCTGTAACTGACGCTGAGGAGCGAAAGCATGGGGAGCGAACAGGATTAGATACCCTGGTAGTCCATGCCGTAAACGTTGGGCACTAGGTGTGGGGACCATTCCACGGTTTCCGCGCCGCAGCTAACGCATTAAGTGCCCCGCCTGGGGAGTACGGCCGCAAGGCTAAAACTCAAAGGAATTGACGGGGGCCCGCACAAGCGGCGGAGCATGCGGATTAATTCGATGCAACGCGAAGAACCTTACCAAGGCTTGACATGTTCTCGATCGCCGTAGAGATACGGTTTCCCCTTTGGGGCGGGTTCACAGGTGGTGCATGGTTGTCGTCAGCTCGTGTCGTGAGATGTTGGGTTAAGTCCCGCAACGAGCGCAACCCTCGTTCCATGTTGCCAGCACGTCGTGGTGGGGACTCATGGGAGACTGCCGGGGTCAACTCGGAGGAAGGTGAGGACGACGTCAAATCATCATGCCCCTTATGTCTTGGGCTTCACGCATGCTACAATGGCCGGTACAATGGGTTGCGATACTGTGAGGTGGAGCTAATCCCAAAAAGCCGGTCTCAGTTCGGATTGGGGTCTGCAACTCGACCCCATGAAGTCGGAGTCGCTAGTAATCGCAGATCAGCAACGCTGCGGTGAATACGTTCCCGGGCCTTGTACACACCGCCCGTCAAGTCACGAAAGTTGGTAACACCCGAAGCCGGTGGCCTAACCCTTGTGGGGGGAGCCGTCGAAGGTGGGACCAGCGATTGGGACTAAGTCGTAACAAGGTAGCCGTACCGGAAGGTGCGGCTGGATCACCTCCTTTCTAAGGAGCATTAGTGCCCGTTGCATCACCGCGTGTGTGATGGCGGGTTGCTCATGGGTGGAACATCAATGAATGGTGCCAGTGGTGGTGCCGGCAGTGCTCGAGTACGTCATGCCTTTGCGGGCGTGGTTGGAATGGGTGGTGTTGGTGGCTGCGAGCTGGTGTTGGCACACTGTTGGGTCCTGGAACAGCAGGCACCCTGATCTGTGAGGGTTGGGGTTGTTGTTTCTGGTCTCCGTATCTTGTGAAGCTGGCCTTGTGGGTTGGTGGATGGGGTGTGGGTTGTTGTTTGAGAACTGCATAGTGGACGCGAGCATCTTATTTTTTTTGTTGCTGCATCGTTGATCGCACTGTCCCCCCTGGGGTGGTGTGTGAGGTGTGGTGATGCCGAGAATGACATCTTAGTTAGATATTGCTCATTTGAGGACTTTCATTGTGTGTGAAAGTTTCCAAGGGCGCATGGTGGATGCCTTGGCAACAGGAGCCGAAGAAGGACGTGGGAATCTGCGATAAGCCTGGTGGAGTCGATAACCGGACGTTGAGACCAGGATTTCCGAATGGGGAAACCCCGCACGACGTGTCGTGTGACCCCCGGTTGAACACATAGACCGGGTGGAGGGAACGTGGGGAAGTGAAACATCTCAGTACCCACAGGAAGAGAAAACAAAAGTGATTCCGTTAGTAGTGGCGAGCGAACGCGGATGGGGCTAAACCGTATGTGTGTGATACCCGGCAGGGGTTGCATGTGCGGTGTTGTGGGCCCCTCCTTGTCATGTCTGCCGGCATGGCGCAGTGAGGTGCGGGCATATAGACGAACCAGTGTGGATGCTGGACCGTAGTGGGTGAGAGTCCCGTAGTCGAAATGTGTTCCGCCGCTGTTGGGGGGTTGCCCGAGTAGCACGGGGCCCGAGGAATCCCGTGTGAATCTGCCAGGACCACCTGGTAAGCCTGAATACTACCTGTTGACCGATAGCGGATCAGTACCGTGAGGGAATGGTGAAAAGTACCCCGGGAGGGGAGTGAAATAGTACCTGAAACCATGTGCCTACAAACCGTTGGAGCCTCCTTGTGGGGTGACAGCGTGCCTTTTGAAGAATGAGCCTGCGAGTTAGTGATACGTGGCGAGGTTAACCCGTGTGGGGAAGCCGTAGCGAAAGCGAGTCTGAATAGGGCGATTGAGTCGCGTGTCCTAGACCCGAAGCGGAGTGATCTACCCATGGCCAGGTTGAAGCGCGTGTAAGAGCGCGTGGAGGACCGAACCCACTTCAGTTGAAAATGGAGGGGATGAGCTGTGGGTAGGGGTGAAAGGCCAATCAAACTCCGTGATAGCTGGTTCTCCCCGAAATGCATTTAGGTGCAGCGTCACGTGTTTCTTCCCGGAGGTAGAGCTACTGGATGGACGATGGGCCCTACAAGGTTACTGACTTCAGCCAAACTCCGAATGCCGGGAAGTGAGAGCGTGGCAGTGAGACTGTGGGGGATAAGCTTCATAGTCGAGAGGGAAACAGCCCAGACCACCGGTTAAGGCCCCTAAGCGTGTGCTAAGTGGGAAAGGATGTGGAGTTGCTGAGACAACCAGGAGGTTGGCTTAGAAGCAGCCACCCTTGAAAGAGTGCGTAATAGCTCACTGGTCAAGTGATTCCGCGCCGACAATGTAGCGGGGCTCAAGTACACCGCCGAAACCGTGGCATTCAGTTTTGCTGGATGGGTAGGGGAGCGTCGTTCACGAGGTGAAGCCAGCGGGTAACTTCTGGTGGATTGTGGACGAGTGAGAATGCAGGCATGAGTAGCGAAAGACGGGTGAGAAACCCGTCCGCCGGATGACTAAGGGTTCCAGGGTCAAGCTAATCTGCCCTGGGTAAGTCGGGACCTAAGGCGAGGCCGACAGGCGTAGTCGATGGACAACGGGTTGATATTCCCGTACCAGTGAAGAACCGCCCATGCTGAGCCGGTGATACTAACCGCCCGAACCATCCCGAACCCCGTCTTTGACGGGGTCGGTGATGGGGAGCGCGGGACCTGAACCGGGGAGGCAAGCGCATTAACAGGTGTGACGCAGGAAGGTAGCCGGGCCGGGCAATGGAAATGACCTGGTCTAAGGGTGTAGGGCTGCCGGTAGGTAAATCCGCCGGCTGTATGCCTGAGACCTGATGGGCGCCCACGTGGTGGGTGATCCGGTGATCCTATGCTGCCTAGAAAAGCATCGGCGTGAGGTTCAAACTGCCCGTACCCTAAACCGACACAGGTGGTCAGGTAGAGAATACTAAGGCGATCGAGAGAATCATGGTTAAGGAACTCGGCAAAATGCCCCCGTAACTTCGGGAGAAGGGGGGCCCCAACCTTGAGCACCACGTGCTGGTGTGAGGGGATCGGGGCCGCAGAGACCAGGGGGAAGCGACTGTTTATCAAAAACACAGGTCCATGCGAAGTCGTAAGACGATGTATATGGACTGACTCCTGCCCGGTGCTGGAAGGTTAAGGGGACCTGTTAGCTTCGGCGAAGCGGAGAACTTAAGCCCCAGTAAACGGCGGTGGTAACTATAACCATCCTAAGGTAGCGAAATTCCTTGTCGGGTAAGTTCCGACCTGCACGAATGGAGTAACGACTTCCCCGCTGTCTCAACCGTGAACTCGGCGAAATTGCATTACGAGTAAAGATGCTCGTTACGCGCAGAAGGACGGAAAGACCCCGTGACCTTTACTATAGTTTGGTATTGGTATTCGGTGTGACTTGTGTAGGATAGGTGGGAGACTGTGAAGCGGGCACGCCAGTGTTCGTGGAGTCGCCGTTGAAATACCACTCTGGTCACTCTGGATATCTAACTTCGGCCCGTGATCCGGGTCAGGGACAGTGCCTGATGGGTAGTTTAACTGGGGCGGTTGCCTCCCAAAATGTAACGGAGGCGCCCAAAGGTTCCCTCAGCCTGGTTGGCAATCAGGTGTCGAGTGCAAGTGCACAAGGGAGCTTGACTGTGAGAGTGGCAGCTCGAGCAGGGACGAAAGTCGGGACTAGTGATCCGGCGGCTCGTTGTGGAACGGCCGTCGCTCAACGGATAAAAGGTACCTCGGGGATAACAGGCTGATCTTGCCCAAGAGTCCATATCGACGGCATGGTTTGGCACCTCGATGTCGGCTCGTCGCATCCTGGGGCTGGAGTAGGTCCCAAGGGTTGGGCTGTTCGCCCATTAAAGCGGTACGCGAGCTGGGTTCAGAACGTCGTGAGACAGTTCGGTCCCTATCCTCTGCGCGCGTTGGAAATTTGAGAAGGTCTGTCCTTAGTACGAGAGGACCGGGACGGACGAACCTCTGGTATGTCAGTTGTACCGCCAGGTGCATGGCTGATTAGCTACGTTCGGGATGGATAACCGCTGAAAGCATCTAAGCGGGAAGCCGGCTTCGAGATGAGATTTCCTTGCCCCTTTGAGGGTGTGAGGCCCCCAGCTAGAACACTGGGTTGATAGGCTGGATGTGGAAGCGAGGACTGAAGACTCGTGAAGCTGACCAGTACTAATAGGCCGATGACTTACACACACTCTTATCCCATTGCTTGCTTCAAGGTGATGGGTTGGTGTTCGCGTCCACTGTGCGGTTGTCTGATTGCAACCGGCTGTCTGCCTGTTGGTGGGTGGTTGGGGTGTTTTGAGTTGAATAGTGTCACTGTTGTGTGACCCGTAGGTTTCCCTGCTGTTGCCCGTGTTGAGGGTGGTGGTGTGGGGTTAGGGTTACGGCGGTCATAGCGTGGGGGAAACGCCCGGTTCCATTCCGAACCCGGAAGCTAAGGCCCACAGCGCCGATGGTACTGCAGCCGGGAGGTTGTGGGAGAGTAGGTCGCCGCCGGACATTCTTTGGGGGAGGGCCTCGCAC
>NZ_JABFAY010000051.1:0-388 GCF_017168495.1 Micrococcus sp. KRD096 | reverse complement strand
CACACCGCCTCGGTGAGCAGGGCGGGTTCGACGAAACTGAGCCCAGAGTTGGCGGTGGGGCAGCCGCAGCCGTCGAGGTAGGGCTCCAGCATTCCGGCGGTGAAGTTCTCCGCCACGCCGTCCTGCATGATCTTCACGCTGGTGGCGTTGAAGCGGCCCACCTGTCCGGTGCGGCGGCGCTCCTCCAGTTCGGGAAGCTGTTCCAGGCCGCGTTCGCGGTCCCACCACAGGGCGCCGACGACGCGGGCGAGCAGGGAGCCTTCACGCGCCGCGCGCAGGTAGACGTCGAAGTTGTCGGGGTTGCCGGAGAAGACGCCGATCATGGCGTCCTGCCAGCCGGTCACCCCGAGGGAGAACAGGTGCTCCTGCGCGGCGAGCAGTCCGGCGT
>NZ_JABFAY010000050.1:0-423 GCF_017168495.1 Micrococcus sp. KRD096 | reverse complement strand
CCATCAAGGCTATACAGATTTTGTTCGGACAAATGAATATCAAGGCGGACAACTTGCAGCACAACATTTAGTAGAACTCGGTCACAACAATATGATGATTGTTGCACCATATGACATGATGGCGAATATGTCGACTCGTGTCGCTGGATTTGTTGATACTTTGCGCGCGAATCAATTGCCCGAACCACAAATCGTCCATACTGAATTATCTAAGCACGGTGGGCTAACCATTGTTGATGACATCATGGTTCAATCTGCCACTGCAATCTTCGCCATTAACGATGAACTCGCTATTGGTATTTTACGAGGATTAATTGAACATGGCATCAGTATCCCGAAAGATATCTCATTAATAGGTTATGACGACATTGATTATGCAGCGTACGTCTCACCACCTTTAACTACTGTGGCACAACCTATAAC
>NZ_JABFAY010000049.1:0-1083 GCF_017168495.1 Micrococcus sp. KRD096 | reverse complement strand
CAGGTGAGGCCGTTGTCTTCGGAGCGGGCGGCGGAGAGGTTCGGGCGCGTGGACCCCACCGCGTATAGGACGCCCGTGTCCGGGTCGCGGTAGATGCCGCCGTGCCAGCCCGGGAGGCCCTGCACTGGTGTGCGGTCGCTCCACGGGCCTTCCAGGGTAGGGGCGGTCCGCCGCCCGATTTCGCGCCCCCAGTTGAACATCCACCATCCGCCTGAGCCGTCCGGGACGATGGACATGGAGATGGTGGTCATGCGGTCCGCCGTGAGGATTCTGCGCGGCAAGGTCCAGGTGATGCCGTCCGTCGTCTTCGACATCCAGCACCAGCCCTCGGTGATGTCCTGCCTCCAGTACACGTAGAGGGTGCCCGTGGCGGCGTCGTATGCGAGCTCGTTGTCGGTGTTGACGCTCGATCCGCTCGGTGCCTGTTCCGGGTGGTCGGAGGTGCGCCACAGTGGCCCGGGCTTAGCGCCGGTGGGCTGCCTCCACTCGTACCCGTCGTCGGAGCGCAGGATCATCGTGTCCTCTTTGCCTGCCGCACTGTACTCCGAGTTCGCCATCCAGTAGCGGTGCCCGCCGAACTTGCCGGACGGGGTGAGCGAGTGGAAGTCGAGGACGGACGGGTGGACGTAGGACCCGGCGGTGGAGTGCGCGACGGACCCGTCCGGGGTAGTGACGTGATCTGCGAGGATCGGCACGGGAGGGTTGTAGCTGTTCCCCGCCCCGTGGAGGTACGGGACCGACGCCGGCTCCGGGTCCACGATGACACGCAGCGCGGGCGGCGCGGGCGGAGACGGCTTAGCCATAAAGCCCAGAAGCCCCACGTCAGACCCCCTTCCAGATGAGGTTGTCGAGCGTCCCGGCGGTGTTACCTGCCGTTGCCTTGATCGACGTGTAGCGTCCGCCGTCGCGGGTGATCGGGAAGGAATCCGTCCCGATGGTCGCACCGCCTGCGCGGGTGCCAGTCACGGTCGCGGTCGCACCCTTGACGGTGACGGTGTAGGTGTCGCCCGCCTGCGGTGCGCCGAGGGACGTGCGCGTCGACCTCCCCGCGTAGGGCTGGACCGCCGTGGGGGTGATCTTCAC
>NZ_JABFAY010000005.1:0-5741 GCF_017168495.1 Micrococcus sp. KRD096 | reverse complement strand
ACCCCGACCCCAGGAGACCCCGTGACCCAGGACGCCTTCCTCTACGACGCCCTCCGCACGCCGCGCGGTGCCGGCAAGCCCTCCGGCTCCCTCCACGAGGTCAAGCCGATCGACCTCGTCGTCGGCCTGACCCACGCGCTGCGCGACCGCCATGAGGGGCTCGACCCCGCCGACATCGAGGACATGATCCTCGGCTGCGTCAGCCCGGTGGGCGACCAGGGCGCGGTCCTGCCCCGGGTGGCCGCCCTCAAGGCGGGCCTGCCGCAGACCGTGGCCGGCGTGCAGCTGAACCGGTTCTGCGCCTCCGGGCTCGAGGCCGTGAACCAGGCCGCCGCCCGCATCCGCTCCGGCTGGGAGTCTCTGCTCGTGGCCGGCGGCGTGGAGTCCATGTCCCGCGTGCCCATGGGCTCCGACGGCGGCGCGTGGGCCATGGACCCGGCCACCTCCCTGGCCACCGACTTCGTCCCGCAGGGCGTCTCCGCGGACCTGATCGCCACCCGTGAGGGATTCAGCCGCGCAGAGCTGGACCGCTTCGCCGCGCAGAGCCACCGCCGTGCTGCGGCGGCGTGGCAGGAGGGCCGGTTCGCCCGCTCCGTGGTCCCGGTGACGGACATGAACGGGATGACCGTGCTGGACCGGGACGAGACCATCCGCCCCGACTCGTCCGTGGAGACCCTGGCCACGCTCAAGCCCTCCTTCGAGGCGCTGGGCCGGGAGGCGGGCTTCGACGCCGTGGCGCTGGAGAAGTACAGCTCGCTGGCGGGGATCGAGCACCTGCACCACCCCGGCAACTCCTCGGGCATCGTCGACGGCGCCGCGCTGACGCTGATCGGCTCCGAGGAGGCCGGCCGGCGGGCCGGGATGAGTCCGCGGGCCCGGATCGTCTCCGCCGCCGTCGTCGGCTCCGAGCCCACCATCATGCTCACCGGCCCCACCCCGGCGTGCCGCAAGGCCCTCGAGGTGGCCGGCATGACCGCCGCGGACATCGACCTCGTGGAGATCAACGAGGCGTTCGCGGCCGTGCCGCTGCTGCTGATGAAGGAGATGGGCTGGACCGAGGAGCAGACCAACGTCAACGGCGGCGCGATCGCCATGGGCCACCCCCTGGGGGCCACCGGCGCCATGATCCTCGGCACCCTCGTGGACGAACTCGAGAGGCGCGACCTGCGGACCGGCATCGCCACGCTCTGCATCGGCGCCGGCATGGGCGTCGCCACGATCGTCGAGCGCGTCTGAGCGCCCCACACACCCGACCGACCAGCACGGCAGGAAGAGCACCGGCATGAGTGAGCACATGATCACCTGGGACCAGGACGCCGACGGCGTCGTCACGCTGACCATGGACGACCCGCAGGCGCGGGTCAACACGATGAACGAGCGGTACCAGGACGCGATGGACGCCGTCGTGGACCGCCTGGAGGCGGAGCGGGACACGGTGACCGGCGTCGTCCTGACCAGCGCGAAGAAGACCTTCTTCGCCGGCGGCGACCTGGACTCCCTGGCCCAGGCCGGCCCCGAGGATGTGGAGTCCGTGTTCGCGCTGACGCAGCGGGTCAAGGGCCAGCTGCGCCGCCTCGAGACCCTCGGCCGCCCCGTGGTCGCCGCGATCAACGGCACGGCGCTCGGCGGCGGCCTGGAGATCGCCCTGGCCTGCCACCGGCGCATCGCCGTGGACGACCCGGGGCTGAAGGTCGGCCTCCCGGAGGTCACCCTGGGCCTGCTGCCCGGAGGCGGCGGCATCACCCGCCTGGTGCGCATGGTGGGCGTGGAGCGCGCCCTGATGGAGTGGCTGTTGCAGGGCACCGCCCGCGACGCCCGGGCCGCGATGGAGAAGGGGATCATCGACGAGGTCGTGACCGACCCCGCGGACCTGGTGCCCGCCGCCAAGCGCTGGATCCTGGAGCACCGCGCCGACGCCGACGCCGCCGTGAAGCCCTGGGACGTCAAGGGCTTCAGGATCCCCGGCGGCACCCCCGCCCAGGCCTCCTTCGCCTCCCGCCTGCCCGCGTTCGCCGCCACCCTGCGCCGGCAGCTCCACGGCGCGGACCTGCCCGCCCCGAAGGCGATCCTCAGCGCCGCGGTGGAGGGCTCGCAGGTGGACTTCGACACCGCCTCGCGCATCGAGACCCGGTACTTCGTGTCCCTCGTGACGGGCCACACCTCCTCCGCCATGATCCAGGCGTTCCACTCGGACATGCAGGCGCTGCGCTCCGGCGCGGCCCTGGGCGGTCCCTCCCGCGAGCGCAGCACGATCACCACGGCGGCGGTGCTGGGCGCCGGGATGATGGGCGTGGGCATCGCCCACGCGCTCGCGCTCAACGGCGTGGACGTGATGCTCAAGGACGTCAGCCTGGAGGCCGCCGAGCGCGGCCGTGAGCGGGTGGGCGCCCTCCTCGAGGGGCGCGTGGCGAAGGGGCGCATGAGCCGCGAGGACGCCGACGCCGTCCTGGCCCGCGTGCAGCCCACCGAGGACTATCAGGACCTCGCGCACGTGGACGCGGTGATCGAGGCCGTGTTCGAGGACGTCGAGCTCAAGGACTCGGTGTTCGCCGAGGTGGAGAAGGTGGTCGGCCCGGACACCCTGCTGTGCAGCAACACCTCCACGCTGCCGATCACCCTGCTGCAGGGCCCGCGGGAGCGCTCCCAGGACTTCATCGGCCTGCACTTCTTCTCCCCGGTGGACCGGATGAAGCTCGTGGAGATCATCCGTGGTGAGCAGACCTCCCAGCGCACGGTGGAGCGTGCCTACGACCTGGTGCAGCAGATCCGCAAGCTGCCCATCCTGGTCAACGACGGGCGCGGCTTCTACACCTCCCGCGTCTACGGCACGCTCGTGCTCGAGGCCGCGGCCCTCGTGGAGGAGGGCGTGGACGCGCAGCGGATCGAGCGGGCGGCCCGCCACGCCGGCTTCCCGGCCTCCCCGCTGGCCATGATGGACGAGGTCTCCCTGACCCTGATCCAGCACATCCGCCGCGAGGAGGAGAAGGCCGTCGCCGAGGCCGGCGGTGAGCGTCCGGTGCGTCCGGGCGAGCGCGTGGTGGAGCGGCTGGTGGACGAGTTCGGCCGCCCGGGCCGCGCTCAGGGCGCCGGCTTCTACGAGTACCCGGAGGAGGGCCCCAAGCACCTGTGGCCGGGCCTGGCCGAGCACTTCGCCACCGGGGCGGACGTGCCCGAGCAGGACCTGCAGGACCGCCTGCTGTACCGCATGGCCATCGAGACGGCCCGCTGCTTCGACGACGGCGTCCTCACCGACGCCCCCTCGGCGAACCTCGGCGGCGTGTTCGGCATCGGCTTCCCGCCGCACACCGGTGGGCCCGTGACGTTCATGACGCACCGCGAGGGCGGACCGGCCGCGTTCGTGGCCCGCGCCGACGAGCTGGCCGACCGCTACGGCGAGCGGTTCCGTCCCGGCGACACCCTCCGGCAGCGGGCCGAGCGGGGCGAGGGGCCGGGCCGATGAGCGCCGCACCGCTGGCCGGAGTGCGCGTGGTGACCATCGCCCTGAACCTGCCCGGGCCCGCCGCCGCGGCCCGCCTGCAGGAGCTGGGCGCCGACGTCGTCACGGTGCTCCCGCCCAGCGGGGACCCCGTGGCCACCCTGGTGCCGGCCCTCTACGAGGAACTGCACCGCGGGCAGTCGGTGCGCACCGTGGACATGAAGTCCGAGGCCGGGGCCGCCGAGATGGAGCAGATCCTGGCCGAGGCGGACGTGTTCCTCACCTCCCACCGCTCCGGGGCGCTGCGCCGGCTGGGCCTGGACGCCGACGCCGTCCGCGCCCGCCACCGGCGGATCTGCCAGGTGGACATCACCGGATACGACGGGGACCGCACGGACGTGCCAGGCCATGACATCAACTACCAGGCCGCGGCGGGCCTGCTGGCGCCGGGGGCTCCACCGCGGATCCTCGCGGCGGATCTGCACGGTGCCGAGCGGGCCGTCTCCGCCGCGCTGGCCCTGCTGTGGGCCCGCGGCGCGGACGGGGACGGCGGGCATGCCACGGTGGCGCTCGCCGATGCGGCGCACGCCCTGGCCCTGCCCAACCGGCACCGCATGACGGGCCCGCGCAGCCCCCTGGGCGGGGCCCTGCCCCACTACGGGGTGTATCCGGCGGCCGAGGGCCATGTGGCCGTCGGCGCGCTCGAGCCGCACTTCGCGGCCGCGCTTGTCGAGGGCCTCGGGCTGGACGCGGACGGGGACGTCCGCGCGCAGCTCACCGAGGCCCTCTCCCGGCACGACGCCGCCCACTGGCAGGCATGGGGGGAGGAGCGGGGCATCCCGCTCACCGCCCTGGCCAGCCCCACCGCCTGACCCCCACGACTCAGCACGAGTTGAGTCCCTGATAGTGGTGTAACCCTCCCCGGCCGCCAACACCGTCCCCAGCATGGACGCGGTCACCGTGGGAGCCTTCGAGTGAACCTTCCACAGCACTCTCGAAAGGGACATCACCACGATGACCGCTCCTCACATTGTCGACCCTGAACGCCTGCTACGCGAAGCGATCGGCGAAGCCTCGCCGGACTTGTTGCGCCACCTGCTGCAGACCGTGATCAACGCCCTGCTCAGCGCTGACGCAGACGCGGTCTGCGGCGCCGAGTACGGCACCGCTTCTGATACCCGCACCGCACAGCGCAACGGGTACCGCCACCGGCCCCTCGACACCCGCGCCGGCACGATCGACGTGGCCATCCCGAAACTGCGCGCCGGCACGTACTTCCCAGAGTGGCTGCTCGAGCGACGCAAGCGGGCCGAGTCCGCGTTGATCACGGTCGTCGCCGACTGCTACCTCGCTGGGGTCTCCACCCGACGCATGGACAAGCTCGTGCGCCAGCTGGGCATCGACTCGCTCTCGAAGTCCCAGGTCAGCCGGATGGCCGCCGAGCTGGACGAGCACATCGACGCGTTCCGGCACCGCCCGCTGGGGGATGCCGGCCCGTTCGTGTTCCTCGCCGCGGACGCCCTGACCATGAAGGTTCGCGAGGGTGGTCGGGTGATCAACGCGGTGGCCATGGTCGCCACCGGCGTCAACGCTGACGGGCGACGTGAGGTACTCGGGCTGCGGGTGGCCACCACGGAGTCAGGCGCGGCGTGGAACGAGTTCTTCGCTGATCTGGTCGCCCGCGGCCTTCACGGGGTGAGACTGGTGACTTCGGACTCCCACCGTGGCCTGGTCGAAGCCATCGCGGCGAACCTGCCCGGGGCCGTGTGGCAGCGGTGCCGCACGCACTATGCCGCGAACCTGATGGCGGTGACCCCGAAGGCCATGTGGCCGGCGGTGAAGGCCATGCTCCACAGCGTCTACGACCAGCCTGACGGGCCGGCGGTGCACGCCCAGTTCGACCGGCTCTTGGACTACGTGGCCGAGCGGTTGCCCGCCGTGGCTGGGCACCTCGATGCTGCTCGGGAGGACATCCTCGCGTTCATCTCGTTCCCGAAGGACGTGTGGTCCCAGATCTGGTCGAACAACCCTGCCGAGCGCCTGAATCGGGAGATCCGGCGCCGCACGGACGCGGTGGGCATCTTCCCGAACCGGGATGCCGTGGTGCGGCTCGTGGGGGCCGTGTTGGCTGAGCAGACGGATGAGTGGGCCGAGGGCCGCCGGTACCTCGGTCTCGAGCTGCTGGCCCGCTGCCGCGAGCCCCTCACGCAAGAACCGGGCACCGTGATGGGCACGGAGGTGATGCCGGCCCTGGCCTGATTCTCATGCCTCGAAGACGGTTACACCACTTCCAGGGACTTGACCG
>NZ_JABFAY010000048.1:0-441 GCF_017168495.1 Micrococcus sp. KRD096 | reverse complement strand
GATTAGTACCGACCCATTTACTTCTTGTTATTACACTAAACAATACTACCAGGACACATGGAAAGAATGCTGCGCTAAAATACCATATCATTCATTTTCCTCTTTTCTTTTATTTAAAATGTTCATGGTTGTTTCTCTTAATTCTGTTCTAGGTATAAAGTTTTCAGTTAACATTTCTGGAATGATATTATTAATAAAATCTTGTACAGATGCTAAATGGTCAAATTGAATAATTGTTTCTAGACTCATTTCATAAATTTCGAAAAATAATTCTTCGGGATTACGTTTTTGTATTTCTCCAAATGTTTCATAAAGTAAATCAATTTTATCAGCAACTGAAAGTATTTGGCCTTCTAATGAATCATCTTTACCTTCTTGCAGTCGTTGCTTATAAACATCTCTATATTGTAATGGAATTTCTTCTTCAATAAAGGTCTCTAC
>NZ_JABFAY010000047.1:0-424 GCF_017168495.1 Micrococcus sp. KRD096 | reverse complement strand
GTGGCCGATCTGCCCACTGATGCCCTTGCCGATGTCGGCGATGCCCTTGAGGCCGTTCTTCAGGACGCTGCCCAGGCCCTTGACGATGGAGGCGACCGGCAGGGCCTTGGTGGTGGGGAAGAGCACGCCGAGGAACGCGAGCCCGAGCTGGAGGCCGCTGGCCTTGCCCTGGGTGAAGTCGACGATGGTCTTGATGAGCAGGACGGCGTTCATGCCCCAGGCGAGGATCGCGAGGACGCCGCCGGTGAAGATGGCGATGACCGACAGGACGATGGTCAGCCACTCGAAGGCTTCCCAGAACAGGTCGCAGTCGCTGACCGGCTGGACCATCAGCGACCCGGCCGAGGTCAGCGCCTTGTCCAGGGCGCCGGCCGCGCTGCTGAGCGCGCTCTTGGCCTCGTCGGCCCGGTCCTTGTAGGTCTCC